>NZ_JBBODA010000010.1:0-214302 GCF_038002705.1 Paenibacillus sp. FSL H7-0716
TACCGCGACGCAGGTACGACGCGGCCGGTGGATTCCCGGAGGATGATAAACTCCGGGTCCATGCCCATCAGCAAGCCGCTGCGGCCCGGCTGCTCCAGAGCCAGCTTTCGTTCCAGCGCTAACGCTGCGGACCGATAAGGCTCGGGCAATCGTTGCCCGGAGGTCCTTACTAGTGGAGTGACTCCCTCCACCACATACCTCCGGTTCCCCATTGCCCTCAGCAGGACCTCACCGCTATCCAGCCCCAAGCTGTACAGCGTGCGGACAGCAATCCGCTGGAGCAATTTCATCACCCCGCGAAGCTCTCCCCGCGCTCGGCCTCCCGTGGTATTGCTCTCGGTATTAGCAAAGCTCACAGCTTCGTTGTAATTATCGGTGGCCGCACGCATTCCAAGACCCGCTCCAAGCAAAGAGATGTGGAGCACAGTCAAATGATAAACCAATATCTTATAACACTGCCTGTGGCCCTTCTCAGTAGCATGTGAAGCATATGTATCGACAAAACGTTTTCCAGCTGGCGTCAGCGTCGCTTCAACCCCGCTTCTAAGCAATCTAGACTCTCTCTCTGCCACAGACAATTCTGAATACACCTTATGACCTTCATTCATACGCTTTAGCGCCTCCATCCGAGCGTGAACCTTTTTTCATCCTAAAAATAAATAAAAAAAAGGAGGGCATTCGCCCTCTACGCCGCCGCACTCCCTACATATAATGGACCATAACCCATTGATACTCAGTTAACGGCGGCGTATCCTTCCTTACAGCTCATCATCCAGATTGTCAGGGTCCAGATCATCGTAATCGAAGCTATCACCTTCAAAATCATAATCCTTGTCTTCTGGATCATCACTTTGCTCAGTGACATACACACGGACTTTGGTCTCAGCCACCAACTCCACTTCGAATTCGCGCTCTACGCGAAGTGTCACACTGCCTCCGCCTGGCGATACGCCCGCTTCTACACAGTTGGGTTCCTGCGTTGCCTCCGCAGAGACCTCAACTGTTGAAGTGCGGTGTCTCGTGTCCAGGTAGGAAAGCGGAATGAGCTCCACATAAGAGACTGTTTCCTTTGCTACCTCGGTCTGCTTGTTCTTGTCGTACGAGTACCAGATGTTTACATCATAAGTACCAATTACTTCGATTCCGTTCCCGGCGGCAACCGCTTCGTATTGGTGGTTGATAATCCAAGCCCCCAAAATACTAGTCGGATGATGTGGCGGAGTCACGGTATGGGTTGCTGTAGAGAACTTACGACCTTTGCCGCAAATTGCCTTCGTAATGATCTCCCTTGTTTGACGTTTATGGCTTAATGACATCTTTGAACCTCCTCCATACAATCATTCACTATCAAGTGTATGCAGGTTCTAGGCATTTGTTGATTGTTAGACTATAAATAAATTTGAGTAAGCCCTCAAGAAGGCTTTTTCAGGAGACTCATAGTTCATTTTATTTCAAAATTTGTACATATATGAGTAGATTCCAAAAATGGTCCAACCTGTTCCAGAGCCATTCCTAACCCCTCTAAAAACCTTAAAACACCAGCTATTGCGGGATTACCCGCACAATTCCAAGCGATCTATGTTTGCTTAAGTCAATAAAATCCTCATCAATATTCACCAGAGGCCGCAAAGGGTCTGTAGCAAGAATCATAACAATTTTTCCTTTTCGCCCATCTGTCAATTCCACTTCGTTCCCTAGCATTGACTGCATTAACTTATTAATAAACACTCTGCAAATATAAGGGTCGAGCTTACCGAACACACTCTCCTCCATTTGCAGTAATACTTCGTATAAAGGAGCCGCTTTGCGATAAAAACGGTCGGAGGTCATTGCGTGAAACACATCAGCCACAGCAACGATCTTACTGAAATCAGTAATCCGGTTCCCAAGCACACCAAATGGATAACCACTGCCGTCCATTCTTTCATGATGCTGTAAGGCTACTAGCGCTTGGGTATGGTTTGTGCCTACCGTATCCCTGATCATCTCATACCCAAAGGTCGTATGCTTTTTCATCAGCTGAAACTCTTCGTCGGATAATGGACCGGGCTTGGTTAATATGTCATCCGGGATTCTCATTTTGCCGATATCGTGAAGAGTCGCTGCAATGGTCAACATGCTCAAATCCTCAGACTTTAGCTTCAACCATTTGCCTAGCAAGGTAGATATTATGCCCACAGCTACATTATGTCTGTATGTATAATCATCTTTGGTCTGCAAAGCAGCCAATACTCCGTAGAAGTCATTTTTTTCGCTTACCTGCTGGATAAACGGAATCACTTCATTTCTAACTTCCAGCATAGGAATTCTTTTATTTTTGTTATGACGAATCTGTTCAAAAATATTCTCAATCGCAGCTGTACAATCATCAATTGCAAGCTGGAAAAATTCCGCGCTATCCAGCTGGACGACGTCATGAGATTCCAGAGTGATCTTATGTTGACGAATTAATCTAATATGTTCAGCACTCAATAAAGTCAATGCGGGTAAAACAAATACTCCTTTGTCATTAAAGAGGTTAGCTACTAGTTGTTTTCCGATAAATGATTCCATATCTTTGTCCATACGCCTCACCTGCCAATGCGGAAAATTCGTATATGAATTTCCTGCTTGAATTTGAACTCACCCTATAATTGTTAATCCCTTTCGGAGATCAACTTTTAGTTCATACATATTTTATCGTGATTTCAGGGGCGAATGTTAATACTTCACTTTATTAAAGCCTAATTTTAAGCTTTTTTACGGGTGAGCAAACGTTTCTCAGGCTTATAGCTAACCGGTATTTTATGGCGTTTTGCAATTTTCAAATAAAGTGCCAATTCTCTGCAAAGCTGCAAAATCGCTGATCGCACTTCGAATTCCTCACGTGTCTCTGGCAAATCCATGCTTTCAAACTCTTGTTCAAGCTCTTCCAGCAAATGTTCAGTGCGGCCTGTATATTCTTCAGCCAAAACATCTCCGCTAAGCTGGTCGAACAATTCAGCTACCATCTCTCCATGCGGTAAATGGCGATATACTTGAGAAATCAGCTGCATCATGCTTTGTATCGATTCCAGCTGCTCCTTACGCATATAGAAGTAGACATTCCAAGCTTCATCAGGATGAATCACATGATTCTCCATCTCGCGAGTAGCTGCTGTTAGTCCCCGTTGCACTGCATTATCCGCATCAATTAATTCTTTGCCATCCCACATATACGCAGGTTCACGCAAAGTGCGGGCCATCTGAGTAAAAATAACTGAGAAGTATCGATCCACTTCCTTGCGGATTCCATAAATAACTCCCCCAGTCTGTGGCATGTAAATTAAGTTGACCACCCCCGCTGAACCGAGTCCTATGGCCAGTAGCTCTACTTGCTGCAACAACACATGTAGCGATAACTCAGCTTGTCCAAACACACGAAACACAATAACAGAGCTAGTGACAATCCCTTCCTTGTAGCCGGACTTCACAATCATCGGAAAGCCAACAAGAACGTACAGTCCAAGTACCCAGTAATGAAACCCTAATATCCAAAATAAAATGCACCCAAAAAAGAGTCCCACGAGCGAGGCCAAAAAACGCGCCGTTATCGTCCGGAAACTCCTTTTCAAGGTAACCTCCACACCCAGAATGGCTAAAAGCCCTGCACTTTGTGCATTGGGTATGCCTACTGCAGACGCGAGAAGAACGGACATTAACGTCGCAGCAGCTGTTTTAATCACACGAAATCCCATAACCCTATCTCTCCTTAAAAGCACTAACCGTTAATAGGTAAAGATATAGTCATGTTACAAGATTTTGTGAACGGACACAACGTTACATTAGACTTACCGCCGGTACAACAAGCGCTTCTCCAGATACACTACCAGTTGATACATTGCTGTTGCTACGGCTGCAATAATCAGCAGACTGGACATCACAAGCGTGAAATTAAACACCTGGAATCCATATATGATCAGGTACCCAAGACCGGATTTTGCTACTAGAAACTCTCCTACGATAACCCCGACCCATGACATTCCCACATTCACCTTTAGGGTAGAGACCACCGTTGGAAAAGATGCCGGAAGAATCACTTTAAAAAACACCTGAACTTTAGTAGCTCCAAAAGAGCGAACCACCTTCACCAGATTAGGATCCACACTGCAAAAACTATTGTAAACAACAAGTGTAGTAATAATCACTGTAATCGATAAGGTTGTCACAACGATTGCGGTGAAACCCGCCCCGAACATTACGATGAAAATCGGCCCCAAGGCCACCTTCGGCATACTGTTAAAGACAACCATAAACGGATCAAGCACCGCTGATAAAAACGGAGACCACCAAATAATCACTGCCAGCAGCGTTCCTAACAAGGTTCCCAGAACAAAGCCTACCGCAGTCTCTCCTACCGTCATCCCTAAATGAGGCCACAAGCTTCCACTGATCATATCCTGCCAAATCTGCTTGAAGATTTTTGTCGGGTAGCTGAACAATAACTCATCAATCCAGCCCATTCTTGCTCCCGCTTCCCACAACACAAAGAACAGCAGCAATAGACTGCTTCTTACAGCAATAACCTGATTACGCCGGCGCTGTTTAGTTTTTTTGAAATCCACATGCATTTGCTGCAGCCACAGTTCACGGGAAGCTAAGACTCCCGCTTGCTCTGTTCGTTTCATTAGCTTTCCCTCCCTTCTATCTCCATCTCTGTCCATACTTCATGAAAAAGCTCTGCAAACCCTGGCTGATCACGCGCATACAGCGGTGGGGCCGAGCGGATTAGCTCCGGAACAGGAAAAACTTTACGAATCTTCCCTGGATTTCGCTGCAATAAAATAACCCTACTGCTGACCGCAATCGCTTCTGACAGATCATGCGTGACCAAAATAGCCGTGGTTCCCCGGCTGCGTAAGGTCTCTGAGACTAAATCTTCCAGCTGAAGTTTGATCTGATAATCAAGTGCCGAGAACGGCTCGTCTAGCAGCAGCAGTCCTGGATTGGTAGCTAATGTTCGTACAAGAGCCACCCGTTGCCGCATCCCTCCGGATAACTGAGAAGGATAGGCCTGTTCTTTCCCTTCTAATCCCATCTCGCGTAGCAGCTCCAAAGTCCGTTTATGACTTTCCTCGTTTAAGCTTCCGGTCAGCTCCAGTCCAAGCACGGCATTGTCAAGAATACTCCGCCAAGGAAAAAGATAATCCTGCTGCAGCATATATCCAACCTCAGGTGAAGGGCCTAGAATGGGTTGGCCATTTACGAATACTTCACCCTCAGAGGGCTGCAGCAGTCCAGCAATAATCGATAGGAGAGTCGTCTTGCCACAGCCACTTGGGCCTACTAAGCTGACGAACTCTCCTTGCTCGACATTAAGATTTAGATCCTCAACGGCCAGTGAAGCTTCCCGATCGCCGAGATAGGCATGCGTTACTCCCTTTAATTGCACTACTGGAAGCAAGGTCATCCCCTCCTTATAGTTAACAAAATCCATTTAGGATCTTATCTCTCTTATTTAGAGCTACTGCTCTTTATGGTCTTTTCAGCTTTTTCAGCAAAAGTATTGTTCACGATTTTTTCTGCTGGAACACGTTCTTTAAGTTCACCTGCGTTATCCATAACATCCAGCAGATTATTCCATTCTTCGTTATCAACAACCGGATTAATGGCGTAGGTGTCCTGCTCCTTGTAACGTTTTACAGCAGAAATCACAATGTCACGATCCGTTTTATCAAAATAAGTTATTATGGCATCCGTAATTTCTTCAGGACTATGTTCCTTCACCCAAAGCTGAGCACGCTGGATGGCATTAGTGAACTTTTGCACGGTGTCTCCATTTTTGCTAATGTAGCTGTTTTTTGACATGAATACCGTATAAGGTAAATAACCGCTCTCCACCCCAAACGATGCCACTACAGCTCCCCGGTCTTCTCGTTCGAAGATAGAGGCCTGCGGCTCAAACAGCTGCACATAATCCCCAGTACCTGAAGCAAATGCACCGGCAATATTAGCAAAATCGATATTTTGGATCAAGGTAATATCCTTCGCAGGATCAATTCCCTTTTTAGATAAAGTAAACGCGCCTGCCATTTGTGGCATTCCGCCTTTTCTTTGACCAAGGAAGGTAGAGCCCTTCACTTTATCCCAATTAAAATCTCCATCAGCCTTCCGGGCGAACAGGAATGTTCCATCCCTTTGAGTCAGCTGTGCAAAATTAATGACCGGATCATCCGAACCCTGCTGATACACGTAAATGGAGGTTTCTGAACCAACCAACGCCACATCAATAGCTCCTGAGAGCAATGCGGTCATCGTTTTATCGCCACCGGGAATCGTCTGCAGCTCTACATCCAGCCCTTCATCTTTGAAGAAACCTTGAGTCAAGGCAACATACTCGGGTGCATAAAAGACAGAGCGGGTAACCTCCCCAATCTTCACCTTTACCGTCTCTGACTTTCCGCCGCAACCGGCAAGTACTGAAAAGCATAAAGTAATGATCATGAGCGACAATGACAGCTTTTTCCGAATCTTCATTCTTCATTCTCCTTTCTTACCGGGTCCTTCGCCCTTGCTTAAAGCATATGCACATGCCTACTGAAAGGTTAAAATCCCGAATATCGCGGGGAATTAAAAGAATATCCATGATAATAGCGGTTTTTATTGAATTTATGGATAAATATCACTGGATTTGCTGTTTTTATATCTGTGCAAACGTTTTACCTGAGGATTTGATTACAGTACTATAAGAATTAAAGCGCTTACCATTTCCTTTATAGGAAAATTGCAGCAGAAGGAGTTATTTTATATGAATAAACGAGCAACACCTATCGCCAAAAAACACACAATAAACGGACTTTTGAGTCTTAGCTTAACTGCCTTTCTGCTATCCGGTTGTTCAGGAAATAATAACAATATCCCTTCCTCTGCCTCCCCTTCTCCATCGCCAAAAGCAAATACAGCTCAGAATACTACTACTACACCTCCCGCTGCAAAAACGATAACCACTGACGAACAGCCCTCAACGGTTTATTATGAGATTTTTGTTCGTTCATTCTATGACTCTGACGGGGATGGTATCGGTGATCTCAAAGGGATTACCAAGAAATTAGATTATTTAAATGACGGAAATCCTGACACCACAGACGATCTGGGGATCGGTGGGATTTGGCTTATGCCTATCAACCCTTCACCAAGCTATCATGGTTACGATGTGACAGATTATCGTGCAATCAATCCAGATTATGGGACGATGGAGGATTTACAAGAGCTCGTTACGGAGGCGCATAAACGTGGGATTAAAGTAATTATGGATTTGGTCGTGAATCATACCTCTAAAGAACATCCTTGGTTCGTAGATTCCGCTAAAAATAAGGACAGCAAATATCGCGACTGGTACATATGGGCTGAAGATCAAGGACGCCCTGCCAATGGAGCTAGTGCCGCTGGTAGTGGCAGTGCATGGCACTCTTTACTGGGTAGTCATTATCTAGGTGGCTTTTGGGAAGGCATGCCTGATTTAAACTTCGATCATACGGAAGTTCGTAATGAAATGAAGACTATCGGCAAGTTTTGGCTGGAACAAGGGGTTGATGGATTCCGTTTAGACGCTGCTAAACATATTTACGAAGACCTTCTAAGCGACAAAAGCCAAGCCACAACTAATAAAAATGTATCTTGGTGGCAGGATTTCCGCAAAGCGATGAATGAAGTAAATCCTCAAGCTTATATTGTCGGCGAAGTATGGGAGAATTCTGCAGTCACCGTAGGGGCTTATTTGGATCAAGCCTTCGACTCTAGCTTTAACTTTGGGTTAGCTGAGACCCTTATTAATTCCGTGAAAACTGAAAAAGACAGCGGGACTGCCTTTACGCTGGAACGTACGTATAATTTGTACTCCAAAATATCTGATAGCCATTTTACCGATGCAATTTTTTTGACAAATCATGATCAAAACAGAGTCATGAGTCAATTAGACGGCAATCTGGATCATGCAAAAATGGCAGCAGCCCTGCTGTTAACCTTGCCTGGAAATCCTTTTATTTATTATGGTGAAGAAATAGGAATGCTTGGTGTAAAACCAGATGAAGGAATTCGTGAGCCCATGAGATGGATGACAGCGGATCAGGGTGAGGGGCAGACTACTTGGGAGGTCGGCAGCAATAACGCTGATGATGTTAGCATTAATGTCGAAAGCCAAACTAACGACAGCAGCTCACTGCTTAAAAGATACCGCGAACTCATTGCGTTAAGAAACAAAGTCCCTGCGCTCCGTGATGGCGGAATTCGAGACTACACTTCTGGCAATGCAGGGGTAATGGCTTACGAACGTATATCAAAAGAGGATCAAGTCCTCGTTGTTCATAACCTAACTGGAGATGAACAAATCATTACGCTTCATCCAAATGTCGAGGGTATCTCTTACACCAAGATCCAAAAGACAACTGCTGACAAAGTGACCTTAAATTCAGATCAGCTTACTCTTCCTCCCTATTCAACGGTTATTGTGGACTAGGAAAAGAAGAGGAATGAAACACCCACTCTGCCACAGAACCACATAATTGTGCTTTCGATATAGGAAGAGCTACAATCCAGTCTTGGGAAGGATCGCTGCTCATTCGCAGCAACCAGCCACTTGAATGATCACTTATGAAGCTAGCATACTGAAACTTCCAGCCATTTTCACTAGAAATACAGAGTCGCAATTCTCCCTCTGCGTCGAAGCATTTCATCACTCGTGCAAGATGGTTGGAATGGACATCATCTCCTGTCTCAGCAGCTAAACACTCTGAGAGTCTGTGAACCGTAGAGGAATCAGAGCCTTTTTTCAGCTCCTCGAACCTTTTTTTTGACATTAGTAAAGCCGGAATCCCGTGAGCAAAGGGCTCCATCGCTCTCTCACATTCGAACAACTCGAGACAAAAGCTCTCTGTTTCATCTCTGTTCTTCAGCACACACGGAGGAGAGTCCGGTGTATTATTGCAGTAGGCTAGTATTTTATCCTTATGTATTTGTAAACACAGATCTTTAGTTATCTCCTTCTCTCTATATTTGAATCTACCTATCCTTTCTGCTGTAGACGCAGTATTTAATAATTCATTTAATACTACTTGGTCGGTTACCCGATCTGGAAATAAAAATTCCGTTAAATCCGTTAAATCCGTTCGTTCTTTCTCATTCACATTATTGTATCCTTCCTGTATTACATATAAATGTATATTAAACTAGCAATCTTTATGTTATCATAAGCTAATTTTAAGGTAAAATTAAGAAACAAGGGGTATGATCATTAACATGAAATACTTGTAGCGAGGTGATTTCAAAATGAGAATGCTCATCACATTTCAGAACAAACTTGTACCTGTGTATTTCACAACAGAAAATAAACAGCCCACTCAAAAAGTACTTAGATTACTTAACAGTACGCTGGAGCTCAAAATTCAAAAGGGCAAAAGTGCCCTCCAGAAATGCCTCAATTCTCTGATTAGTATCGAAATTAAAGGCTCTGAAGCTATATTGCACAGTTACAGTGAAAATGATTCATTGGCGCTATCCCTCTATTAATGGAGGGGTAGTTTTTTTGTCACAACATTGCTGTCCTAAGCTTCTAATAAAGATCATCCTAAAAGCAGCTAAGAACTGCTGCTTGGACTCGTTGTCCTTTTGAAGCTAAACTTGATCAAAAATGACACTCCGTTTGATTTAGATACTATTTACGCATAAATAGGCATACATAGCTTAACTCTCAAAGTCAGGGACCTTGGTTCTGCTTGATGCTACATGGTTCTGCTTGGTTCTACTTGGTTCTACTTGGTTCTGCTTGGTTCTGCTTGATGCTACTTTGTACTGATTTGTGCTAATTCATAGCACATTAGGATTGCTGCTTGCCGGCCATCCCCATAGCCGACTGCTATCGGACTCAGCTGACCTTAATCGTAACTTTTTGGCTCATACGGAATCCTATCGGACCCCAGAGTCACTATTGGCGCGAAAAACACTAATTATCTACCTCAAAAAGCTGAATAGCTGCGCTGGAGTCCGAAACTCTGCTCTAATGCTCATAAATTCGCAAATAGCGTCATCTGAGTCCGTTGGGCGCGGTGGATGTTTATTTCTGTGATACAGATGTATGTATATCGGGTTAACCTGACATCCCATAGAGTTGTCACTCAACACTACAATAGCCACTGGGACTCTGGACCATTTTGGGGCTTTCCCTAGCATCTTGATCTAAATCCGAGCCTTCATTTATATTAGATACATTCACGCATACATAGCTTCTACTATTAGAGTACACGAGATTGGTTCTGCTTGCTGTTTGGGTTCTTCTTGGGTTCTTCTTGGGTTCTTCTTGGGTTCTTCTTGGGTTCTTCTTGGGTTCTTCTTGGGTTCTTCTTGGTTCAGCTTAGTTATGCTTGGGTTCTTCTTGGGGCTGCTATATAGCACATTAGGATTGCTGCTTGCCGGCCATCCCCATAGCCGACTGCTATCGGACTCAGCTGACCTTAATCGTAACTTTTGGGCTCATTTGGAATCCTATCGGACCCCAGAGTCACTATTGGCGCGAAAAACACTAATTATCCACCTCAAAAAGCTGAATAGCTGCATTGGAGTCCGAAACTCTGCTCTAATGCTCATAAATTCGCATATAGCGTCATCTGAGTCCACAGTAATCTAAATTCGAAACTCAGTTTGCTTTAGTTGCTATTGTCGCGTATATAGTTGCAATTATCGTGTACATAGTTGTTACTGTCGCGTGCATAGTTGCTACCATCGTGTACATAGTTGTTACTATCGCGTGCATAGTTGCTACTATCGTGTACATAGTTATTACTGTCGGAGCTTTAGTCGCTGCTTTTGAACTTATAGCCACTGCTTTCGGACTCATAGTTGGATGCTATCGGACTCAGTTGACCTTAATCGCAGCTTTTTGACTCATTTAGAATCCTATCGGACCCCAGAGTCGCTATTGGCACTAAAAACACTAATTATCGACCTCGAAAAGCTGAATAGCTGCGCTGGAGTCCGGAACTCTGCTCTAATGACTAAAAATTCGCATATAGCGTCATCTGAGTCCGTTGCCCGCTAAGGATAACTTGGAAGGTCACTTAGCGAGTGATTTATTGTCTGACGTTAACTTGGTTTGTGACTCAGTGAGTTACTCAGTAGGTGACTAGTTGTGTCAATCAGTGAGTTACTCAGTAGATGATTGGTTGTGTTAGTCAGTGAGTGACTTAGCCGTTAATATTGGTGTGTGACTCAGTGAGTTACTCAGTAGGTGACTAGTTGTGTCAATCAGTGAGTTACTCTGCGGGTGATTAGTTGTGTTAGTCACTGAGTTACTCGGTAGGTGATTAGTTGTGTTAGTCAGTGAGGTAACTCAGCCGTTAGCTTGGCGTGTGACTGACTTAGTGTGTAACTCGACAAATGACTTTGCATTGGTTAGCAGATTAGATGTAGCGGGTGGCCTGACCCTACTATGTCACCTGCCAAAAGTGACATTTGTCGTAGGTTGGCTTTCATTTGCTGACCCTTTATGCTGAAGCAATCTGCCCAGGACTAAAAAACGCAGAGCAGTGATCCCCCCTTAACGGGAGGATCACTGCTCTGCTATATTTACGGACTTTTTTAACCCAAGGACTCTGTCTCATTCAGCGAAAAATCTACTATTAGGAAGAGATAAGCAATTATCAGCTGATCTTGTAATTCTTCTGCTCTGCTTTTTCAGCTTTCTGGATTCGAAGTCTAAATAGCTTCACTAAATTCTGACGCGTATGCTCTTCGTGACAGCTGTCCAATTTTTTAATGATAAACCGATCGATGGACATGTCAATCGCTCCTTTTAGATCATTCTGGAACTTATAAAGACAGGAAATTATTTCCTGTTCTCTTGTATCACCTATTAACCTTGTTTTCATTTTTTCAAACTCTTTAAGCACAAACAAATTTCAAGAACAAAAAAATAATTTACAAACAAAAGATTACATGCTATATTAAATATAGTTAATATTAAATACACACATGCAAGGGAGAAATCATAATGTCTAAAGTTCTATTTATTAAAGCAAACAACCGTCCAGCAGAACAATCCGTAAGTGTTAAGCTTTACAATGAATTCTTGGAGAGCTACAAACTCAACCACCCAGAAGATGAAATTACTGAGCTTGATCTGTTCGCAGAGCAACTTCCATACTACGACAATACCCTGATCACTGGTATGTATAAAGCCGCTCAAGGATACGAAGCAACACCTGAAGAAGCAGCTGGTGCCGCTATCGTTAATAAATATCTTAATCAATTCATCGCTGCAGATAAGGTAGTATTCGGTTTCCCACTATGGAACATGACTGTACCTGCTGTATTGCACACTTATGTAGATTACCTTTGCCAAGCTGGTAAAACATTCTCTTACACTGCTGAAGGTCCAGTTGGTCTTTTGACAGGTAAAAAAGCAATCGTTCTGAATGCAAGAGGCGGTATCTACTCTGAAGGTCCTGCAGCAAGTGCTGAAATGGCAGTAAACTTCATCGTTGGTAACCTTAACCTGTGGGGAATTAAAGATATTACACAAGTAATCATCGAAGGCCACAACCAACTTCCAGCACAATCCGCTGAAATCATTGAAAACGGATTGCAACTGGCTAAGGAAACTGCTGCATCCTTCTAAACCATAACCATTTAGATTCAATTCAATAATTAAGGGCGCCCCTTAGCTGTCAAAAGCTAAGGGGCGCCCTTTTTCAATGTCTATGCCGTTATATCAATTCTTTTTAATATTCATCCAGCTCTTTACGCCACCCATAGCCTCTGGTTCTGGATGAACTCACTTTAGTGGAAGCTGCGCTTTTTCTCTTAAGCTTGGCTTCTTTATTATTTTGGTACAATACTTCTCGTTGTGTTTTTCGGTAGTTGAATAGCCTCTTCTCTTCCAGTTCACCTGTTTGGACTGCTTCCAGTACAGCACAGCCCTCTTCGCGTTCATGTCTACAGTTACTAAACCGGCACTTAGAAGCTAGACCGCTGATATCACTAAACGCTAGATCAAGTCCACCTTCATCTTCCCAGAGCTGCAGCTCCCGCATCCCCGGTGTATCTACGATAATCCCCCCATCCGGCAAAACAAACAGTTCACGGTGGGTAGTAGTATGACGTCCGCGGCTATCCCCTTCTCTAACATCCTGCGTAATCTGAAGGTTCTTCCCGCATAGCCAGTTGACCATTGTCGACTTCCCACAACCGGAAGAGCCCGTAAGAGCTACAGTTTGACCCTCACCAATGTATGGCAGCAGCTTCTCGCGTCCTTCATCTTGTATTGCACTAACAGCATGTACTGATACTCCGGGAGCCGCGCTCTCCATTTCAGCGATTTTACTGTCTGCATCCGGACAAAGATCCGCTTTAGTGAGTAGAATAACTGGATTTGCCCCACTATTCCAAGCCATGATCAGATATCTCTCCATCCGGCGAACATTAAAGTCATCATTCAACGCGCTGACCAGAAATAACGTGTCTACATTGGAGGCAACAATTTGCTCATCTTGTGTATTTCCTGCGACCTTGCGTGAGATCACACTCTGCCGGGGCAATACGCCATGTATAATTCCATGCTCACCGCCATCTTGCATCGCCAATGCTACCCAGTCTCCAATGGCAGGAAAATCACCCGAGGCTACAAATGTGTGTCTCAGCTTCCCGGCAAGCTCTCCCCACGTCTCTCCTACATCAGTTAACACTTTGTACTTACTGCCAAAATCACCAACGATTCTCCCGGGTATAAACTGTTTATCCTCTGCATGACTCCACTTTTCATTCCATTTTGTACTCCAGTTTTCATTCCAACCATATTGCTTTATGCTATTCATTCATTTCCTCCTAAAAGATATGTTTATGTTTTTTTCTTGCCCCTTGGCGTTTTCCGAGAACACAAAAAGCCGCCGGAAATAAAGACTCCGGCGGCGGTATATAGACATGTGGATTTATTACACCGAATCCAATCTTTCTACACACGCAAAAAAGCCACCGGACCCTATACGGTTCCCGGCGGCTCTAATAAGCATAATTGAGCTTACCTGCTAAACTGCACGAATCAATTATTCGGTAGCAGCTGTTCCCGGAAGACACGTATCCACAACAGTTGAGTTCATTACATTTAAAACTGTCATAAAACATCGTCTCCTTCCGAAATTTAAGATGCTGTTATCATAATTGGTGCAGCAGTAAAATGTCAACCCCAAATTTTCCAGATTACAAAATAGCCTTTAATTCTTTCAGCTCACGGATCATTTTCCAAGGTTGAATGTCCAGCTGATCGTCCCAAGGATGTTTCCTTTGCAGCCATATCCCTTCAAGGCCAGCCTTACCTGCACCCCAGATATCATTTACGGGATGATCCCCTATAAACAAGGTTTGATCCGCAGAGGCACCCAGCCTGTCTAGTGCCAATTGATAAATCGCAGGATCAGGCTTCGCAATGCCAACTTCTCCAGATATAACTATAGCTTCGAAGTACTCTCGCAGGCCGAGAATATCGATTTTGGTGTTCTGGATTTCTTTTTTACCGTTGGTGACCAGCCCCAAAGTATATCCATGCTCCACACAATACTCCAGAATCTCCAAAGCATGCTCCATGGCCGCACCATGATTGATGTAGCTCGCATCATAATACGCCCGGATATGTTCAGCCGTCACAGGCTTTTCCCAAGGCAGGATCTCACTAAGTTCTAAGAAAAACCCGTCTTTATCACGATAGCCATCAGCGTCTCTATGAATCATATCCTCGATCACAGCCTGCGCTTCCGCAGGTTCCAGATGCCCAAGAAAATCCTGCACGAACTGAGTGCTAAAGCTGCGAAATGTATAGTCTCGATCCATTAAAGTATTGTCCAGATCAAATAAAATAGCTTGTACTTCCTTCATCAAGCGATTCCCCTTACATGCTGTTAATTTTCAAACCAAACCTACAGAATGTAATTGTACTATGCCTTTAGAGACAAAGAAAAGACTATTCAACAAAAAGGATTTGTGGCTTCCCTTTTACTGAACAGTCTTTGTGAAGATTCGTATCTGCGTCATTCCTTTACTCGAAATGCTCTGCCCGATGGGTCAGCATCATTTCTTCATCCGTAATATACAGCGGAAAAGGAGGCGTTTCTTTTAGATAACTTTCTGTAGATAACAATCGATAATGAACCTCTGGCAACCAGGTATCTTCAAGAAGCGGTAGCTTGCCTGTATCACTAATATAACTGTCTACAGCAGCCTGAACTAAATCCAAATAATACGGCACTAACTTGTCTTCTTCCTCGAAAATTTCATAGGTCTCCCGAGACATGTAGAAATTCCGTTCGGGTATTCCACCTAAATAACGTTTCAGACGACTCATATCGATTCTTTTGTCCTCTAAGATTAATGCTGTTCTATTAATAGGTCCAGGCATATCTTCTTCGAACTTTCGAATCGCCTGTTTCACTTGGGGTAATGTGACGGTTACATGATCTGATTTGGGTTGCTTTTTTGTGCGTTTAAATAACATAACGAAAGTCTCCTTTCTAAATATGTCTCAGATAACGCTTACAATTCCATTTTATTCGAAATTCGAATAATTAATCAGTACATTTCAAATCGACACAGAATGTTAATATTTAAAAGATCATTATTTGACATATTCCCACCGAGTCCATACTTCTCGAGGATTTAGTTCATACTTGTCCTTCTCACGATACATAAACTGATGCATGATGAATTCACGACGAATAGTGGCGAAATCTTCATGAAACTGCTTAATAAACTCATTGATTTCCTTTTCCGTATAAACTACACCTGGCTCCAGCTTCTCAACCATGTATTGAAGCGCTATCAATTTCTTCTTGTATTGTGCTGGAATTTGACGCAGCCGGCCATCTTTAGAGAAAAAATTACGGATTACAGTATCCTGAAGACTATTCTCAGGCAATTGCTCTTCCATATTCTCAGCTCCTTTCGAAAAAATAAATCGCAGTGAAGCTTCAGCCCCATTATTGATAAACTCCGGATTCAGTTTAAAGTAAACTGTATTTTTGTCGCGTCTTTCCTTTATTAGAGCCGCTTCACGTAATTTAGCCGCATGATGAGTGACTGTAGGCTGCGATAAATTCAACTTTTCAGCCAGCGCTTGCCCGTGCATTTCTCCTTGGGACAAAAGCAACAATAAGCGAAGACGCGTTGGATCAGCTAAAGCTTTATGATAACTCACGATTTTCTCCAACTGCACAGGGTTCACGCTCCTAGAATTTCACACTAAATTGATACATTAGATATATATCTAATTATATAATAATCAACGTTGTTCTTGCAATGGTTATTATACTCAATCTGCCCTTATGGAAAAATTCATGAATTTAGGGTAGGATTTAAAGAAAAGATAGTAACAATCAGGAGGTAACCCGCTTTATGAAAGATGTCATTATTATCGGTGCAGGTCCTTGCGGCCTCTCGGCAGCTATCGAATGCCAACGCCAAGGACTGTCCAGCCTTATCATTGAAAAAAGCTTTATTGTGCACTCCATTTATTTGTATCCAACAAATATGCAATTTTTCAGTACGGCTCAGTTATTAGAAATCGGGGATGTTCCGTTCACTTCGACCAACGACAAACCTTACCGTCACGAAGCGCTTGTCTATTATCGCCGAGCTGCTGAGCAATATGGTCTGGAGATCGCCGCTTATGAAGAAGCTTTATCCATTGAGCCGCTTGAAGATGGAACCTTTGCCGTACATACGTCAAATATGCGTGGTGAGCATCAGAAACGTATCACTGCAAATGTAGTTATAGCAACAGGTTATTTTGATCAGCCGAATATGATTGGCATTCCAGGTGAAGAACTACCTAAAGTTACTCATTATTTCGGTGAAGCTCATCCTTACACGGGAATGAAGGTAACTGTAATTGGCGGCAGTAATTCCGCTGTAGATGCAGCGCTGGAGCTTATGCGTGTAGGAGCTACGGTAGATATGGTATATCGTGGTGAAAGCATCTCAGAGAATATTAAACCTTGGGTTCGGCCAATCTTTGAAGGCATGGTGCAAAAAGGGAAAATCACTCTGCACTTAGGCTCGCGTGTCACTGAAATTACTGCAAGCTCAGTAATTGTTACGGATCATAAGGGGGACAAGAAAGCATTGGATAATGATTTCGTTCTTGCCTTGACTGGTTTCCGTCCTAGCCGTACCCTCCTCACTTCAGCGGGTGTGATCATGGACGACGACATGGATAAGCCTGCTTTTAACACCTCAACCATGGAAAGTAATGTTCCAGGGTTGTATGTTGCTGGAGTAATCGCCTCTGGCCGCAATGCTAACGAAGTGTTTATTGAGACCGGAAGAGGGCATGGTAAACTTATCGCAGATCACATTGTGTCAAAAGAAAGTTCTAATCCTAAGGAGTTGAAACTTTAAAATGGACATGACCTCTTTGCTTTTGCTTGGACTTGCAGCGCTTGGAATTATCAGCAGCAACTCCCCTGTAACAATAGCAATGGTCGTCCTATTACTGCTAAGAGTACTTGGCCTGCAGCAAACCTTTCCTTGGCTAGAAAAATACGGTTTAACCATTGGGATTATCATCCTGACCATCGGGGTCATGACCCCATTAGCCAGCGGCAAAATATCGCTGCAGACAGTCGGTCAATCCTTCTTGCACTGGAAGTCCTTGCTTGCTATCGCTATCGGCATTCTCGTCGCTTTTCTTGGAGGCCGCGGTGCTACCCTCATGACCAACCAACCCACAGTTGTAGCTGGTCTGCTGATTGGCACGGTGATCGGGGTTGCGTTATTTAAGGGCGTTCCGGTCGGTCCGCTGATCGCAGCCGGCATTTTATCACTTATGATCGGCAAAATGTAATAAAACAGCACAAAAGACCGCTTTCGGCGGTCTTTTTGTGTGTGCCTTTTATATAACCATCTTCTTCACTATTCCTCCACCTGAGAAATGGACTGCGGAACTTGCTGCACCGCTCTTTTTTCAACGACTAATAAATCTTCAACGCCATACTCTGTCTTAATTTTCTGCAACTGCTTCAAAGCCTCTTCTTCTGTATTAAAATATCCTGCTTCCACGAGATATAAGCCTTTCTGATCCTTTAACATCCGCAAATCCTCTAACCCATATAACATTTCTTCAGCCATACCCAGCGCCTCACCGGAAGGCTGTGAGACCGTTCTTAACGAATATACAGAGCCCCCTTTTGCTTCGTTTCCTTTCTCTTTTAACGTAATCACTACCTGTGCTGGCTCTTTATATTCTTTTACCTCATAAGCAACCGAGTCTGTAAGCGTGACATTGAACCGAATGGCCGAATCATCTAGTGTAATTAGTGGATAAGCATCCTGAACATATCGGCTTTGTTTTAATGTCTCTAGATCTTTAACTGCTGAGAATTTTCTCGCCCCATTCACTGTAATTGTCATTGTTGCCGGATTTTCCGTAAACTTTACGTTATATGAGCTTGCTAACTGTTGCGTTTCATCCGGATTTGCAAAATTCAAAATCAATTGATCGCTATTCTTCAGTTGTTTGACCGAAATAAAGTTCACATCTACTCCATCCTGAATGGTTCCGCCTCCTGCACTTCCCTCTGTAAATTGCAGAACACTGACCAGCTTACCTAGAACCGGTATTTGATCCATACTATTCGCAAAGGCAGGGACCGTATTTACACCCACCGTAAAAGAAATCAATACAGCAGCAGCTACTGATCCTGACCATTTCAAAGTACGTTTTGAAGAACTGTTTTTCTGTTTATAGATTTTCCCTCTTTCAATTCCTTTACGAGAAGCGAATGATAGTTCTTTAGGAATTTCAATCTCATTATAGGCTTGCTGTAGACGTTCTAGTTGCTTATCCAAAGTACTCACTCTCCTCCATACTTATTTTTAATTTTTCCAAACCTCTATAAATAACGGTTTTGACGCTGCTCAGGGGCATATCAAGAACCTCTGCAATTTCCTTTATGGGCAAGTCCTCCAAATATCTCATCACAATCACCATTCTTGATTTTTCATCAAGACCGCTGAGCGCTTCATGCAAGTCCATAACTTCTTCCCTAGATTTCGGAGCATAGCTGCCTCCTAGCTCTTGATCCATATACACGATTTTTTTAGATTTACGGATAAAGTCCAGCGCACAGTTGACAGCGATCTTGGTGAGCCAAGTTTTAAAATATTGCGGTTGCTTCAATTTATGAATGGAGATATAGGCTTTGAAGACGGTTTCCTGCACAATCTCCAGCGCATCCTCTTGATTCCGCACATAGGAGTAGGCCATTCGGTATAAACGCTCCTGCATGCCGTCAATAAGCGCAGTAAAGCTGTCTTCATCACCTGCTATCGCCTTTTCCTCAAGCGTGGTTTTATTCACGTTCCTCACTTCCTTTCATGATGTTTATAAGCTTTAGACGCACATGATCTCCGAAAAGACTCAAATCCTGTGTAGAATTTTTGCAATAGTATAAGTTACTGTGTGCCGCAAGCCTGATTGGAATTCAAAAAAAGTGGCCTTCTCTTTCGAGAGGACCACTAAGGTGTTTAATTATTTTCCAAAACATATTAGGCGTCTAAATGCTGTACGTTAAATAATCGCGCATAACTACCCTCTATCGCCATCAGCTGTTCATGCGTACCCCGTTCAGTAATTTCACCATTCTCAAGTACGACAATCTGATCTGCATGTGTAATCGTTGACAGTCTATGCGCTACAATTAATGTAGTACGTTCCGAAGAAAGGGACTGCAACGCTTGTTGAATTAAATGCTCTGATTCCAGATCCAGCGCCGATGTAGCTTCGTCTAATATAAGAACCTTCGGATCCTTAAGAAATACCCTTGCGATAGCAACCCGCTGCTTCTGTCCTCCAGAAAGCTTAACACCACGTTCTCCCACTTCTGTCTCATAACCCAGTGGCAGCTGCTCAATAAAATCATGCGCATTGGCAGCTTTTGCTGCTGAAATGACCTCTTCTTCCGTGGCGTTAGGATTACCGAATAAAATATTCTCACGCACAGATCCGCTGAATAAGAAATTATCTTGTAAGACCATACCGACAGACCTACGCAAGCTTTCCTGTGTTAATTCCTGTATATCATAACCATCCATTTGGAGGCTGCCTTTACTGATGTCATAGAATCTCGGGATCAAGCTGATAAGAGAGGACTTTCCTCCTCCGCTCATTCCGACGAACGCAATGGTCTGTCCGGGCTGAATTCTCAAATTAATATCTTTTAAGACCCAATCATTCTCTTCGTTATATTTAAACCATACATTCTGAAAAGCAATCTCACCACGTGAATCCTTAAGCACTTTTGCTCCCGGCTTGTCTACAATATCATAAGGCTCATTCAGCAGCTCAAGCACCCGTTCAAGAGAAGCAGAGGCTTGTGTAAGCACCGTCGAGGAATTAATCAATCTCCGCAGCGGGGAATACATCCGGTCCAGATAGCCAAAGAAAGCTACAAAGGTACCTACTGTCAAATTGCCATGAATGACCTGATAACCACCATATCCGATGACCAAAAGAGGTGCTATATCCGTTAATGTATTAATAATTGCGAAGGTCATAGCGTTCCAGCGGGTTTGCGCCATCGCTTTTTTAAGAAAGTTGCCGTTGATGTCTTCAAACTGCTTTTGATCCACTTTTTCCATCGTAAAGCTGCGGATGATTGATATCCCTTGAATCCGTTCATGGAGATAACCTTGAATGCCAGCCAGAGCCTGGGATCGATCTTTCGTTAAAAGCTTAAGCCGCTTATACAATTTGTTAACAGCAATTGCGTAAAAAGGCAATACCGAGATAGACACGAGCGCCAGCACCGGATTTAAATAAAACATAAATCCCAAAGCAAAAACTAGCGTAAACGTGTCGAGCCATACATTCATCATGCCGACTTCGACCAAATTTTTGGTCTGCTCAACATCGTTAATAAATCTGGAGATGGCTTCTCCCACCTTGGTATTCTGATAATACCGCAGTGACAGCCGCTGTAAATGACTGTAAAGCTTATTTCGCATATCGAACAACACTTTACTTGTGATAAGCTGAGCAAAGTATTGGCGATAATACTCCACGGGTCCTCTTACGATTACAAATAAAATTAAGGCACCACCCAGAATAAACATCAAATGCGATACCCGTTCCTCAATACCCATGCTCGGGTTCATTAGGAGGTCATCGACCACGTATTTCAGAATCATTGGCAGCGTTAGCGGAATGCTGAATTTGATCATGCCGATAAACAGCGTAAACACAATCAATTTCATATAAGGTCGTACAAAAGTAAAATATGATTTCCATTGCTTCACAGGAATATTCTGTCCCTTCTCTTTAGTGAGTTGCTAAGTACAGTTGACTTTTGCTCTCTACAGTGTTTTTATAATTTTAGATCATAAGTACAATTGCAGTACCGAACTTCAGGAGGATAACGATGTCTAGACAATTTGTGACGGAAGCCGTCATGATGGCGATTTACGGCCAGCTTCTCGTATCGAGCAGCCCTGTAGAATATATAGTGCCTTATACTACCGTGATGGAACTATACGAACTGCGAGACAGCGATGATCCGTTGATGAACCGTCCGGACGACGACAAGCATGTTAAGTTGAAGATTAGTGAGCTCATTGCTTATTTTGAAGAACCGCTCAACGCGAAGAAGATCAACCGCTGTTTAGCTGTGCCTTGGGCGAAAAGCTCAGGTATTCTCCTTGGCGGGCAATCCAAAATCACCATCATTAACAGTATGGATACCGCTGTCTACGGTGAGATGTTCGATCCCATCGAAACAGAGCTTCTACTGTCCTCACAACGTGAGAAAGTCCCTATCCTAACGGATCAATTTGAATTGATTCAACGGATCATCGAGGGTGGAGTTCCGGTTCAGGTGTACGATATTGACGACTTCGACTTCGCTCTGGAGGAAGAAACCTCTCGCAATTTGCACTGATAACACCTATGTATCTCCAACTGGAATACCCTCATTTTTAAAGACAGCATTTGAAAAGCCCCTGCCTTTTGGCAAGGGCTTTTCCTGATTAAAATTAACAATCATTAAGACAACTATACCTGCACTTCGCCGGATACCCGCTTTGGTTCGTACTTATATTCAATGTCATCCTCTGACTCAGAGTATACGATAGATAGGTCATAACCTTCCATATACCACAAGTCCTGCTCCTCCATGTAGAACACAATATCATCCTGTTTGACCTGAATAGCTGGACGCCCAGGTGCTTCTGTAGCAATGCCCAGCGAGAAACCGGGGTGAAGTCCACCTCCCGAGCTATAACGGGGAAATAAACGAATATAGTCTCCATTCTTAAGGTCCAATTCTCTCTTAAACCAAGCTGCCGCTGCTTGACTAATTTCCATGTTCATTTCTCTCAGCTCCTTTGTATATTCTAATCATAACGAAAATAAGTCGATATTCAAACAACTTTATGCAATTAATAATTTCCCGACCCATTTAAAATTAAGTTTGACAAATTCGCGAACCGGATGATAAACTCTGAACATAACTAAACGTCTTCTAGTTATTACCAAATTAATGAAAGGGGTGAGCGCGGTGTTTACGAAGTTACAGCCATATTATTTTACTATTGTTGGAATTTTTACTCAACCGAATACCGAAGCAGCCCAAGTGATTAAGCCATCCTGAAGTTTTTGCGGGTCTTATGGACCGTATAACTTTAGTTCTTGAAGGTCTCTCACATGCTTGGTGCTGTAACGCACCGTGCGCATGATAGCTGTAAATTACAGGCATATCGTCCGTTTTCGGATGATATGCTTTTTTTTGTTTGCTGAAGAGATAATCACTTGCGCTTTTATCAGCATCACAAGCAATCATTACAACCTGAAAGGAAGGGATTTACTTGTTCTCTGTTCTTCGCGATCTCGGCTGGTTTTTTCGCCGAGAAAAAAGGCGTTACCTGATTGGACTCATATTACTCATAGGTGTGGGCGTTCTTGAATTACTCCCTCCACGTCTGCTAGGCAATGCCATTGACGACATAGTACGCGGTTCGATTACTACAGCTTCGCTTGCCAAATATATCGGCATGATCTTTATTTTGCTGCTAGTAATTTATTGGATTACCTACATATGGATGCACAAACTTTTCGGAGGTTCCAACCTTGTTGAGCGCCTGCTGCGCTCCCGATTTATGAATCATCTTATGACTATGACGCCCTCGTTCTTCGAGAAAAATAGAACTGGTGACCTCATGGCCCGGGCAACCAATGATATCAGAGCCGTCTCAGCTACCGTAGGATTCGGAATGCTTACACTGGTGGATTCTACAATCTACCTCACGGTTGTGCTGTTTGCGATGGGCTTTCTCGTCAGTTGGAAGCTGACCCTTGCAGCAGTATTACCATTACCCTTAATTGCAATAGCTATGATTTTTTATGGTAAAGCTATTCATGATCGATACAGCTTAGCGCAGGATGCATTCGGAGATATGAATGACCAAGTGCTCGAATCTGTCTCTGGTGTGCGCGTAATCCGTGCTTATGTCCAAGAGCGTCTTGATGAAAAACGTTTCTCGGATATTACTGAGGATGTTTACAACAAAAATATGGCCGTAGCTCGTGTCGATGCTTTCTTCGAACCAACTATCCGCTTCTGTGTCGGACTCAGCTACATTATTGGTCTTACTTATGGGATTTACCTTGTATTCCGCAATCAGATCACACTGGGTGATCTAGTCTCCTTTAATATGTATCTCGGTATGATTGTATGGCCGATGTTCGCTATTGGAGAATTGATCAACATTATGCAGCGTGGTGGAGCTTCCCTCGAACGTATCGACGAGACGTTAAACTCCAAACCCGATGTTCAAAATGCTGCCCATCCCGTTCAAGTTCCCCACCCTACTCGAATCGAGCTTAACGATGTGACTTTCCGTTATCCTTCTTCGACGATAGACAATCTAACCCATGTCAACCTAACCCTGAACCAAGGGCAGACATTAGGTGTAGTCGGGCGTACAGGAAGCGGGAAATCTACACTGCTCAAACAATTGCTCCGCGAATATCCGACAGGTAATGGAGAAATCCTTATATCTGGCGTGCCTATTCAACAGATTTCCCTGGATCAGCTGCATAGCTGGATGGGTTATGTTCCACAAGAGCAAATCCTTTTCTCCAAATCCGTTCGGCAAAACATTCAGTTTGGTCTAGACAACGCCGATGACGATACGATTATGCAAGCCATTACAGCTGCCGCTTTCCAAAACGACCTGGGCGCATTGTCCGATGGTCTGGATACTCTGGTGGGTGAACGTGGTGTATCTCTCTCCGGTGGACAAAAGCAACGTGTCTCTCTGTCCAGAGCTTTTATCGCTAATCCTGATATTCTTATTCTGGATGATGCCCTATCAGCCGTTGACGCTCGTACGGAAGCTCAGATTATCGACAATATCCGGAATGAACGTGCCGGAAAAACCACATTAATCTCTACTCACCGTCTCTCTGCCGTCCAACATGCCGACATGATTGTTGTACTGGATAACGGACAAATTGTTGAACGAGGTACACATCAGGAACTATTGGATTTGAATGGCTGGTACCGTGAGCAATATGATCGGCAGCAAGTCGAAAATAACTTATCGAATGATTAAACTACAACCATAAATAAACGAGCTACGACTACGCAAAACATTTTAGGAGGTGTCACGGTTGACAAAAAGTACAGGCAAACGCCTGCTGGAATATGCATTGACCGCAAAGAAAACCTTTATCGCAGCCCTTCTGCTGCTTTCAATCGGGGTAGCGGCAGAGCTGGCAGGTCCATTTATAGCCAAAAGCATGATCGACAATCACATGCTGGCCATCGAGAAGCCCTATTTCAGCACCACGTCTCCCGATAAGGCGGCTGAATATAACAATAGTTTATACAAACGCGGCGATCGCTTTGAGCCTGGTGAAACTAAAGGCCAAGAAATTCGTGTTCTTCAAGCAGGGAGAAGTTTCTATTTTATTAACGAAGCTGTAACACAGCCTGACGGTGAACGACAGTTCATCGATGGAGAGATGCATATCACCCGTGGTGATAATGAAGTTATCTATCCGGCGGTTAAGCTGTCGGCAGATGAGCTGTTCGCTTTTTACAAACCCGAGCTTCCTGGGATCTATCAGTTGGTGGGAATGTATGCTATTTTTCTTGTAATCTCCATCTTTGCTGAATTCGGAAAAACCTACTGGCTGCAATCTTCGGCGAATCAGGTAATCCGGAAGCTGCGGACAGATGTATACGCGCATATCCAGCGACTACCCGTTCATTTTTTTGACAATTTACCTGCTGGTAAGGTAGTGTCGCGGGTTACAAATGATACCGAGGCGATTAAGGATCTATTCATTGCCGTCCTCTCCAATTTCAGCACCGGTATTATCAATATAACTGGGGTATATATCGCTCTGTTCTTACTTGATGTCCGTCTGGGTCTGATCAGCTTGTTCATTGTACCTATTCTTGTGCTGTGGATCGTGCTCTATCGCAAAATTGCGACCAAATACAATACGATCATTCGCTCACGTCTAAGTGAAATTAACGCCATTATTAATGAATCGATTCAGGGGATGTCAATCGTCCGGATATTCCGCCGTCAGAAGCAGCTTAGTGCAGAATTTGAGAACCTGAACGATGATTACTTGAAATATCAGAATAAAATGTTAAATCTGAATGCCTTCACGTCCCACAATCTGGTGAACTCACTTCGTAGTCTCTCTTTTGTGATGGTGCTTTGGTATTTCGGACATGGCAGTATTACTGGTTCAACCTTTGTATCCTTAGGCGTACTGTATGCCTTTGTCGATGTGCTGGGACGTTTGTTCCAGCCTATCACAGGTATGGTGAACCAGTTGGCGAACCTGGATACTTCTATGGTATCTGCGGGACGTGTGTTTACGCTTATGGATGAACCTGGAGAGAACGTTACGGACGGCTCCATGCCACGCTACAAAGGGAATGTGGAATTTAAGAATGTATCTTTTGCTTATAAAAAAGACTACGTCCTGCGCGATATCTCCTTTGAAGCACGCCCGGGTGAAACTGTCGCTCTTGTAGGTCATACGGGTTCCGGCAAAAGCTCAATCATCAATTTGTTGTTCCGGTTCTATGATCCACAAAAAGGCGATATTACGATTGACGGGCAAAAGGTTACGGATATTCCAAAGCAGTGGCTACGGAATCATATGGGCATCGTACTGCAGGATCCGTACCTCTTCACGGGCACCATTGCTTCGAACGTCAGTCTAGGGGATGAACGAATTTCCCGTGAACGGGTAGAACGAGCTTTGCGTGAGGTTGGTGCGGATAAGTTACTTGCTCATCTTCCACAAGGATTTGATGAACCTGTCATCGAAAAAGGAAGTACTTTATCTGCAGGTCAGCGGCAATTGATTTCTTTTGCGAGAGCTCTCTCCTTTGACCCAGCTATTCTCATTCTTGATGAAGCTACCTCCAATATCGATACAGAGACGGAAAGCGTCATTCAGGATGCGCTGGAAGTTCTCAAAAAAGGACGCACCACTTTCATCATCGCACACCGCTTATCCACGATTCGCAGTGCAGATCAGATTCTAGTCCTGCATCACGGAGAGATCGTAGAACGCGGCAGCCACGATGAACTGATGGCGCTTGGCGGAAGATACTTCCGGATGTACCAGCTGCAAGTAGGTGCTGCTGCTAACAGCTCTGGCGATAACGCTGGCGCAAGCAACCGTCCAGCACTCGGAAACTTGCAACCCTCTCTTGAGAAAATGTAATTTACAACCCTGAGTCACTTCATTGTGATTCAGGGTTTTTTCCTGCTTGATCTTAGAACAGATGTTCTGTATTATGGAAATTAATACATAACCTTGGAGGAGCAAAGTATGCTTACTTATAATTTGACTAAGAAACAAGCTAGGCTTTTTCTGCTATCTCATCAAAAGTTAACTGCTGGAGCTATCCCTTCTGGAAAACATAGTATTTATGACTATGTTCGTCACGTAGGCTGCATCCAATATGACCCCCTTAATATCGCTGGCCATAATCATGAGCTGGTCCTTCAGGCACGGATTCCGGGATTTACGCCAGAACTGGTCCAAGAGCTTCTGTATAAAGACAGGCTGCTCGTTGATGGCTGGGACAAGAACATGTCTATTTATTGTACGGAGGATTGGCCTTATTTTAAGCGGAGAAGAACTGCTGCTGCCTCCCATCATCAGGCTAATGAGCCTGTAATGGTCGCTGTAGCACAGGTTCGTGAAGAGCTTCAGAAGCGTGGTCCTCTCTCCTCTCTGGATTTAGACGGAAAGGAGAAAGTAGATTGGGCTTGGGCTCCGACAAGATTATCACGGGCTGCAATGGAAAGCATGTACTTTTGGGGAGAGATTGTTGTCCACCATCGTGTACATACCCGGCGATATTATGATTTCGCTGAACGTTTGTTACCCTCAGAGCTGCTGAGTTCAGCCGATCCAAATGTCACGGAAGAGCAATTTCACGATTGGTATGTGTTACGTAGAATAGGAAGTATCGGCTTGTTATGGAATAAATCTGGAGACGGATGGCTGGGCATATCTGGACTGAAGAGCAAAGAGCGTGCTGCGGCGATTCAGAGATTGCTGGAGAAGGATAGTCTCAGAGAGGTTTGGGTCGAGGGGATTAAGGTTCCGCTTTATATCCGCAGTATAGATGCTCCAACCTTGGAGTCTGTGATGCTGCAAGAATCCGAAGAGACTGGGCTTCAACCACGTAATTCATTTGCGGCTGTTTTGGCTCCGCTGGATAATTTGTTGTGGGAACGCGAGCTGGTTCGGCAATTATTTGGATTTCATTACCGCTGGGAGGTCTATAAGCCGGCAATAGAACGAGAATATGGTTACTATGTACTGCCAATATTATATAATGATCGTTTTGTTGGCAGATTTGAACCGGTGATGGATAAGAAGAGCCAAACATTGAATATTAACAATTGGTGGTGGGAACCTGGAGAAAGCCTAACACCGGAGATGATTCCGGCATTAGGCGAAGCTTTAACTGCACTCTCTCGCTGTGTTAGAGCTTCTTCGGTTCATTTTAGACCAGAGGTTGTAACAGCTTGCGGCTTAGAAGGATTATTATAATAAGTTTTCCTCCTCTAACCCAAGCTTCGTGAACATTTCTGTGCAGTAGCCTTGCAGTTTAACTTCAAGTCTACTTGCCTTATTTTTAAATCGTTTCAGCTCCCGAATCATTTTAGCCCTTCCGGCAGGCGTAAAGGTTTCCTGTATACGTTCTTTAAAGTAATCATGAACGATGTAATTACGTTGTTTCCACACTTCCTCCAACTGAGCGGTTTCTTGCTCCGAGAATGGAAAATGATGTTGGATTTCTTTGATGAGTTGGCCGAGTGAATTGCTGAGTTTTCGCTGATAAAGGTCTGTCAGATCTGCTTCTGTTGGCGTTTTTCCTTGTGATAGCTTAGTAAGCAATAGCAAGTTGGTAAGCTGCTGCTCGAGGGCCTGTCCATAATAAACTGCCAGTCCAAAATAGGCGAATAACTCTTTCGATTGTTCACTCTCAGGTACATATGTATCCTTCATCTTTTCCCCCACTTCTATATCCTTGTTCCTTTTATCTATACAAGTTATGTTTTGTTGTAATCCCTCTGTCTTGATCTGTACAAATAAAAACCGATAAGCAGTGTTATATATACTAATGCATGTGCAAAGGAACCTAACAACTCCGCTAATGACAATGTATCAGCTTTCATCATGGCCTCCATTACAGGAGTTACTGGCGGCAACAACCAGATCAAAAAATGAAATATACCAGGCAAACTTTCGCTGATTTGTGCTCCGCCCAGTGATAGTACAACGATAGCTAACAACATACCTGTTGCGTGACTGCCTTTTTGAACCCATGAAGATTGAAAGAATAGAGCTATAGCCACACCAAGCATACCCAATAATCCATGTCCTATGAGCGCTAGAATTAACCGATATGACCCGGGTGATTCTGCGAAATGACCCGTTACCCAAGGATATAGGACAATCAATAGATCTAGCAGCAACGTTAGAAAACAAAGCGTTAAGATACTACCTGCACTATGTTTTGCCGCACTTCGCATGTGAACAACTGCAATCTGCCGATGAACAGCGTGCTCATGATTCAAAAAACTAAGACTCATCCAAGCGCAGCTTATAAAGAGCATTACTGCTGTAGCGGCATAGCTATTCATAACTGGATTAGGCTTATAAGAATACAATATCAAGACTGCAATCACAATCCCCGCTAACGGGCCGAAATAACGCTGAGATCGAGTATAACTTCGCAGCATGTAAACGATAAACGGATACACGTTAGCCCCCCTTGGTTCAACTCCTAGGATTCATCCATTTTTCTAAGTCATGCGATCCTCCGCGAGGTTCTACCGATTGTATTGAACCACCCGACTCCAAGATAACCCGCAAAAAAGTATCTGATTCTGATCTTGTTACTGTCAACGCCGTACGTTCTATGTTACAACTATCCTTAAACGTATTTATTGCAATGAAACCTGCCATTTCCTTCAATTGCTGCAATTTCTGAATCGACAGATTAGACAATAGTATGTATGTAGAGGGTTTAAAGTTCAGCTTCTCTGACCCCTGAATTGACTTTACAATTTTCCCTTCATGTATGACATGAACCTGATCCGCAAGCAATTCAATCCATTGGGGTTCATGTACAGAGAAGACTATAGCAGTACCCTTATTTCTCAAACCGATGAGCAGATCAGCTAACTTATTCATTGAGGGGAGATCAAGGCCCGACATAGGTTCATCAAGAAGCAGCAACGAGGGACTTCCCAACAAGCTTTGAATCAAATTAATTTTTTGCAGCATCCCTTTGGAGAAATTTAGCATCGACTGCTTGCGAAAGTGCTCCAGTTTAAAAAGTTGAAATAACGTTGTTAGCTCCTGCTCGATCAGGACTGGCGCAAGGCCGCTAATTTGTCCCATACTTCGCAAGTACTGTTCGGGGGTTAGCTTCAATCCTGGAAACATCTCAGGTGCATAACCAATTCTCAGATTTGGATCCTTACAAGTCAGCCTTCCTGAGGAAATATGGACTAGTCCAGCTAAGATTGACAACAAGGTACTTTTACCGGATCCGTTTCGTCCGATCAGAGCAGTTGCAGTCCCCTTCTCAATAGTGAACGATACATCTTCCAGTACGGGTCGGCGTCCATATTGTTTACTGATCTGTTCTAATTCTATTAGGGAAGTAGCAACACCTATACTACCGCCGGAAAAGTTACGATCTACTAAGTTCGCCACTTAACATTCTCCCTTCATATCTACTGTTAATTCTCCGGTTCCCTACGAATTTCCTCTTCTAGGAATCAAAAAAAAAGAAAGAACTGCCATGGCAGCCCTTTCTAAAACTTACTTTCAATCCAGTATTCCTCCTCTTTTTTTCTACCAATCGCATGAATCAAACAGACCTGGATATAAAAAACCAGACTATTGCTATATTTCTACAGCAGCAGTCTGGCTATTAGTTCATATATGAGAGTTAAGTTATACGATCTTACGCATATACCTCAACAGCATCGCTAATCAAACGGCATGCCTCTGCAGCTTTACGGCAGGCATTAATACATTCTTGGCAGTGATTATGTATATGCTTGCTGCTCTCATCCGCGCATGCTTCACATATTTCTGCACATAGTTTTAGAATTCCAGATACAAACGGACTTTGACGGGTCATTGCTTGAATGGCATAAGAACAAATATCCGCACATTCACGATCGAGTCGCATGCTCTCACGAAGAGATGCAAGATCATATTCTTTTAGGCTTGAGACATAGCTGTAGTTACAGGCATTCATACTTTCGAGACAAGCGTCAATGCACTCCTGATATTGAATTCGGGTCATAGCCTTCAACCTCCTGCATTTTTAATGGTATGCCTTACTATTAACCTACAAGATTAGGAATGAACCACAGCTTCTTCTGAAGCAGAACGGATTATAGGCTTCTTTTGATCGTACCAGGCCGAACTAAAATACGTCCTTCCATCTCCAGCAGCTTCGTACGTAACTCACTGGATGAGAAATGTTCCCCGATAAATACAGCCACATCTGGCACTTCGCCTTGAGGTGTGATTTTCATAAAATCAGCTTCACGGTAAGCATATTGAAAAAGAAAGCGACTGGAGGTGTCATTAAAGGTCACAATGCCTTTAGCCCTATAAACATCACGCGGAAGCTCCTTGACGAACTGTTCAAAGGTCTCGCTGTTGACAGGTCGTTTGAAGTAATGTGTGTATGCCATCACGTGATCGTGGGAAGCATGGGTGCCTCCTGAAGGTTGCAGAGCTTCCTCATGCACATGGCTTTCGCTGTCATTCTCTTCAAGCTGTGTATCCGTAAGAACTCCACCTGCGCTACGCAGGAGCTCCTCTGTGTCGATCTCACAACGCTCCGCTGGCATAATCGGTGCATAAGAATTCCATTTTCGCAGAACGGTTGTGATCTCTTCCGCCTCATCAGCTGAGACACGGTCAGTTTTATTCAGAATCAAAACAGAGGCGCAGCGAATTTGCTCCTGCATCAGTCGATAGGTTGCGCCCTGCTGCGCACGGTACAATTCGAGCAGATGCGCGGCGTCAACGACGGTGATCAAGCTTTTCAGCTCTACTTTTTGATACAGTGAAGTTTCGGTTACGCCATCTACAATTTCCAGCGGGTTCGCCGCACCTGTGGCCTCAATAACAACCACATCCGGTGATTCCTTCTTGATAAGAGTTGTTAGCTCTGTACTGAGATCTCCTCGGATAGAACAGCAAATACAGCCGCCGAGCAGCTCTGCCATAGGAACGGTTTGCTCAACCAGCAGCCCATCCAGATTCACTTCACCCAGCTCATTCATCACTACTGCCGGGCGTAATCCCTGATCTTTCCAATGTTCCAGCAGGCGCTGCAGCAGGGTAGTTTTGCCGCTTCCCAGAAATCCTGACAATATATACACAGGTACAACCTGTTCCATGATTCATCGCTCCTTGCAAATTACGGGTATGGTAGCGAGTTTACTACATGATGCCAAAGCACGCAAGCGGCATCCCTATAACCTCAAAAGATTAGCGCTGGATAACGAAACTTGTCTTTGCTTCCCCCATAACCTATCATGAGAACATCTCTAATTTAGGAGCTGATCTCATTGTCATCCGTTGAAGAACATCGGAAGGAAGCACCACAATCCGTTTCCTGCTATATCATTACCGTCTCAGACACCAGAACTACCGAAACCGATACCGGTGGAGCATTAATCCAATCCATGCTTGAGGCTGCCGGATATGAAGTTATAGGGCGCACCATTATCAAAGACAACTATCAGGACATTCGTGAACTACTTTATAAAAACGCTGATCACACTGGAGTTGAAGCCGTGCTGCTCACGGGTGGAACAGGAATTTCTCCCCGTGATACCACCTACGAAGCAGTTTCATCCTTGTTGGATAAAACGCTGCCGGGCTTCGGTGAAATTTTTCGAATGATAAGCTACACAGAGGACATAGGTTCGGCGGCAATCCTTAGTCGAGCAATTGCAGGTACGATTGGCAACACAGCTATTTTTTCTATGCCCGGCTCCACTGGAGCCGTTAAATTGGCTATGGAACGGCTCATTATCCCGGAGCTTCGTCATGTAATGCGAGAGATATACAAACAATAATCCCACCCATTTTTTTATAAACTAGACAAATAACCAAGCATACCTTTGTTCTGTGCGTATAATACGGTAAGTTCACACACAAAGGAGCTGAAGGAAATGTCAGAAGAATGTCCAAAATGTCCGGCCCAAACTGTCACTGACCCACCTAAGGTGGTTTATCAAGATTATTACCACCCTCAAGTTGTGAATGTTATTCACCCGGTAGAAATCGTTAGACGCCATCACTGTGTCCCAGTTCCTCGCCATTGCTACACCTATTCTGTTAAAGATATCATGTGCGATAACACCATGATGCCTAGAGGCAGAAGATAACTCTACTTCATAACTCTATTAAAAGAATCCAATAAGTGAGAGAAACATCCATGATCAACGCATGGGGATGTGCTCTCGCTTTTTTCTGCATAAAAGATTTGACAAACTTGACCATTCCCCCTATAATTTTGAACACTTTACGCGAAAGTGGTTTTTGATTAACCAGACAGTTAATCGGAAAGGAAAGAGATGAGCTCACTCCAAACTTTAAATCGAAAGATCAAAACGGTCGTCAGTCCTTTTCATGAGTTATTATGCAGTCTGCATGTCTTCCATCAACCAGAACACCATCCAACAAGATTACATTGGGCTCTGGAGCTCAAGAAAAGGATGCCTCTTGCTCTACAGGAGAACATCCACACACTTGGGCAGTTGTCAGACCGTTGGATCGCTTTGCTAGATTTACCGGACCGTATGGGTGTCCCTATTTCTTGCAATCAAGGAATCACCCTACTCAAAAAACTTCCGGATGCAGAGCTAGTCTATCTATTTATGAATCAAGAAATTGCACTAAGTATCATAGTCGAATGGCTGAATGAATCTGAAAGCAAGCGTTCTCTGATGAAGTTGAGCGGAAACGTGAAGTACCTGATAAACAATCTGGCTGGTGTTCGCAAGCTGTTAATCTCAACATTAATTACATACGAACAAGATTACTTTGAGAAGGAATGGGACTATATTGAACCATTTATGAACATCTCAGCCGCTCAGTTTCAAGACTTAGCCAGTCGTTCCCCGGAAAAGGCACTAAATACGCTCCACCCACGTCTCCTCTCGGAGAACGGGACTCTAACAGTACAAAAGGCTGTAACGTATTACTTTCCTTATGACCAGCTTGGACAAGTGTACGTTTTTCCTTCTACATTCATATTTCCGCATCTGCTTGTTGGCTGGTTCGAAGACACTTTATTTTTGCCTCTCACGGTGGATGTTCCCGGTCTTGCCTTTAGTGAGGGACCGCCGAGTGACCTGTTGCGCCAACTCAAAGCTTTAAGTGATGATACGCGGATGCGAATACTGAAACTGCTGTGGAAAGGGCCGCATTGTACCAAGCAGCTTGCGCCAATATTGGGTATTTCTGAAGCTGCGGTCTCTAAACAGCTAAAACAACTAAGTGAAGCAGGATTTACCCAATCACAGCGAAAAGGGAATTATTTATTTTATTCAGTGAACAAAGAAGTCTTTGATAATCTGCTCATCCTGCAAAGGCAGTACCTTGAACAATGAGGTTAATGAAAGGTGTGAGTACATATGTGGCATATCGCTATCGCAACCCTAAAAAGAAACCAAAAATCTAATCTTAGAGCCTTTCCCTGGACCTTTACTTTCGGACACATTATTGATGGAGTTTATCTAGTCATCATCTCTTATTTTTCTTATGTGTATCTAATCAAAGGGGATATAGATTCAAAATTTGCTATCTATAGTGGCAGTGATGACTATCTGACCTATGTAATTATTGGAGGTATGCTCAGTATATTTTCCGTCAGTATGATGATGAATGTATCCAGGGCACTTATTACCGAATGGAGAGAAGGTACACTTGAGGCACTGTTGCTCTCCCCTTCAAGCCGGAGCGGTTATTTTCTAGGAAACGCAGTCCAGCAGTTGTATCGAAGTGGGGCGGAATTGCTGGTGGTTCTCTTCTTTGGTCTTTTGGCAGGACTTCGGCTCCCCTCTGTCCATTTCATATCTGTCCTCGTGGGAATTTTGCTGTTTTTACTATCTTGTTATGCGATGGCGCTGGTGCTAGGAAGCATTATGCTTTATACAAGGGACACCTTCATTGTGCAAAACACTCTATTTACGCTAACTGCTCTACTGTGTGGATTTCAGTTTCCAAGGCAATACTTACCTGACTACTTGCAGGCTATAGGTGAGATCTTTCCATTGACCTATGCGCTACAACTCCTTCGAGGTTCGCTGCTAACTGGAGAAGCAATACGATTACCTGATATATGGCCAATCATACTGCTTAGTGTTGTATACATAACGGTTGGTCAATGGACAAATCGGCGCATAGAGCGCGGGTTGTTCGAACGATTCTAAAACCTTGGAGGGGTGAAAAGTATTGATTAACATGCATGAAGTAACTAAAATTTACGAGAGTAAACATAAACTGGGCTGGTTTCGTTCGGAAAAAAGATCAGTGACAGCAGTGAAATCACTATCTTTAGATATCGCCGCGGGGGAAATCGTAGGTCTTCTCGGTCTAAATGGCGCTGGAAAAACCACTACAATACGTATGCTTTCTACTCTCCTAGAGCCAACCTCCGGCAGTATTGAAGTCGATGGAATGTCACTACACAAGAATCGACAGGCCATTCAGCAAAAAGTAAATATGATCGCCGGAGGAGAACGAATGTTGTACTGGCGACTCACTGGCAGAGAGAATCTTGAATACTTCGGTAAACTCTATGGAATGAACAGCTCTCAAATCGCTAGAGAAGCAGGACGTCTTCTAGAGGAAGTAGGTTTGACCCAAGCTGCCGACCAACCTGTTGAGCAATATTCTAAAGGGATGAAGCAACGGCTGCAAATCGCCCGCGGACTTATCAACGATCCACAATACTTATTTCTAGATGAGCCCACACTTGGCCTAGATGCCCCCATTGCCAGGCAGCTTCGCAGTACAATAAGGAAGCTTGCACTGGACGGTGGAAAGGGTATCCTTTTGACCAGCCATTATTTACAAGAGGTCGAAGAGCTCTGTGACCGAGTTTATGTACTGAATCGAGGCGAGCTTCTGCTCTGTGACAAACCCGAGCGGATTGTTCATCAGGTTGCAGGCTCGCAAACTGCTCATTTAGAGGTTACAGGCTGGCATGAATCACTTCGTCCAAAGCTACTGGAGCATCTACGAACATTTACTCAGCCTGCAGAATTAATGGCTGTCTGCGCAACAGAAAAACTTGAACTTCGAAGTGATGGACTGCAGCGCATTTCTGTAAAGACACCAACGGCTGATAGGATCATTACAGAGCTGCTGCCATGGACTACGGAGCATGGGCTTAGCATTAAAAGCTTCGCATCCGAAAAACCAAATCTGGAGGATGCAATTATCCTCCTTTCGGAAGGAAGGGTATCATGAACTTACATAGCTTATGGTTTACCCTTAGCGCGGAGATCACTAAGCAGCATCAAAATAGAGTTAAGGGACGCGCAGTGTTTTTTTCACTTTTACTCTGGCCGGCGCTCACCTTTTTAACCACCTACTTTACCATGCAGCCCTTTAGAACCGGAGCAGGATCAGCACTCTCAAAAGTAATCCCAGATGGACGGATTCCCCTTTTTCTGCTGAGTGGATATCTCGTCTTTCAGTTATACTGGACGGTTGTGCAAGCCGCATGGTTATTCGAACAAGAACGCAAAGGGGGCACACTGGAGGTAGTGTTCCTAACTCCAGCGTCAAAAATGGCCTTCCTGTATGGACGTTCCGTATATTCACTATTTCACGGAATATGGATGTTCGCTTGCTTCTCCATTCTGACTTTCATTTTTCTTGCGGATGTAACGACTGTTAACTGGGGCGCTTTATTACCTGTATTAGTACTTATCATGATATCAGCGGTTATATGGGGAGCTTTGCTGTGTGCGATATCTCTATTCTCCAGGGATTCAGGCCTACTCTATTACATCTTTCAAGCACCAATGGAGCTGTTTGGCGGGGTTCGTATTCCACCAGCAGTATTTCCAGCATGGGCAACGGGTTTATCTCTTCTGTTTCCACTCACGTATAGTCTGGTTCTTGTGCGCGGGGCGTTATACGATAATATTGGCATTAGCTGGTGGTGGGCTCTCGGTGCTTTAATCATAGGCAGTGCTTTTCTTGTCATTTGTACCCGCTATCTTCTAGTTAGAGCTGAACAACATGCAAGAGTAAAAGGGAACTGGACTTTATTCTAACTGTAAATGACCATGTCTTTAACACATAGGACCTAAGAGACGTTATTTGCCGGTTTTTAGCTTTTTCAGAAGTTTCGCGGACTCCATGGACACTATTCCTTCAAAAAGGGTTCATATTGGGAGTTTTTAGGGCCGATAACTGCTATGTAGTCCGTTACAAATCCAAATGGGAAAGAAAACTATGTTTAAGGTCAGTGGTGTCCGATAACTGCTTCTTACGCGCAAATGCTCCCTAATTACAAAATAACCCGGCAGACAAATCTGCCGGGTTATTTCATATTTTATATACTGGAGAAAAACACATTTTATAAGTCAGGATGTTCGTGTTTTGCCTTGAGACGATTCCAACGGCGCTCAACTTCTTCTTCGAAACTGTGCAAAGCAGGCTCATTCTCAGGTTTCAACAAGTGACGAGTTTTACCCATTGTCTTCAGCCATGCTGAGAGCTCAACACGTTTACCCTTATCTTCGGGATTATATGTGATATTCGTAGAACCATGTTCTACTTCATATAACGGGAAGAAGCAAGACTCAACAGCTAATGATACGATGTTAGTGCCTTCCTTATCATCAGACATCCAGTTTAGCGGACATGCGATCAGGATTTTACCATACACCAAACCTTCGTTTTGTGCGTACCACTGTGCTTTTGCCGCTTTTTTCACCAGATCCTGTGGATACGCCTCCGAACCCGTGAAGACATAAGGAATGTTAGTAGCCGCCATAATTTGTGCTGTATCTTTATGCTGAGTAACTTTACCTTGCTGCTGCTTGCCGATACTGGAGGTTGAAGTACGGTGACCCAGTGGAGTCGAATAGGACTGCTGTGCTCCAGTGTTCATGTAACCCTCGTTATCGTACTCTACAATAATCATTTTGTGACCACGCAGTGCAGCTCCAATTGCCGGTCCCATCCCGATGTCCATACCGCCATCTCCGGTTACCATAACAAACGTAAAGTCCTCTTTAAGCCCTAGTCCATCCAACTCACCGCGACGTTTGCGTTCCCAGAACATCTCTACGACACCGGACAAGGTAGCCGCTCCATTTTGGAAAAGATTATGGATAAACGTTGATTTATGGGAGGAATACGGATACCCCGTAGTCGTTACCATGGCACAGCCTGTATGATAAAGTGCGACGATATCCCCTTCAATCCCTTTGAAGAAAGTCTCCAGTCCTGAGAAAATCCCACAACCTGGACACGCACCATGCCCTGGGGAGAGCCGTTTAGGTTTCTTCGTCAAGCTGCGCAGCGGCGGAATCCGTACGCTTAATTTGCCTGTTGCTTCATCCTGTTTCACAGTGATTAAGCCTGTCTTCAGTGAGTCAAAGTCCATTGGCTTCAAAAGACGTTGCGGAGCTTTATCTGGTGTACCCGGATTGTGGCCATAATAATCAAATGGTATGTCTACTCGATCTGCAGCAACAGCATCTATTGCTAATTGGAAAAATGCATGACCATCTTCTGCGTAGAAGTCCTTACCACCCAAACCGTAGATACGGCTAATTACTTTAGTCGTAGTGTTGCCATATGTGAACAGGGCTGCCTTGATTTCATTAACCATGTTACCACCGTGTCCGCCAACAGAATCTGCACGGTCACCAACGGTGATTGCTTTAACATTTTTCAGCGCTTCAGCAATTTGCTTTTGCGGGAAAGGACGGATCATATTCGGCGAGATTGCACCGGCTTTGATCCCTTGCAAACGAAGCTGATCCACAACATCCTTAATAATCTCAGAGGCAGAATTCATCAAGAATACAGCTACTTCAGCATCTTCCATCCGATATTCCTCGATCATTGGATAATGACGTCCGGTTAACTCAGCAAATTCCTTCGCAATTTCTTCAAAAACTTCACCCGCATTGTACATAGCTACGGACTGCTGATAGCGGTTGTTAATATAGTCAGGTTCATTCATATAAGGGCCAACCGTTACAGGATTATTGCGGTCTAAAGTATCGGTAAAGCCTGTTGGAGGTTGTGGTCCAACAAATTTATGAACATCCTCCCGATGAGTAAAAGCTTGAACGCGGCGTTTCTGGTGGGAAGTGAAATATCCATCTGAAGCCACCATTACCGGAAGACGAACTTTAGCATGTTCCGCAAGCTTCAATGCCATTAGGTTCATATCATAAACAGATTGTGGATCCCGGCACATTAAAATAGGCCAACCTGTATTCAAAGCAAAATACAAATCAGAATGATCCCCGTGAATATTCAGTGGTCCAGAGATCGAACGGCAGATTAGATTCATAACCATAGGCATACGCGTACCAGCTTGTACAGGCAATTGCTCAAGCATGAACATATAACCTTGGGCACTGGTAGCATTAAATACCCGTCCGCCAGCCGTTGAAGCGCCATAACAGATTCCAGCAGAGCTATGCTCGCCATCAGACGGAATCAGCATAATATCATGCTGGCCGTTCGCTTTCATCGTATCAAGAAATTGCGCTACTTCTGTCGATGGAGAAATCGGAAAATACCCCATTACATGATAATTGATCTGATGAGCAGCATAAGCTGCCATTTCATTGCCGGATTCATATAAGAATTTCTGCTCTACTTTAGCAGAGCCTACTTCTTTTTCATAATCTATAGCCACGTGTATTCCACCTTTCCTCCGTTAATTAGGCCTCAGTAACGAGATCAAAAATATGCCGGACCGTATGACTCTCTGCGTAGCCCTCTTCCTCACGTTCGCCAGACAAGGCAGTTGTAGGACAAGCTTCTACACATTTTAGGCAGCCTTTGCAGTATTGATAATCAATACCTTGCAGGAACATTTGTGGACGCCCCTTCTTATCAGGCTGCTCATCCCAAACAAAACACAGATCAGGACACACCGTATCGCACTGCGCACAATGAATACATTCCTCCTGCTTAAAATGAGGCAGCAAACCGGAGCGAGAAATGCTCAAGTTCTTTAAAAAGCTGCTGCCAGGATTCGTAATGGTACCGCCGATTGGCTGTGTTTCATAACCCAATGCGGAAATATCAGACCGCACGAATTCAGGCATTGTCGCACCCGCAGGCAGTGGAAAATGCATAAACTTAACTTCATTAAATCCACGGTCGAAAGTAGACAACGCTGACTGTACTGCCTGTGGATATTTTTTGCCTAGTGATTTCTCTATAACGCCTTTCATAATTTCAGGGTCCAAGAAATCACACATCCGGAACAACGCGCCCAGCATCGCCATATTAACGCGGTTTTTCTCATCTAAGGCGATAGTTGTAGCATCAACGACTGCAATAGTTCCTGCCATCATATTCAGAGAGGATTTCAATTCCTCCGGCGATTTTGCTGAGTTCACCAATACTGTGCTATGTTCATAAATTCCGCTAATTACGTTAACTGTCTTTGCTAGTGCTTCGTGAAATACCCCAACAACATGCGGACGCTCAACCGGAGACGTGTCACGAATAGGCGTATTCAAATCACAAAACCGGATATGTGCTTTTACCGCTGATCCCTTCTTCTCCGAACCATATGACGAAAAGCTGACCCCATTCATTCCAGCACCGACAACACCTGCTTCCGCAAGCATTTTACCAGCCAGGTTCGCACCCAACCCTCCAATTGACTCCAGACGAATCTCAAAAAATCCGAGCTCGTTCACTTTTGGTAACTGTACCACCGACATAGCCCCTTTCAGAATGTCATCTAGTATAATATCCTTTTGACTTTTTCAACGATTGTAACTTGATTTTGCAAGACGCGAAGTGACAAATCTTGCATTTTCCAAGTGTTGCCTAAGCTTATTTATCTACTTTCATTTAGCAATAAAATTAAAAATTAAGATGTTAAATTCATCACATTCTTCATGATAAATATCACACACCGATGAAAAATCACCTCTATTTCTACAATTGTGTATCATTTATACTTTTCAACTAGTCCATTTCAGGATAAACTGATTCTTGGTGTAATTTTTTGAACCTACTTAGGAGGCATTAAATGTGAAGTCAAACGAAGCATCATTACAGAAAAAATTGCTTCCACGGCATATCAGCTTTATGGCGATGGGCGGCGTAATCGGTACGGGGATTTTCAAAGGAAGCTCTGAGACGATAAGCATTGCTGGACCAGGGGTTGTTCTCTCCTATGTATTGGCAGGCTTGCTGCTACTAGTCGTTATGGGTGCAATTGCCGAAATGGCCACGGTATACCCGAACAAAAATATGAAGGAATTCATTCGCGAGGCTTTTGGAGAACGGCTCTCCTTTATCGTGGGTTGGCTATATTGCTTCATGTGGTTGACTGTCTGCGTAATCGAAGTGCTGGCGGCAGGAAGCTTCTTGCAATACTGGTTACCGGATGTTCCGTTATGGCTACTGAGTCTAGCAAGCGGGGCTTTAATTATTGGCATCAATATGATGAGTGTAAGCGGTTATGGAGAGACGGAGTTTTGGTTAGCGGGAATCAAAATTGCAATGATTATCATCTTTATTATCTTGGGAGCTGCATTATTGTTTGGGCTATTGCCTATGTCTGAAGGGACTCCCTATTTAAGTAATTTTACGGATTATGGCGGATTATTCCCACAAGGCTGGACACCTATCTTCTCTGCCCTTCTGGTCGTCATGTTCTCCTACGGCGGATCTGAGCTGATTGGACTAACCTTAACAGAAACTCAAGATGCAGAAAAAGTGTTGCCTAGAGTTGTCAAAAGCTTCATTTTGCGTGTTATTCTGTTCTACACCATTCCAATTCTGATCATCTGTGGGTTAATTCCTTGGAATCAGCTTAACGAGCATACCAGCCCCTTTGTGCAGGTGTTAGCGGCTACAGGACTTAAGGGTGCTGACCATGTTATGAACTTCATACTGATTACGGCTGTGCTCTCTGCTGCTAACTCCGGTATCTACGGCGCCACACGGATGTTACACTCTTTGGCTTCACAGGGTGAAGCTCCACGTAGCTTAGCAAAGACCTCAGCAAAAGGTGTGCCGATCAACAGTCTTAAACTTTGTGCTATAGTTCTTTTTGTTGGTTCTATGTTAGCGTACTTCGCACAGGATGGACTTTTCCGGCTGCTGATGGCTGTTCCCGGCTTCGTAGTAAGCTTAGTATGGATCAGCATCTGTCTATCACAGCTGAAGCTGCGGAAAACCTATCCTAAAGAGCCAAGCTTTAAAGTGTGGGGCTTTCCTTATATAACGATTTTGACGCTTATCTGTTTGTCGGTTATCACGATTTCCTTCCTTTTCGACACTCAGAACCGGATCAGCATAGGCACATGTCTGGGCTTCCTGCTGATGCTTACCATCTGGTCATTCGCGAAATTCCGGAAGAAGAACTAAACTATATATCTCGCATTTACATGAAAAAAGGTGTATCCATTGTTCCACGCGATAGCGTAGAACGGGGATACACCTTTTCTTATAAGACCGTTGATTTGCCTCCTCGCACCGGATTCGCCCCATTCTTCGGGATTTATACCGTTGATTTGCCCACTCGCAACGGATTCCCCTCATTCTGCGGGATTTATACCGTTGATTTGCCCACTCGCATCGGATTCCCCTCATTCTGCGGGATTTATACCGCTGATTTGCTCACTCCACCGGATGCGCCTCATTTTGCGGGATTTATACCGTTGATTCGCTCACTCGCATCGGATTCCCCTCATTCTGCGGGATTTATACCGTTGATTCGCTCACTCACACCGGATACGCCCCATTCTTCGGGAATTACTTATTCTTTTAGGTGTATGGTATTTTGTCGATATACTGTAACTAGTGTTCTGTTACACAAAATGCAACAAAAACCAAATCAAATATTCGCGAACAAACTAGCTTAATATACACTGAGAAAATAAAATCGCGGCGTTCGAAGTTAACAAACGCAAGCTTCACCCAAACATCGGCTTCACCCAAACGCAAAAGAGCACGGGAAACTAATCTTCCCGTGCTTCTTTCCATCGAAACTACAAAACCTACTCGATCTCCGGCTGAATATGCTCCGCGATCAATTGTTGCTTGCTGGTCCAGACCTTCTCACTCAGATTCACCCGGTACACCTCAGGATTGAGCTTACGAAGATATTCCGGCCAGAACAGATCCTTTTGTTCCCGATGGTAACGGCGAACTTCATTCAGATCCGGCAAAGTGTAGACCTGGAAGCCGTTCACGTAAATCGGCTCAAGCATAGGCAGTGCTTCATAACGCTCCACATACTTGTGCATATATGGATGCAGCGGATTAAACAGCTTCACCCGACCGCCATTGCGTGGAGCTTCCTCTTCCGGGAAGCAGATATAATCTGCTAGCGCTTTGCCATTTTTCCCGATAATCCGGAATACGTCTTTGCTGCCTGGTGTGGATACTTTTTCAGGGTTAGAAGAAATCTTGATCGTCGGTACCATTTCTCCAGTTGCAGACTCAATTTCTACCAGCTTATAGACCCCACCCAAAGAGGGTTGATCCGAAGCCGTAATCAATTGTGTGCCTACACCCCATGTGTCGATGGCTGCACCTTGCAGCTTCAGATCCATGATTGTATTCTCATCCAGATCGTTGGACGCCACAATCTTCACATAATCTAGCCCCGCTTCATCTAGCATGTTCCGCGCCTGCCGGGATAGATAGGCCAAGTCACCGCTGTCTAAGCGGATACCGATCATTTTTTTACCTTGAGCTTCAAGCTTTTTGGCGGTTCTAATCGCATTCGGCACACCACTGCGCAATGTATCGAAGGTATCAACTAATAGTGTAACTTCATCCGGCATTACCTTAGCATAAGCATCAAAAGCTTCCTGCTCGCTGCTGAAGCTCTGAACCCAAGAATGAGCATGCGTACCTTTGGTAGGGATGCCAAACATTTTACCTGCCAGCATGTTGGAGGTTGCATCAAAGCCGCCGATATAGGCCGCTCTAGCGCCCCAGACCGCCGCATCCGCTTCTTGTGCCCGCCGGGTACCAAACTCCAGCAGGATATCATTTGGAGCTACCTGCTTGATTCGGGAAGCCTTCGTAGCGATCAGCGTCTGGTAGTTCATGAAGTTCAGAATAGCAGTCTCCACCAGCTGAGCTTCCATGATCGTCCCTTCCACACGGATTAGTGGTTCATCCGGAAAAATCAATGCCCCTTCTTTCATCGAATAAACGTTGCCCTGAAAATGAAATTGCAGCAATTCTTCCAAAAAAGCGGGAGCGTAATTTTCTTCTTGCTCCGACAAGTAACGGATATCATCTTCGGTGAAACGCAAGCCGCCGATGTACCCGACGATACGCTCTAGTCCTGCGAACACGGCATAGCCGTTTCCGAAAGGCAATTTGCGGAAATAAGCTTCAAATACAGCTTTTCGCTTATGGCTTCCATTCACCCAGTGAGCATACATCATATTGATCTGATATTTATCTGTATGTAGCGCAAGTTCTCTCTTCAAGTCCTCATCTCCTAATATCCACGTTGCTGTATGTGTATGTTTTTTATAGTATTATGCCTTAACAACGTCTGCTCCTAAACTTCCCCGGAAATGATTTAGTGCCCATTTATGTCCATCCGCGTTGAAGCTGGCGACCGCATCTTCGTGCACAGTAATAGTAAAACCTTTGTTATATGCATCCACCGCAGTGTGCAACACACATATATCTGTACATACGCCAATCAAATGAAGGTCAGTAATGCCACGTTCCCGCAGCTTAATCTCCAGATCAGTTCCACTAAAAGCGCTATATCGAGTTTTGTCCATCCAATAGATGGAATCCTGGTCAGCTTCATAAACAGTTTTCAAACTTCCATAAAGCTCCCGCCCTATAGTCCCTCGTACATTGTGAGGTGGAAACAGTTTACTCTCAGGATGACAAGGATCATTGTCTTCATGTAAATCTACAGCCATTACAACATAATCACCATTTTGAACAAACTCAGACGTTAAATGGCTGATTCTTGGTTCGATATCGATTGCAGGCTGCCCAACAGGTAAATTCCCATCGACAAAATCATTGGTAAAGTCAATTACTATTAGTGCTCTCATGAGAATCATCCCTCCCCTGATTTAAGACACTACGTATAAATGGACAACAATGGCTCGTGATCTGTAAACATATACAGCTGAGCCGGGCGTTGTGAGTATTGATTGGAGCTGAGTGCATTGCCCTCTTCATCTCTCACTTCTTTTAATATACCCTGACGGCTGCGTGTTGACGTGATTTTCCGAATAAAATTTGGCTCTTTAAATTCCGGCACAACTGTCTGAATCACCTGATAAAGCTCACTTAGCGTAAAATGTCTAGGCAAAAACTGTCTTGCTATCGTTGTCTGCAGCATTTGCTGTTGGATACGTACGTATGCATCCTTGATGATTTCATGGTGGTCAAAAGCGAGCTCCAGTTCTTCTAACGCTTCCTGTAAAGTAAATAAACCCACTTCACCCGCATCGTCGGAAGCTTGTCTTTGCTCCAGCATCCACTCTTCTACTAAGGCGAAAAAGGCATGGCTGATAATCCAGCCCCGAGGGTCGCGGCCAGGTGTACTATAAACCCCAAGATATTCTAAGTGGCCTCCATCGACACCGGTCTCTTCTTTCAGCTCACGAGTTGCAGCATCATAAATAGACTCATCTTCCTGACAGAATCCGCCTGGTAGAGCCCACATGCCTGCACATGGCCATTTTTTCCGTCTAATTAACATTACCTTCAACTCACGTAAAGGCAGCGTCTTGGTGACCGTCTTCCGTTCGCGTTTGGTCAGTGTAAACATTACAATGTCGGCCGGAACACCATCCGGTGTACGATATTTTTTGGCGTTATAGGTTAATTCCCCATTGTCGCTCATAATTGCCCCATCCTTTTCCGAAGCTGTAGTTTTACTTATTCGTATCTTTAAATGTACCAAACATGTTCTTCATAAATCAACAGTTGAATTCCATTATTTTACATTATCCTACAAAAAAGACTATATGAGAAACGACGTTGTCGTTGAATTATAAGATTATGTATATTCATGCACTTTACTTCTACCTCTTATATTGAAATAAAGGGACGGATCTGCATCCGCCCCCTGAACTGAGTGTGGGTTATCCGCATGTGGTCGGAGGCGCTTCAGTGCCGGCTTCCACATTTATTTTTTCCGAAACGGTATCTCTAATTACGGAAATTACCAGCTGGAGCAAATAATTAATGTCGCTCTGGCTTTGCTGAAATTCGTTCACGACTGGAATACCGTCGATCTCATCTTGCAGCACTTCAATTTCACGTTCAATTTTGGCGACCATATCTTTATTATTGAAGCTTTCGAAGGCCACGATTTCTTTTTGTTTTTTCTTAATGGTTGCAATCAGTCCTTGCACACGCTCGTGATTAAGAATTTTTTGCTCCGCCTGCTGAAAATGGCGTACCTCTTCACTGGTTGAGATTAATGATGCTAGTTCTTTAGCTTTGCCCATAATATCCTCGCGAACGATCAGATCACGGGTATTATAAGTTTTCATTCCATATTTATTCAACTGATGTTCTTCTGTACTCATTAGTCATCTCCCCATTCGTATGTGATTAATGAACAGCTGCGGCCTCAACCACAATATCCCCTTTAATGTACCATGTTTTGGTATCTGTAATTCTCACGTTTACAAATGTGCCGATAAGCTCCTTAGGACCTTCAAAATGGACCAGCTTGTTAGCTCGGGAACGGCCGGAAAGGACTTGGGAGTTATTCTTACTCTCCCCTTCTACCAGCACCTCTACAACTTCACCCAGCATCCGGTCATTAATGATCCGGCTGTTCTCTTTGATGAGATCATTTAATCTTTGCAGACGTTCACTCTTCACCGACATCGGTACATTATCTTCCATCGCCGCTGCTGGGGTGCCCTCCCGTGGAGAATAAATGAACGTATATGCCATATCATACCCAACCTGACGCACAAGCGATAGGGTATCTTCAAATTGCTCATCAGTCTCCCCAGGGAAACCAACGATAATATCGGTACTTAATACAGCATTCGGCACACTTATCTTAATCTTGCGTACTAATTCCAGATAAGCTTCCCGGGTATATTTACGGCTCATTTTCTTAAGAACGGCAGTACTTCCCGATTGAACCGGCAGATGGATATGCTCCACCAAGTTGCCGCCTTTGCCTAAAACCTCAATCAATTTATCGTCAAAATCTCGTGGATGCGATGTCATAAAGCGAATGCGTGGAATATCAATCAGACGCATATCATCCATCAGGTTACCGAAGGTGTAATCAATATCTGTAAAATCTTTACCGTAAGCATTTACGTTCTGCCCCAGTAGCGTTACTTCCTTGAAGCCTTGGCGCGCAAGCTCTCTCACCTCAGCGATGACGTCCTCTGGACGACGACTGCGTTCTTTACCGCGCGTAAACGGTACGATGCAATACGTGCAGAACTTATCACAACCATACATAATGTTCACCCAAGCGCGCATGCCTTCCCGCTTCTTCGGCAAGTTCTCAATAATGTCGCCTTCTTTGGACCATACCTCAACCACAAGCTCTTTACTAAATACAGCTTCTTTAATGAGGTGTGGCAACCGGTGAATATTATGCGTACCGAAGATCATATCCACGAAGCCATGCTTTGACATAATCCGGTTGACTACGCCTTCCTCTTGGGACATGCAACCGCATACCCCTAACAACAGACCCGGCTTCTCGATCTTCAGGTTCTTAAGATGTCCAAGCTCTCCAAATACTTTATCCTCGGCGTTCTCCCGAATCGCACAAGTATTCAGCAAAATGAGATCCGCATCATTACGGTCAGCGACACTGCGGTAGCCCATCTGTTCCAATAGGCCCTTCATCGTTTCCGTGTCATGCTCATTCATTTGGCAGCCATAAGTCGTTATATGATAATATTTGCCCACTCCGAAATTCTGCATCTCTTCAGGAATCTCGAAATCATAATGAACTTCTATTTCTTCCTTGCCGCGCCGTTTTCCTTCTTTATAGTCAGGCTGGCTATTAATTTGCACATTTCTTCCTTTAATCCGGTAAGTAACTTTACCTTCTTCTTCACTAATTACCTTTGCATCACTAAAATCAAAATATTTCGAATAATCCTTAGAACCCTTGCCGGATTTTAAGTCCGGTGAGTTGTGGTTCCCCTTTGTCATGCTGTTTTCACGTCCTCTATTGTTCAACAATTATTTTTATACTTTGCTAATTTAAAATTATAACATATTGCTGGCCTAACATAGAAGTGCCCGGTCTATTAATGATGTAAAGGAGCGTTGCATATCGACAAAAAAATACCCCGCCAACGTTTGGCAGGGTCAAGTTCTATCATATTAAGGGGGGTATGCTACTATTATAAGCAGATACACTACTCTTGAAACAGTTACACAACCTCTTACCTAAAAAAATAGTCATTGTATATTCTGCTAGTTTTAGTAAAGCGTATTCGTCGCTTCAGGAGTAAATGGGATGATTTCGTCTATCGCTCCGCTTTGTACTTTAGCGGGCCAAGCCGGATCGCTAATAAGCGCTCTGCCCACTGCAACCAAATCAAACTCCTCCCGAGCGAACCTTTCAGTTAACTCATCGATATTATCCGCAGGCTTCTGAGCTTTATCTTCTGCGAAGAAATCGCTTTGCAGGCCAATAGAGCCCACTGTAATACACGGCTTCCCGGTAAGCTTCTTAGTCCACCCAGCTAAATTAAGATCAGAGCCAGCAAATTCAGGTTGACTGAAGCGTCGGGTCGAGCAATGAAAAATATCTACACCCGCTTCGCTAAGCGGTGCCAGGAAACTCGCAAGTTCTTCTGAAGTCTTCGCCAGCTTCTCATCATACGCCCCCAACTTCCACTGGGAAAAGCGCAGCACGATTGGGAAGTCTGGTCCAACCGCTTGACGGCATGCTTTAATGATCTCGACAGCGAATGTTGTTCTTCCTACCAAATCGCCACCGTAACGATCGGTACGTTTATTCGTTCTATCCCAGAAGAACTGGTCTATCAGATACCCATGAGCGCCATGCAGCTCGATGCCATCAAAGCCAACGTTTTTGGCATTTGCCGCCGCTTGAGCGAAGGCTGATACTAAGCTTTCAACCTCTTCTGTGGTCAGCGGCTCTGTCACCGGCTCACCTGCTAAATTCAGACCCGAAGGGCCTACAGGAAGGGCTTCAACGTTAGGATACTCGCCGATTGTACGCGCCATCCCCACATGCCAAAGCTGCGGGATGATCTTGCCCCCAGCTGCGTGAACCTCTTCCACAACCTTCTTCCAGCCTTCTAAAGATGCTTCTTCATGTATATTAGGAATATCTTGGTGACTGACAGCCGCTGGATGATTTACCGCAGTACCCTCAGTAACAATTAATCCCACTCCACCCTCTGCACGTCTACGATAATAAGCGGCAACATTGCTTCCCGGCATACCATTCGGAGACTGCGCGCGTGTCATCGGCGCCATTACAAATCGGTTCGACAGCGAAAGATTCCCCACTTGAAAAGGTGAAAATAGTTGCTCTGTATTCATATGTTACCTCCAATTTATTAATTGATTACTTTAAGTAAGCTTATTATCTACCCAAAAGATGGGAAATGCAAATTTTAAGAAAAAGACAAAAAAACCGGACCTCGCAGAATCTACGAATGCCCGGTTTTTACCAAATTATAATGACTCTCTAGACTTCAAGAATCCCCGCTTTAGGTGTAACTCCAAATGCTTTAGCTAAATCCCATAGCTGTTGGTCTGTGATCTTTTGTTTGATTTCTCTACCGCCAATCAAGTTGTAGATCGTCGCAGCCTTTTCAACCGTTTCTACTAGACCAAAGGTAGCATCCATGGTGGAGCCCGTGCCAAAAATCCCATGCTGCGGCCAGATGACTAAACGGTGATCCTTCATTTTTTTGGCAGTCTCACGGCCGATTTCACTGCTGCCCGGAACAATCCACGGAATAACACTGACCCCATCAGGGAAAACAACAAGGCACTCTGTGCACATTTCCCATAACGTTTTGGTAAACTTCAGTTCGTCCAGATCATGCGTGAAGGTCATCGCGATCACATTTGTAGCATGTGTATGCAGCACGATACGGTGTGTGGGATCTACTTTCAAGCGTTCAATATGACTCATAAAATGCGAAGCGAGCTCACTCGTAGGAACTGCACCATTCCGCAATCCCCACAATACTTCCACACTTTCGCCATTGCCACTAACTCTTAACACACCCAGATTCGCTTCAGGGTCTTTAATCACATTTCTGAAATATTTGCCCGAACCTGTTACGATAAAGTACTTGCCTGCTAATTCTTTTACCGGAAAGGTGAGTTTGATCGTGCGCAACGGCTCCAGTACATTAATATACTTAGCCACTTCATTCTCATCCAGCAAATAGCTGACATTCCCACCATTCAGTTCATCCCAGCCAAGCTCCCACATATGACGGGTGATCTCTGACATTTCCTGAATAAATGGAGCTTCACTGCTGGCAATATAACCTTTTGATTCTAACAAGGACGTACTCATAGTCTATTCTCTCCTTTGTATTTGCTGCTCTCCGTATCCACTTTTATCTTAAAGACAAAACGTCTTGTTCATAATTTTTCACTTCAGTAAGCCATTGTTCACGCACCGGTGAACCTTGTGAGGCACAGTAGTAATCCCAGACCGCTCCAAACGGATACGATTTGAACTCTTCTACCAGAGCAAGACGTGAAGTGTAATCCCCGGACCGCTCGATTTGCTTAAGTTCTTCCACTGGTTCCAGCATCGCACGCAGCAACGCCTTAATAGTATTGCGGGTACCTATGACCCATGCCGCGAGATGATTGATACTGCCATCAAAGAAATCCAATCCAATATTCGTACGAGGAAGTAAATCCCCACGAACCAATTCACGGGCGATTTCCAGCAGCTCATCATCCATTGTTACCACATGGTCACTATCCCAGCGGACAGGTCTACTGACATGCAGCAGCAGCTGCTCACTGAACATCAGAATCGAAGATAATTTATTCGATATCACTTCTGTAGGATGAAAATGTCCCGCATCCAAACAGATCGCTTTTCCATTTGTTAAACCATAACCCATATAGAATTCATGAGAGCCAACCACATAACTTTCAGAACCAATTCCAAACAGTTTACTTTCCAAGGCATCCAAATTATAAAGCGGATCTATTTCCTGACTAAAAATCTCATCCAGCGACTCTTTTAAACGTACTCTTGGAGCTAGCCGATCTACTGGCGTATCTTTATAACCGTCTGGAATCCAAAAATTCGTCACACAAGGCTGACCCAGCTCCCGTCCAAAATGCTCAGCGATCGTACGTGAAGCTTTACAGTGTCTGATCCAGAAATCCCGAATCTCCGCGTCCGAATGACTGAGAGTGAATCCATCGGCTGCTTTTGGATGTGAGAAACAAGTAGGGTTAAAATCAAGCCCTAAGCCCTGCTCCTTCGCCCAATCCACCCAGGATTGAAAATGTCGTGGCTCTAGTTCATCCAAATCTACAGGTTCATCTGTATCTGCGTAAATAGCATGCAGGTTAACCTTATGTTTACCAGGAATAAGAGATAACGCCTTTTCTAAATCTTGACGTAGTTCATCTGGTGTACCTGCCCGGCCCGGATAACTTCCCGTTACCGCAATGCCCCCGCTTAGTTCTTTTTCCTTAAAAAGAAAACCTTTTACATCATCTCCCTGCCAGCAATGTATGGAAATTTTAATTTGCGCGAGTCGCTCCAGCACATTATCCACATCAATACCGTGGGCTGCGTATAGTTTTTTGGCTTCGTTATAGCTAGTGATAATGCTCTGATCCATACTGTTTATCCTCCTAAAATAGTGCAATGTCTGTTTCGCTTAGATAAGCTCATTCACTCTGGACAGATGAAGGCTTCTCCAGCGATTTAGAATGTTATCAAAATGCTTGATCGGCTGCGGAATGTATGATGTTATTTCAAAAGATTGTTCGATAATAGCTCTTGCCTCAGTTATGTCTGCAATGGAATCTGTGCTAATCATCTGCACTACTATATTTCCTAGGGCAGTCGCTTCCGTTGGTCCAGCCTTTACTTCCCTGCCAATAACGTCAGCTGTTAGTTGGCATAAAAGCCGATTGTTCGCCCCGCCGCCGACAATTTGCAATCCCTCGATCCGACCTTCTGTCAGCTCCTCCAACTCTTCCAAATAAGTTAGATAGGATAACGCCAAGCTGTCAAAAACACAACGTGCTAACTGTCCAGGTGTCTCCGGAACGGGCTGCCCACTCTCCATACAGGCACTGCGGATTTCTTCTATCATGTTGGATGGATTTAGAAACCTTGGTACATTACAAGGGATGAGGCTGCGAAACCCCTCTTCTCCCTGCGCAAGCTCTGCAAGCTCCGCAAAACTATAACAATTGTTCAGTAATCTGCGAACCTCTTGAATAAGCCATAAGCCCATTACATTTTTGAGGAATCTATAAGTTCCGTAGGCTCCCCACTCATTGGTGTAGTTGGCCTGCATGGCTTGTAGAGAATTTAGAGGCTCCGTTCTTTCTACACCGAGTAAAGACCAAGTTCCACTGCTGATATAAGCTGAACCTTCTTGAAGTGGAGCACCTAGCACTGCTGAGGCCGTATCATGGGAAGCCACACAAATCAGTTGGCATTCAGGCAGGTCATATTGTTGGATTAAAGCTTCGTCAAGAGGACCAACCACTACACCAGGCTCAGTTAATTTTGCAAATTGATCTTTCCTGATATTCAAAAATTCTAATAGGTCATCGTCAAAATCCCGGCTTTCCAGATTCAACAGCTGTGTTGTAGATGCGATAGTAACCTCATTGATCTTGCAGCCAGTCAGTCGGTAATATAGATAATCTGGTACAAGTAAAATTTGATCCGCTTGCGCTAACTCTTCTTCTTTATGAACATATAATTGATTCAAGGTATTGATGGATAACTGCTGGATTCCTGTCTTTTCATAGACGGTTTGTGGTGAAAGCTGCTGTGCCACCTGATCCACAGCCAGATCCGTTCTGCGGTCACGGTAGGCGTATACTTCCTGAACACGATTCCCTTCCGCATCTACCAGCACATAATCTACACCCCATGTATCAATACCAAGCGTACAGGTAGTAATCCCATCGGTTTTAGCTTTCTGAAGCCCGATCATAATCTGCTCTACTAAATAATCAATGTCCCAGAAACAGGAACCCTCTTGTTCCGTAAAGCTATTGCTAAAGCGATGAAGCTCTTCTAAGGAAAGAATACCTTCTTGCAATATTCCGCGCACCAGCCGCCCACTTGAGGCCCCGATGTCAACGGCGATGTGATTATTCATAAACAATCTCCTATGATAAGGGGTGATTTATAATATTTTTTTGAACAGTGTAATAACTTCTTCTTTAGTAGGAATAAAAGGGTTCCCTGGTGCACAAGCATCCTTCATCGAATTTTCAGCCAGAAGATCAAGATCTACTTCTTCTACACCAAGCTCGGATAATTTGGCTGGAATCCCTACTTCTTTAGACAACGCCTTGATCGACTCAATTACGAAATCTGCGCATTGTTTATCCGTTTGGTTCTCTACATTAAGTCCAATCGCTTTAGCAATGGATCTGAATTTCTCAGGCACATATTTGGCATTTTCTTCTTCCACAAAAGGCAGCAGCATCGCGTTACATACGCCGTGCGGCAGATCGTATACGCCGCCCAGCTGATGCGCCATCGCATGCACATAACCAAGCCCCGCATTATTGAAAGCCAATCCGCCAAGGAATATCGCGTATACCATCTGTTCACGCGCTTCGATATCATGGCCATTCTTCACAGTACGAGCCAGATTAGCAAAAATTAGCTCCACTGCGGCTAGTGCCGTAGCATCAGTTACCGGATAAGCTCCTGGCGTCACCAACGCTTCAATCGCATGAGTCAGTGCATCCATACCCGTGGCCGCGGTAAGTGCAGCGGGTTTCTCAACCATAAGCTCAGGATCGTTGACTGAAATCGTCGCAAGGCTGTTTTTATCTACCATAACCATCTTCACTTTGCGTTCTTCGTCTGTGATTACATAGTTAATGGTCACTTCAGCCGAAGTACCGGCTGTGGTATTCACGGCAACAATCGGCAGTGATTTATGCTTAGACTTGTGTACACCTTCATATTCTTTGATATGACCGCCATTTGTGGCAAGGATACCAATGGCTTTGGCAGTATCCTGTGGTGATCCACCGCCGATGGAAATCAGATAATCACAATTCTGCGACTTGAGATAATCTACGCCATCGTGGACATTTTTACAGGTCGGATTGGGTTTCACTTCATCATAGATGGCATATTCAATCCCCGCTTCCTCCAATACCGCCAGCAATTTACCAGCAATGCCACTTTTCATAAGGAATTTGTCCGTAACTACAAGCGCCTTTTTTAATTTAAGCTCTTGGATGTATGGACCAATCTCCTGCAAGCATCCTTTGCCCATAATATTGATCGATGGAACATAATACACATGCGTGCTCATTGCTTGACCAGCCTCCTAAAGTTAATTTATCAACACCAAAGTTTTACACACAACTCTGCAAGCTAGAGCGTAGTATCCCGGCTGCAGCGTCTCAGGCTGGCCTCTGAATCGCAACTGGGCCGGCTCTGGTATCTTTCAAATCTAATTACCACTACAGAACTTCTTTTCTCCTTCATCGTATGCCCGTAAATCTTTGTTGTCAACATTTTAAATATTATTTATGTTGTTTTTATTTGTTTTATATCCGTTTTGTGAATATTATTGGAAAACAAACATGATTCTACGTTGATTTTATTGCAAAACACAGATATTTGGAGCTATGATTAAGGAATATACAGATTTCGGAAAGGTGATCCCTATGCTTGCAGCTGAAAGACGCAAAAAAATCATAGATCTTGTTCATCAGGATAAACGAGTATTAGTCTCTGATCTAAGCCGGATGTTTGAAGTTACAGAAGAGACGATACGCAGAGACTTGGAGAAGCTGGAGAAGGATGGCATCCTAAGCCGAACCTATGGCGGGGCCATGCTGAATCGTCACACGAACGAGGATTTGCCTTTTGTTACACGCAATGCGCTGAATACAGATATCAAACGGGGAATCGCCCTTAAGGCGCTTGATTTAATCAATGATGGAGATACGTTAATGGTGGATCCTAGCTCCACAGCCTTTGAGTTTCTAAAACTGCTTGGCAATAAAAACAATTTGACCATTATCACGAACTCGATTAATATTTTGCATGAGTTCTCGAATTCAGGGATGGATATCATCTCTACCGGTGGTTCTTTACGTTACCGATCCATGTCACTCGTGGGTCCTGTAGCACATGACACCATTCAAAGATACAATGTGGACACTGCGGTTATCAGTTGTAAAGGAATAGATATGGAGCGGGGCATCACAGATTCTAATGAACCGGAGTGTGAGCTCAAGAAATATATGCTACGTCAAGCTAACAAGGTCATACTCCTGGCCGATCACACCAAATTCGATAAGACCGCCTTTACGAAGCTGATCGAGCTTGGCCAAATCGACTTTTTGATCACAGACCGCCAGCCTTCTGAGGTTTGGTTGAAGCGTTTGAACAAAGAGAATATTGAGCTTCTCTATTGATCGGGCTCAAATGCCTTCGGTGCCCAATTAAAAATGCCGTTCCCCAATGAGTAATGGGTGACGGCATTTGTTGTATAAAGATGATTATCTTTTTGTATAAACCTGAGAGTTTGGGACTACGTTGACTGTTGATTTGGGATTTTCGCGTTGCACTTGCGTTGTGGTTTTTTTCCTGCAAATATAAACTAGCGCTGGTGGGAAATTCAGCAGCACCCACTTCGTGTGGAGGATCTCAAAATGCTGGCTCAACTCTGTTTTCATCCGCGGAAAATATTCATAGGTTATAAACCACCCTCCTTCTTTTAAAGAAGAAATGATCTGTTCCATAAACCTAGTGCGGTCTGGCTTCGAGAAATTCATCAAAGACAAACTACTCACGATACAATCCAGCTTCTCCAGACTGCTGTTATGAAGCGCAAGACGCAGCCGGAGACAATCGTTGTTGCAGAAACATCCGGGGAATTCCTCTCTTAATTGCCTGCGAAAATCAGGATCTATTTCAAATAGAAGAACATTCATACCGGTCTTTTCTCCACGCGGAATAAACCTTGTGATTGCACCAGTCCCCGCACCCAACTCAGCCATAGAATGCACTTGGTTCCAAGGCACTGGATCAAGCAATGTCTGGGCCAGCCAATGTGAACTGGGAGTCACACTACCATATTGTCGGGGCGCATGCAGAAATTTATTTAGAAAATGAAGTCGCTCACGAATTCCACTTCGCATGAAATCTCCCCCTTGCTTCCTAACTTACCCTTCTACCCCTAAAATATGTAAACTGCATTAAATTCGTACTCCATCTATACTTCCCATTATCTATTCCCCTTAAAATAAAAAGCCCAAATTTCTCCGCAACATAAATTGCGGGAAATTCGAGCTTGTAAACACTCAATTCAGAGTCGGCTAATCTTATTTAGTTTCCACAGCATGTCCGCCGAATTCGTTACGCAGTGCAGCAACTACTTTGCCAGTGAATGTGTCGGTCTCAAGGGAACGGTAACGCATCAATAACGCCATTGCGATAACCGGAGTCGCCGCTTGTAGATCAAAGGCGGTTTCAAGCGTCCATCTGCCTTCACCAGACGAATGCATAATGCCCTTGATCTCATCTAGTTTAGCGTCCTTCGAGAAGGCACGTTCCACAAGTTCCATCAGCCATGAACGGATAACAGAGCCGTGATTCCACACCCGAGCTACTTCCTCAAAGTTGTAGTCAAATTCACTCTTTTCAAGAACCTCAAAACCTTCACCGATAGCAGCCATCATGCCGTATTCGATACCGTTATGCACCATTTTTAGAAAATGGCCGCTACCTGCCTTACCAGCATATAAAAAGCCGCTTTCTACAGCTGTATCACGGAAAATAGGCTCCACAATCTCCCAAGCTTCGGGATCTCCGCCAACCATGTAACAAGCGCCATTACGAGCACCTTCCATACCGCCAGAGGTACCTGCATCCATAAAGTGAATCCCGTGCTCCTTCAATTCCTCATACCGACGAATAGATTCCTTGTAGTGCGAGTTTCCCGCTTCAATAACGATATCACCTTTAGACAATTGTGGAGTGAGTTCAGCGATTACTGAATCAACGACTTGATGCGGAACCATGATCCAAATGATTCTTGGTGTTTCCAATTGCTGCACCAATTCAGGAAGCGTTACTGCTCCACTAGCGCCTTTAGCTTTCATTTCTTCTACAGCAGGTGCATTCAGATCAAAAGCAACTACCTCATGTCCATGATCCAGCAAATTTTGACCCAAATTAAAACCCATTTTTCCTAACCCAACTAATCCTACTTTCATGTAAATTCCCTCCGATTTATAGATTCTTGTGATGTATTTTAGCTAAATTGGCAAAAAAAACAGGCAGGGGCTTAAGCCCCTGGCCGTATAGATTCCTGCGCTGCTGCAACTTCTGCTTGAGCGTCGAGAAGATCTGACTCCTGATCTGCATCATCAAACCACCAGCGGTCTTCACCCAAAAGCTCCACAGCCGCATCTGGACCATAAGAACCTGAAGCATAGGTATGAAGTGGCATTAGCCCCTCTTCCATAGCTTCCTGGATTGGTGTAACCCATTGCCATGACAGCTCGACTTCTTTCCAGTGAGCGAAGAAAGTGGCATCACCACGAAGCGCATCAAAGATCAGATTTTCGTAAGCTTCTGGTACGTCTGAAGTTCCGGCTTCATAAGTAGCGAGGACAGGTTCAAGTTTCCCTTTTTGCAGCTGATCCTTCGTATTCAACTGAAGCGTAATGGCTTCATTCGGACCGATCTCGATAATGAGTAGATTTGGAACGTCATTCCCTTTATTTTTGTTATTGTTATCATTAAACGGTTCTTTAAATTCTATAACAATTCTTGTTGATTTCTCTTTCATTCTCTTGCCGGTACGGATATAGAACGGAACTTCATTCCACAATGGATCATCTATAAACAATCGCGCTGCAATAAACGTCTCATTTTGTGAGGATTGGCTAATTCCTGGTTCATCTAAGTATCCTGCAACAGATTTACCTTTAATTTCACCTTCAGCATATTGTCCGCGGACAACATATTGATTAACTTCGTCTTTACTTAGCGGAATGAGGCGCTCCATGACATATCTTTTCTTCCCACGGATCTCTTCAGGTGTACTGCCTTTTGGAAGCTGCATCGCCATCATCATGAGCAATTGCAGCATATGGTTCTGGAACATATCACGAAGTGCCCCAGCTTTATCATAATAGCCTGCCCGTTCTTCAACGCCAACAATCTCACTCGCCGTAATTTGCACATTTGCGATATATCGATTTTTCCACAGTGCTCTAAGCACAGGATTTGAATATTTTAGGACTTCCAGATTCTGAACCATCGGTTTACCCAAGAAGTGGTCAATTCGGAAAATCTCCTCTTCAGTAAATACGGCATTCAAGCTGTCATTTAACTCTCTTGCTGTTTGCAAATCTGTACCAAAAGGCTTCTCAATAATCAGACGCTTCCAGCCCTTCGTAGATCCCAGACCACTGGAGTGAATATTGGCGGCAATTTCCTTGAAAAACTCAGGACCCACCGATAAATAGAACATCCGATTCTCCGGAATGTTAAAAAATTGCTCACGACGTTTAACATGCTCCAGTAGCTTCAAATAATCCTCTGTATTACCTACATCTAGAACGCTATATTCAAAAGCTTCCAAGAAAACCTGCAACTGTGGAGATTCTACTGCCGGCTGTCTAGAAAATGTCTGCAAAGATTGCAGGACTTGCTTACGGAAAGCTTCGGTTGAAACTTCTCTTCTTCCTAATCCAATCACTGAGAGAGGACCTGAAATTTGACCATCTAAAAAGAGGTTATATAGTGCAGGATAGATTTTACGTTTTGCTAAATCTCCTGTAGCGCCAAAAAGCACAAATGTTGATGATTCCACTTTCATTCCTCCCGCTGTTATATATTATTTATTAACTTACTTTTAATTACTAGCATACTCAGTAGAATCAATCATACGACTGATATTTTTATTCGTCAACCTCATTTCGACATTTACGAAAAGTTATTATTTTCACAAAGCTTCAAATTGGTAATTATGATTAATGTCACATCAATTATCTTATTGGATTATTCGTATTAAATTACTGGGAAATAATCCACAAATAACTTAACAACCCGCTCCCAGCATGGGTTTAGGCGCTCTGACTTAACACACTCTGATTTAAAATTGTTCATACAAAGCTGTTTACAACATAAACAAAATTCCCAGTCGCCTAAATATGCTCATCCTTCCACTGTGTTTAAACTAACTTTAAGTAATGAAGTGGTTTGGTCTGGCGTGCCTTGATGAAGACTATGCGCTTTGATTCCAAGTTTGGGAATTAAGCATAAAAAGTGACTGCTTCGAGGAATATTATTTGAGAATACTTCGAAGGATTTTTCGCTGAGCACATTGGAGTGGCTTGGAGTCTGCGAAGAGAACGATTGGGGATGAGATGACGTTGCAAAGAAGCCCATTGGGGATAGGTTGAAGTTTGCTAATAGTACCATTGGGAACGAGTTGAGGTGTGCTAGGTGAACCTTGAGAAATGAAGTGAACCCTGTGGATGACTTGAAGTTTGCTAGGTGAACCCTGTGGATGTCTTGAAGTTTGCTAGGTGAACCATTGGGATTGTTCTGAAGTTTGCTAGGAGTACCCTGTGAGTGTAGTTTGCTAAGTGTGCGCTTTGGGGGATCACTTTAAAGTTCGCATCGAGCGTCTTTAGTTTCTGCTTGGAGTAACATTATGTTTACCCGCATCTCCGCTGCGGCGAGATCGGATCTTGGAGACCTTAGCCGTCGATTCGTACACGTCAGTTGAGGCTTTATGTCCACACTAACTATGGGTTCGGACTCAGGTGACATTCTACTTCGATACTTATTCGTTTGCGGAGGCTACACGTCCTCGCCATCGACGGTCCGGACTCAGGAGGCGCTATTTCACAGATTTTGGTCATTTCGCCATGCTATCGGACTCAGCTGCAGCTATTCGACCAAATCCACTCCTCTTTGGAGCAAAAACTTGGCAATAAGAGCTATGCGGTCCGATACTTCTGAATAATGCTCCAAAAACACCAAATAGCTGCGATACAGTCCGAACGATGCTGTAGTATCTTCAATCTTGGCTAGTCCGGACTCAGGTGACCTCAGACGTCGATTCGTTCTCGTATGCGGACGCTGCAAGTCCTCGCCATCGATAGTCCGGACTCAGGAGACCTTACACGTAGATACCTATTCATCCTCATAGAACAGCCGGACCCAGAAGTCCTTATATCGCAGATTCAAACCCCCTCACAATAGACTAGTTACCAGCCGAGTTTACAATACCATTTGTTTAGAGCCGCTACATTAAGTGTTATAGTTAATGAACATAAGAATTTTCATTCAGTTCACGAAAGGAAGAAGAATTTTCATGAATATGGAGCAATGGGAACGAATTCGGACGGGACAGGGATTTATAGCTGCCTTGGATCAAAGTGGTGGCAGTACACCTAAAGCGCTGTTGCAATATGGTGTTGCAGAGGACAGTTACACTAATGAAGATCAAATGTATGGGTTGGTTCACGAGATGAGAACGCGCATTATCAAGAGCCCTGCATTTGATTCTAAGCATATACTGGGTGCAATCTTATTTGAGAACACAATGGATCGTTCCATAGACGGGCAATATACTGCCGATTTTCTATGGGAGAAAAAAGGGATTGTGCCTTTCCTGAAAATTGATAAAGGGCTTGCCGACCCTGAAGACGGAGTACAACTAATGAAGCCTATTCCAGGCTTGAGTGATCTTCTGAAGCGGGCCAACGAACGTAAGATCTTTGGTACAAAAATGCGCTCGGTGATTAAAGAGGCTAACCCTGCTGGTATCAAAAAAGTGGTTGAACAGCAGTTTGAAATCGGTAAGCAAATTTTAGCAGCGGGACTCGTTCCTATTATCGAACCGGAAGTTGATATCCACAGTGCTGATAAAACAGCTTCAGAGAAGCTGCTAAAAGAAGAACTATCGGCCCAATTGTCTACGCTGGGCAAAGACGTGAAGGTCATGCTTAAGCTCTCCATCCCAACGGAGAATAATTTCTACCGCGAATTAATGGATGACCCTCATGTTTTGCGAATTGTCGCTTTGTCCGGCGGTTACACACAAGCGGAGGCCAACGATAAGCTCGCCCATAATCAAGGACTGATCGCCAGCTTCTCACGTGCGTTATCACAGGGACTAAGCGCTGTGCAGTCAGAAGAAGAGTTTAACGCGCTCCTCTCCAAATCTGTAGAAGCGATTTATGCAGCCTCTATTAAATAAGATCCTCATTTAAACCAGCACATAAAAAGAGCTGTTTCCCTGACAGGTGATCCCTGCTGGGTAGCAGCTCTTTTTTTATGATGAGAATTTACTTTTAAAGTCTAGAACTTTCAGATTAAACGCCATTCTGTCTACTCATTCAGCCCACACAAGCATGTAATGGGTTTGAAAAAGTCCCTTAAATCTTATCTAAGGACCACACCTGTACCTATAACACATTAATCAACCACTTCTCTACTGTTTTTTGGTACACCTGTTCATAATTCCTGTCCTGTTTTTAATCCAGCGCATTTCCTTACCCGATAATTTCTTGATCTTACGCAAAAAAGGCTTCCACCACGCATGTACGCGAGGTAGAAACCTAATCGATTACTTCTATGTTATCTTAAATCGAAACCACGAGGATTAATGCAATTAAAGCTGGAAGACCTTGCATAAACAAAATAGACTTTTTCACCGTCAGTCCACCATATAATGCCGCCACAATAACTGTTGCCAAGAAGAAGATTTCAATTTGATGGCCGAAATTTACATTCGGATGAACCAATCCCCAAATTAAACCTGCCGCCAAAAATCCATTGTATAACCCTTGGTTCGCTGCCAGTGTTTTAGAAGCATCCGCAACTTCCTGTGTCATTCCAAAGACTCGAAGCCCTTTTGGCTTTGACCAAGCGAACATTTCTAAATAAACAATATAGATATGTATTAACGCAACAACACCGACCATAATATTAGCTACCCATACCATCAAAATAACCACCTTCATTTAATTTGTGTACAATTTAATTGTATCACATGAAATCTAAAAAGTGTATACAAAATCCCATAAACAATTCGACACTAAAAAAAGAATAGCCATAATCTTCAAAAAAAGACTATCGCTATTCCATACGTAATGTTTTATGAAATTCTAAAATACTTTTGCAGCAATATAAACGGTTACGCTATTGTAAAAACCATAAAGAGAGCCATTGCTCCAGACGAAATTGCTAGGATCTGTAATTGCCGTATTTTGAGACGCTTGATGTCCATGTTTCTCTGACCATAAACCTGAGCTATTTTGAAGCATGAAGTGGTAATCAACGTTATCCTCAGGAATATCGACTTTACCATTGCCATTTGAGTCGATCCACCCCACTCTAAGTGCAATTCGATGTTCATCGGAATTAATCGCTGCAGTTCGGCCCGGAAGTATCCGCCAACCCGGCTTAAAGTATAAAGGATTCGTATTGCCATCTTGAACTACAAGACCAGCAGTATAATACACATTAGTAAAATAGGCAGGATCTCTGACATTCGAGACCCCGTCTCCATCACCAGGATTGATTGCTCCTGGAAATCTTAAGGCATAACCATAACAGTTAATCCCATAACTATTTTCGGCTGTATACGGCCACGCATGACCATATGCGGAAGATAGAGTGGCTTGCGGAGAATCTGGTTCAAAAGTAGGTGTTATCAGCTCCGGTGCCAGCAATTCATTATTTATAAGATTGTCATCTGCCGGAGGTACAAAGCTTGAAGACTCTTTGAGTTCTCCAACTGTAGTAACATTTCCTTGTGTGTCCACAATAATCGTATCGTCGCCCTTCCATTCTCCAACCCAAACCTTTTCCGGTCCAGAAGTCTGGACTTCTTTCAAATTACTCACGTCGACGTCGATGGGTGCGGCCATTGCAGCAGAGGACAGGGCCAGATTCAGCAAGAGCGTGCAGGTTATTGCGGCTTTATAAGTCTTTTTCAAAATCATAAACATCCCTTTCTATGTAAGATAAGTAAAAATTAACATTTTATCCTAAAATAGAATATGAAGAATGTTATGGTTTTTCCGAACCCCTATAAAGCTTTATATTCAAAATAGTCAAAATAAGCTGGCTTCGCTTGCTGATCCAAATCCTGAGCACATACCCCGACATAGGAACCGGTAAAGCCAAGCTTGCCGCCATATTCATCCGAAAGCGTACCAAAATCTAAGGGAGTACAGACAGCTGTCCAATTCACCCCGTCTGATGAAGCATAAAACAACAGATCACGTCCATGAATTTCCGCCTTTAGATAATAACGATCCCAATTCTTCACAGAGAGTTGCATAGAGGAAATCTCATCGTATTTACCACCTTTACACAGCACAACGCCCAAACTAGTTCCACGAATCTCATCAGCGGTAACACGCAAATAATAGTAATCACTGTCATCATAATAGAGGACTAATCCAGCCATTTGCTGGAAGCTATCCGGCTCGAATTCCAGACAGGTTGTCGCTGAGCATTCAAAATGTTGAATCGGCCGGGCAATTAAACTCTGATCATGCAGTGAAGCTAACGACTCTCTGCCGCGCAGACGAAGAAAACCCGGACGTTCCTTCAAGCTAACCCAAGATTCATCAAAGGGCACACGCAAGCTTTGGTATGGAAATCCAAGAACCTCTCCATCAAATTCATCTCTGTTTGGCAGCTCCTCAAAAGTGAATATCGGCAGTTCAGGAGCCACGGTCTCCAATGCAGGTAGCTTCCCTCCGTGGGCCAATCGCAACCAGCCATCCTCTGTCCATTCACAGCGTTGAATAGCAGTTTCCCGGCCTAACGGATTCATCGTTAACGTTCCCGGAATCGGACGTGTGCATAAATGCGCCATGTACCAGTCCCCATTCTGAGTCTCTACGAGCGATCCGTGCCCTGCTTGCTGAAACGGGTAGGTCAGATCATGTGCCGTGGTCATAATCGGGAAATCCGGATCAGTCTCATAAGGACCTGTGAGGCTTCGGCTTCTAGCTAAAGTAACCATATGGTTGATGCCAGTGCCCCCTTCAGCTGTCAGTAAGTAATAGTACCCATCCTTCTGGTACAATTGCGGACCTTCGGTCACTCCGATAGGTGTCCCTTTATAAATTTCATGAATAGGTCCCGTTAATTTGCCAGTCTCCGGATCATATTGCTGCATAATGATGCCAGAGAAGTTATTGTGATTTTTACGGAAATCCCAACGCATATTAAGCAGCCATTTGGTCCCGTCCAGATCATGGAATAAAAATGGATCAAATCCGCTGCCATTAAGTCTAATCGGCTCACTCCACGGGCCCATGATATCCGTCGCTATAATTAAATAATTATGCAGATCTTTATATACACTTTTGCGAGATTTCACATCTGTAAATAGCAGATAAAATACGCCTTGATCATAAGAAAGCGCTGGTGCCCAAATGGAACCAGAGCTTAAGTTACCACGCAGATCTATTTGTGAGGCTTCAGTCAGAACACGTGAAATGGAATGCCAATGAACTAGATCCTTGGAATGATGGATTTCTACACCTGGAAACCATTCAAAAGTAGATGTTGCGATATAATAATCATCCCCTACTCTAATAAAAGACGGATCTGGATGAAAACCTGCCAACACCGGATTAACAATTTTTCGCGTCATAATGTTACCCTCCACTACCGGATTTTTCATAGTTTAACGTATTTATTGTATCGCTTTCATAACGATTAAAGTTATAATGGAATATAAGAAAATGTTTGTATTTTGTCATCTTGGAGGGCCTATGAAGCAGCTGTTCGAACCTGTTGTTTTTGAAGAACATAAGACCTTGATTTGGGATTATAAAATATATACCGACGACTATTACAAAGGTTATTATCACTGGCATCAATGCTGTGAAGTCATGTTCGTGTATGGCGGACAGGGAAACGTTGTTGTGAATCAGCAGATGTACGATATTCGCAGGGGAATGTTATTCTTTTTCCAGCCCTATCAGCTGCACCGGATCTATTCTGAGGTTTCTCCCGAGTGTCCTTTTGAACGAACCATCTTCTACATTGATCCACATGTTGCTGAGCACCTGCTGGAGGGTTTTGCGAAAAGAAAGGCTTTATTCACAGCGCTTTGGCAAGGGAAAAATACACATTGTGCCTTTGATCTTAAGGATCACGTTGAGTCTGCGGAGTGGATTCTGGAGCAATATAACCACAATAAAAAAGTCAGTCTGACTGAGGATACCGAAGACATTTCACTGTTAATTCTTCAATTATTGAGCAGTATAGGAACTGAAGATCAGCATGTATTCCAATCCGGAGAACGGCGAACCTTGCGCTATTCTGAGAAAATCATGAGTTTTATCGAAGAGCATTATCATGAGGAGGTTAATCTGGATCAGTTAGCTGAGGAGATTCATCTGTCCAAATCCTATATCTCCAGAATCTTTCATCAGGAAACCGGAGGAAGGCTTGTTGATTATCTGACTGCCCGCCGGATCAAACAGGCCTGCCGCTTGTTAGGAACGACAGACCTGCCTGTGGAGCAAATCGGAATCACAGTTGGTTTTCCAAATGCCTCTTATTTCAATCAACTGTTCAAAAGAGTCTTAGGGACGACGCCGTTAAAATATAGAAAAAGTAATTAGATCTAATCTACACAACCGTATTTTTTTCAGTAACGAAGAGTATATTCTCAGCAAAATGATTAATATCTATCAGCTCTGGGCGGGGGGCGTCCATCAGTTCACCATTGATCCTTAAATTGACAAAGGTCACATTTGAAACAGCTCTCTCTTCGTCATATCCATAAATTCGTGAAGGGTTGGCCGTCCCGCTATAGCTGATGTCGCGAAATGTAATGTCCCGGATACTTGTCCCCGGCTCTGGATTGTAGTCCTTGTTATAGACCACCCGCACATCAATTAGCTGCCCCTGCTCAATACGCTCCACACGTATATTCTCATAAAGAACATTACATACCTTATTTCGATCCCCGGCATTAATCGCCAGTGCCCCCCAATAGTTCTCTTGCGGTTCGTGATGATTCAAGATATCAAGATTTGCAAAAACAATAGACTCGATGGTGTCCCCGTTCCGTTCATGGTCCCCATGTGTACCAATCATTAATGGATGAGCGACATCCGCCCACAAAATGGAATCACGAACGCTAATATTGCGGGTATCTCCATAAAAATCCCATCTCGAGCCATAGATAGCAATACAATCATCCGAATTACGCATAAAAACATCCCGGATTCTAACCTCGGAACTAGACATAATATCAATGCCATCAGACCACCCCCGAGTGCTAAACGATTTGAAATTATCAATCACAATCTGCTCAGACTGCCCGATGAAAATGCTGTAATGTGGCGGATCAATCACGGTAATACCTTCCACATTTATAGATCGTGAAAAAACAATTCGTATCCCTCGAAAGGCCGAGAATCGATGAAAATCCGCAAGATAAATTATACCGCGACCACGAATGGATACATCATGAACTCCCTCGCATACCAAGGAACCTACAAGCACTGAACCTCCGGCAAGATACACCGTGGTTTTCGAAGGGACCGGCAATACTGTTTCTTCTATATAATGTGTGCCCGGAGCGAAATAAAGCACCTTCCTCTTTTCACGAGGATCAGCAGCGGCATTATCCAGCAGACGTAAAAGATCAGGTTTCCGGTGTATACCCGGTTGGACTACTAAGACATTAGCATCCTCTGGTTGAGGGGCATCCTTCTCCTTAGGGTTAGCAAATAAATGCAGATTCCGAAAAATATCACCGTTGATCTCAATCGATAACTTTTGCGGACCCGTTAGCTTAAACAAAAGGGTATTTCCATGATGTTCGTAAGTGATCCCACGCGAAGCCGGAGCAATGTTCACACAATCAATCTCCGTATAAAGACAGGTGACTTCAACTTCTACTGTACCTTCCAGATCAAAATAAGCCATGGATGCAGGACGTACCTCATGCATATCTACCTTAACCTCGTAAATAAACAAGCTCTGCCATTCTCCTTCAGGCTGCCGTACTCTGACCTTATAATCCTCACGTCCCGGGATATCTTTAGGTGCTTTATATACTTGTAAGTCATCCACTTTACCATCCTCCTGTTCATGTAGATTGTATCGCTTCCAACTCCGATAAAGTTTTAATGTGTTATGCAGAAATGTTTGTATTTTGTCAGTTATAAATTAAAAGCCAACTTCAACATGACAATAATTAAACATTTCCTTATATCAAAACACAACTTTCCTGAGCTTTAGAAAGCTATACTCATAACATTCTAAATACACTGGAGGCAGTAAAAATGACAAACCCTTATTGGCAAGAGATCATGGGTAGACTCGATACAAAAGTAGAACGTATGATAGAGCAGATCGGTGATAAGTGCCCGCATTTCGCCGGAAAAGATGGCAAATTTGATGATATCGGTTCAGATTGGTGGACTACAGGGTTCTGGCCTGGACTCCTCTGGATCATGCATGATATGACCGGAAAAGATCTATACAAGGAGGCCGCTTGGCATTGGGACGGTACCTTGGAGGAATGGTTTATTAAACCAACAGTTGAGATGCATCACGATGTGGGATTCCAATTCCTACCGACAGCTGTAATCAAACATACAATTACAGGTGACGAAGATGCCCTGCGCAGAGGAATTGAAGCAGCGAACTTCCTCGCTGCCCGCTATAATCCTGTAGGCAAATTCATCCGCGCATGGAATGAAGATAAATACGGCTGGGTAATTATCGACTGTATGTTAAATATCTCCCTGCTGTTCTGGGCCAGCAAAGTGACAGGTGATCCCCGCTATAAGCATATTGCAATTAGCCACGCCGAGACGACGATGCAATATGGCATACGTGAGGATGGATCCACCAAACATATTATTTCTTTTGACGCAGAGACAGGTGCTTATCTTGAGAATTTTGGTGGCCAAGGATATTCGGCTGAATCCTCTTGGAGCCGAGGAACGGCTTGGGGACTGTACGGCTTCATCAATACTTATCGCCACACTGGAGATGAACGTTTCCTGAACACTGCTAAACGGATCGCACATCATTTCATCTCTGCTTTGCCTGAGGATCAAGTCCCTTATTGGGATTTCCGCCTAGAGGATGATACCCGAATGTTCCGAGATAGCTCCGCAGCCTCTATAGCCGCTTCAGGATTATTAGAGCTTGCAGATATCGTACCCTTAGGCGAAAAAAGTCTATATGCAAATGCAGCGGAGCGAATTCTGCGCTCACTGACGGAAAATTACGCAACCTGGGAGCTGCCGGAGCATGAAGCGATTTTATTGCACGGAACTGGCAGTGGCAATTCCTTCATTGATGTATCCCTGATCTATGGAGACTACTATTATATTGAGGCTATCGCTAAATTAAATGGCTGGAAACATCGGATTTTCTAATTGCAGATAGTTAATTTAAACAACAAAAAGACACCTCTCTTGAGGTGTCTTTATATATTTCAGGCTATTCGTTCACCAGTGCCGCAGCACCCTCCAGTAGCATCAAGCCGCTGAGTTGAATACTCAGCTGAACCGGAAGCTCCGGTTTCACTTCCCACGATGAACTGCACAGTCCCAGTTGTTTATCCAGACCTTTTTCCCACAACTGTATTGCATTGGCCATGATAACTTCACGAATCCTGCTAACCTCAGGAACCTCTTTACAGAGCTGAACCAAATAACGAATCAGAATGCCCTTAAACAATCCAGTATCATCAACACCTTCATCAGGTAACATCAGATTAATTGGATCGCATAACCGATCAATACATGTATTAGCCGTTCGATTCGCATCTTCTAAGTAATGAACATCACCCGTATTCTTGTAAAGCTCTAGGCCAGCGCCTAGAAACACTCCCTGACAGTAAGTAAACTCCCAATCGTAATCGATTTGGCCATCCCCGAGTCTATTCATCCCATCCCACACAAAACCAGTCGTAGAATCCATCAAATATGTTTTGTTCCATTCATAGATACGGAGCGCCCACTCCAAATCCTCTTGCTTATGAAAAAGTTCATATAACCGGGCTGCAAGGATGACGGCAGGTGCATTGGCAGGTGTGTTTTTATAATCGAGCTGATCCTTCTTCCACGCCAGACCTCCACCCAACTGTTCATTCCAAGCCGTCTTAATATCCTCCCATAGATCAAGCACAGCATTTAAATAGACTTCATGTCCTGTAACCCGATAAGCACGCAGCAACGCCAATGCTGTCCATTCCATATCATCATAGTAATTATGCCTGAAAGTCTCCCCGTTATAAGCTTGCAGACTCTGACTTAGCTCCTTAATTCTCAAGGAATACACAGGATCTCCACTACGCTCATTACCATCTACTAAAATATCAATGACATGAGCCTGCCACCAATAATAAAAGTTTTCCCCCGCAACGTTGTACTCTCTGGGATACCATTGGTTCATGATCCCCGTCTCAGCATTATAATAATTACGTAGTAGACATTGTTGGAACCACTCGGACTTTTCCCGCCAACTGACTGCTTCTATGGCTTCCTTTGCTTGTGTCATTAAGAACTCACCTCAACCCTGTTCCTTAGTTAATTCAGCCATCTTCTCCAGCAGCTTGATCGCACTAAGCTGGGAGCTGAGCTGAATTACACCAGCAGAGGACGAAGTCCAATCTGTGCCAAACAACACTGTGTCCTCTGACTTTCCTTGTTCCCAGAGACATTCTGCATTCGCACGTAGGAAATCAACAGCATCAACTGCTGCAGAATCAGCTTTGACCCATTCAGCTGTATAGCGAATCAGGATCCCTTTAAACAGTCCCGCATCACCATTCCCTTCATCTGGCAGCACACCTCCCTGAGAGTCAGCAAGTTCATGGGCTGCGGCGGCAAAGGTTAGGTGAGCATCCTCTAAATATTCCTGCTCTTTAGTGATACGGTACAGTTCAACTGCTGCGCCAATGAAAATACCTTGGTTGTAGGAGTATTTCCAATCTTTATCGATCTTTCCATCACCAGTGCGATTCATGCCATCCCATACAAAACCCGTTGCCGGATCTACTAGATGCTCTTTTTGCCATCTGTATATTTTTAACGCCCATTCAAGATTGCTGGCTTCACCAAAAGCTTGATACAAGCGTGCCGCAAGTATAGCTGCCGGTGCGTTGGCTGGTGTATTTTTATAATCCAACTGTGACTTCTGCCAAGCAATCCCACCGCCCATATGCTCGTTCCAGCCTGTCTGAATGTCATTCCATAAAAGAAGGGCTGTATCTTTATAACCTTCCACTCCTGTTGCATGATAAGCACGAAGCCACGCGAGAGCCATCCATTCCATATCATCATACAACTCGTTTGGCCATACTCCACCATTTCGCTGAAGCAGACCTTCATGAAGTGCGGAAAGCCTTTCGGCATACCAGTTCTCTCTAGTCCGCTGTAGTCCATCTACCAATACATCCACAGCATGAGCCATCCACCAATAATGAAAAATCGTGTTGCATTCTCCATTTGGACAAGGTGTTTCTATATTGTACATTTTGATCGCTTCATTCCAGAATAATGAATCCAATGCAGCTTGTGCTTGATTCGCCCGTTCCTCCCAAATCCCTGTCTCCAATTGGTTCATATAGACTCTCTCCCTGGTTCGATTTTTATTGCATTAACCCTTAATACCACTGAAGGCTATCCCCTGTACAAAATAACGCTGAAGCGCTAAAAACAACACCAATATCGGCAAGATTGCTACCAGCGCTCCAGCCATCATTGGACCGTAGTCTGTTTGAAAATTATACGAGAAAGCTTGAAGTCCCATCTGAATCGTTGCTTTGTCGGGATCATTCAGCACAATCATTGGCCATAAGAAACTGTTCCAGCCCGCTTGGAAGGTAAAGATACTTAAAGTAGCCAGCGCCGGTTTAGTCAGCGGCAAATATATCCGCCAAAATATTTTAAACTCTCCACAGCCTTCAATCCGGGCCATTTCCATCATGTCACTAGGTAAGGTGAGAAAGAATTGCCGCATAAAGAACACAGCAAAGGTTCCAGAAGCGCCCGGAAGAATAATCCCCCAAAATGAGTTCATCAGCCCGTTACCCCCGCTACCAAAAATATCATTGCCTCCAAAAAGAGGAATATGGCGCATGACATAAACCGTGGGGATCATCGTCACAATGCCTGGTATCATCATCGCCGCAAGCAGCACGCGGAATATTGGCTTATTGAGCTTAAAATTCAGCTTTGCGAACGCGTATCCACTGATGGAACCAAAGAACAGATTCGCCAGTACACCCGCTACTGCAAGTACAAGCGAATTCCAGAAATAGAGCGCAAACGGAACCGTAGTAAATGCCTTACGATAGTGTTCTAAGGTCAAATGTGAAGGAAACCAACGGATGGGCATGGCGAATATCTCTTCGTCAGGCTTCAAGGATGTAAGAACACTCCAATAAAAAGGTAGAAACATTACGATGGCAATAACAATGCACACTATATAATAGATAGATTTACTTAAGCTTCTTTTTAATAACGAACTTTCGCTAGTATCCATACCTCTATCCCCCTTCTGCATGGCAAGCCCGGCTTATACAATGGACTCCTCCGCCTTTGTGATCCGCATGTTTATAAGTGAGAATATGAGAATCGCCACAGCAAGCACAAATGCTTGTGCAGACGCATACCCCATTTGCAATTGATTAAAGCCCTGCTGATAGATCAGATAAACTGGAGTCTTTGTCATATTCGCCGGACCCCCCTGCGTCAGCACAAAAGCTTGGTCGAACAACTGCAACGCACCAATGATTGACATCGTACTGACAAGAAAGGTCGTTGGTCGCAGCTGCGGCCAAGTAATAAACCGGAAACAAGCCAGCTTATTAGCACCGTCCAGCCGTGCAGATTCATACAAATAGTCAGGCACGCCTTGCAGACCTGCCAAGTAGATAATCATATTAGAACCTACCGATTGCCAGAGGGTAAGCATAATAATGGACAACATCGCCGTTCGTGTCTCGGATAACCAAGCTGGACCCGTAATCCCAATATAGGACAACAACCCGTTAACCAAACCAAATTCAGGATGTAAAAGCCAGATCCATACCGTAGCTGCAGCAACAGCGGATGTAAGGGTAGGCAGATAATTCAATGTGCGGAACAACTTTACCCCACGCCAGGATCGACTAAGCAGAATCCCGAGGAGAAGCGAGATCAGAATATTAAGTGGAACGAAAATGATGGAATACAGAAATACATTTCGGAATGTTTTCCATAACAAACTGTCCTCTATCAAACGGCGATAGTTATCAAAACCGATCCAATCGTTTCTACTAAGTACGTCGTAGTTGGTAAAGCTTAAATATAGCGCCATTACCACGGGGATGACCGTGAATACTGTAAACAGCAATACCGTGGGTGTAATAAACAGATAAGCCGTCCGCGCCTGATGTTTCTCTAGCTTTCTGATGGAAGCCATTTCAGCTACCCCCTCCTAAGCAAAAGGGAGGCGAAACCTCCCTTCACTTCAATTGTCTTACTTATTACTTCACTACTTCATTATCCTTCAGCATTTTGTCGCCCTCTTCTTGCGATTTCTTCAAGGTCTCATCAATGCTCATCTTGTTTTGCTGGTTAAGCTGCAAATTAGGGGCCAAAGCATCAGTCTCCATTACGGAATATCCAGGGTGGTTCGGACGAACCTTGGCGAAATCCAACGTTTCCAGAAACGGCTGCCACTTTGGATCATCCTTGAAAAATGGATCTTCCATCGATGGCTTATAACCCGGCAGGTTTAGACTCGTCTTTGCCCAGAGCAACGCGTTATCCTTGTTCGCTGTCCACCATTTGATGAACTCCCATGCCTCTTCCTTATGTTTGGAGCCTTCTGGAATCACTAGCCCAAATCCCCCCATGACACTGCCTTTATCACCATTTGGTCCGGCCGGAGGAGGAACGATTCCATAATCCAGATCTTTACCATATTTGTTATAGGTGCTGAGCATCCATGGACCGGAATACAGCATAGCCACTTTACCTGTGACAAAAGCATCTTGCCCTTCACCAAGTCCAAGTTCGAACCCTACTTTATACACTTTGTCCTTGTTCATTAGGCGATCCCAGAACTCAAGCACTTGCTTGCCCTGCTCATTATTAAAATTGGTCTTTCCATCCTCTGTAAGCATGGTGCCGCCAGCCTGTTGGAGATACATATTAAAAAGTCCCAAATCTCCCATGGAAAAACCTGCAGTCTCCAGTTTATTGCCATTCCATTTCGTTAGCTTCGTAGCCGCTGCCTCTAGCTCATCCCAAGTTGTTGGAGGCTGAAGTCCTGCCTCTGCGAGCAGCTTCTTATTATAGAAAAGAGCACGTGCATCTACTGTAAGCGGCAGCCCATATAATTTGTCATCGTATGAAAGCTCCCGTAGGGATTCACTGTAGAAATCATCTTCGGAAATGCCGTCACGCGTTAAGTATTCATCCACCGGATGCAGTACATTTTTCGGGGCATACAGCGAAGTTCTCCAACGGTCCCAAAACAGTACATCAGGAGTGCCGCCATTGGTCGCAGAAGTTAGGAATTTCGTGATCATATCCTGTTGCAGCACATATTTTACGTGAATTTTATCCTGCGATTTATTAAAAGCATCCACCATGGTCTCGAATTGCTTCTGCCCCTCACCGCCCCAATCTCCCCAGAACGTAAGCTCTGTCTTTTTCCCGGTACTGCTCCCAGCTTTGCTTGTGTTTCCGGTCTCTTTGTCCGCAGATCCGTTATTACCACCGCAGCCCGCAGCAAGAGCAGTAGTCATTACCAAAACAATTGAGGTAACCAGCCATTTTTTCATGTTCTCTATCCCCTTTAGAGTCGATTATAAAAACCTTGTTGGTCTCAACCGCGCTTAATTTGCCTACCACAGCGCATGAGTACAAGCTCACAGAACATCATGTTTGCCCAAGAGAACCATGGACGTGTAAATTCATCAGGATTATCCACATGAAACCCTTCATGCATAAATCCAGTTCCAGCATCCGTCTTCTCCAGCAGCTGAAGTAAGGCTTCCTGTTCCTCAAAGCGGGTAGATGTCATTCCCTGCATCGCTAAAGCTATGGGCCAGATGTACCGATTTGGCGTATGCGGACTTCCAATGCCAGCAGCCGCTTTTCCTGCGAAAAAATAGGGATTAGTGCTACTTAAAATAAGTTCACGGGTATTATTATAGATAGGATCATCAGCAGTCACATAACCCAAATAAGGGATGGAGAGAAGACTCGGTACATTTGCATCATCCATAATATTCACCTGTCCCAGACCATCTACTTCATAGGCATAGACCGTCCCAAACTCTGGATGTTCTACAATTCCATACTCACTTATTCCCTTATTGAGCTGGTCAGATAGTTTTCTAGCTTTCTTTTCCAGCTCCTGATCACCTAAAATCTCACTGGCAATTTCACACACATATCGTAAAACAACCACCGCGAACATATTGGCTGGAACCAAATACCCATATTCACAGGCATCGTCACTAGGACGAAATCCAGACCAAGTCATTCCGGTATAAGCCGTCAACGTCCCTTTGCCTTCTCGAGCTAACGTATCCGTGGGCGGACAGTTCATCCGTTGAAAAAGATATTTTGAATCGCGCTCATGGTTCTGTTCGGTAGTCCATAATGTTATGATTCTTTCTACGCCTGTTACAAACGACTCATTAAACTGACTAGTACGGCCCGAATTCTTCCAGAGCAGATAACTCAGTTGGATTGGATAACATAACGAATCAATTTCATATTTTCTTTCCCAGACTCCCGGGCTCATCTCCGTCAGATCCTCTTGGTGGCCATGCCCACTTTCTTCTTCATTGAATGCGTTAGCATATGGATCAAGCTGGATGTAAGTAAATTGTCTACGTACAAGTCCCTCAATCATGTCTGCGATTTCTTCATCTTCGGAGGCAAGGATTAGGAAAGGTCTGACCTGTGCGGCGGAATCCCGTAGCCACATCGCTGGAATATCTCCGGTAATAACAAAAGTGCTTCCGTTTGGCATTCGTTTTAAGGTTGTGTTCCAGGTGTTAGCCATACATTTCTCGAACATTTCGGCTAATTCCGGGCGATCACTCAGCTGTGCTTTTACGCTAGATGCCAGTTTATGCATCGACTCGGGTATTTCTCTAGTTGCTTTCAGTTATAATACCCCCTTTTTCTTTTTAACTTTGAAGCGCTTTCATTGATTAGTATATTGTCATGTAATTAGTATGTCAATATGTTTATTTTATTATAATAATATATCAACACATCTGTAATGATAAATATATATCTAAAACAAATAAAAAACCCATCCAAAAGGATAGGTTTTTATAACAACTAATATATGTTTAATTTGGAGAATAAGCCAAAAATCTATTCAGAGATGGATTGTTTAGCGGAGCTTGTGGATTCACCAGAAATCAACTCAGCTTCCAGCATTATCTTATTGGACACACTCTGCCCGTTCATAATTCGCAATACATTTTCTACTGCGAGCCGCCCCATCTCTTCTTCATTTTGCCGTAAATGGGTAAATGCATAACCCGAACCGAGTGGAGTTGGCGGACTATCAAAGCAAATGATCGAAATATCTTCTGGAATCCATAACCCAAGTCGTTGGACCGCTGTTCTAGCCAGCAGCGCTATATTATATTCCACAGCAAAAAGCGCCGTTATTGTTGGATTCTTTTGCAAATGAGAAATTAGCCGTGAAATGTCATGTTCAATATTCTCATCGTTGAAGGAATCCGGTAGTGTTGAGGTCAAATCGCTGACCCACAATCCCTTGTCTACAGCTATTCCCCGTTCCGCATGCGCTTGAATAAATCCTTCTACCCGCTCTTCAAGAGCTGTGGTATCCGCTGGAGGTGGAGAGAGAAAGGAGATGTGAGTATGCCCGAGATCAAATAAATACTCCGTACCCTTGAGTGCAGCCTGCATATTATCAGTACTGATCGATGCTGCTGCCACTCCTTTTAAATGGCGATCTACCAGAACTAGCGGGAAGCGCCCTATCACCAATTTTAGAATCTCAGCATTAAAAAATTCGCCTTGAGCCGGAAAAATGATCAGACCATCTACACCTAAGCTGAGCAACTTCTGAATAGACTTCTCTTCGTTCTCCGGGACCCCAAAGGTTCTTCTTAAAACCAGAAAACAATCATTATCACGTGAAGCCTGCTCCATGCCATAAATCAAGCCTGTGCCATAGCTGTTGCCAAAGTCGGTAATAACCAGACCGATCGTCTTTTCCTCATGGTTAAAGGAATTGAAAACAGTTCCGTCGGAGACCGTCCCCGGAGATATCGCTGATTCCATGTAATCGACTGCTGGATCAGCCACAAATGAACCTCTCCCCGGTTTTCTCACAATTAATTGTTCCGCAGCGAGCATTTCCAGAGCTTTTTTACTCGTAATCCGACTAACATTATAGGCTTCAGCCAGTTCTTTCTCTGAGGGAACCCGTTCCCCTTGTCCATAGGATTTATTAACGATAAGCTGCTTCACTTCATCAAATATTTTTTCATACATCGGTTTGGATGATGTTGTCTCACTCATGACTTTCGTTATCTCCTGACTCTAATTTTTTCACCTTATACATAATAATATATCATGATATATTAAGTTTGTCGACAGTTGTGCTGCTACAGCAAAAAAAGAGGGAGGAAGGGTGTAAAGTGGAAAAATACAAAACTTCGTATATAAACAGAGATAACCCGTATTCAGCGAATGCGGGTTAAATAAAGGCTAGGTAATCGATAAGCTGTTGAAAGGCAACTGCTCCATGTTCAAATTCGTTCCCAATGATCCCTTTGGTCGGGAATCCTAATCCATCCCTGTAAAAAATCAAAGCCCTCTCCAGATCGTCCACACCTAGTGTTATTACTGTAATCCGGGGTTTCATCTATATCGAGCCTCCTATTTTCGCTTCATTACATTGTACGGATGCGCTCATAAATTGCATTTCTACTATATTCTTAGATAATATCAAACCGTATTTCATCTAACAAGTTTTTACACTTTTGTCCATTTGTTCTTTTTTTATTCAAAAACAGCTAACACAGGTCTATCGTAAATTGCTGTTCAGAATATATAATAGAGACTATCTGGTATAGAAAGGAAGTTGAATAGTTAATGAAATTTAATGATTATCGCTATGAGCGCCCGGATGTAGAGAAGTTCAAACAGGATTTTAACAACCTGCTTAAAGATCTCAATGACACCGAGCCATTAGAAGTGCAAAAGGCTTCCGTTACCGCTATTAACAAGCTTCGCAATGAGTTTGACACGCTGCAGACATTGGTTAGCGTTCGCCATTCGATCAATACAACAGATGAATTCTACAAGGCTGAACAGGAATTCATGGACGAAATTGGGCCTATCGTTCAGGAATACATAACGGACTATTACAAAGCACTCGTCAATTCCAAATACAGAGCCGAATTCGAACAAGAATGGGGCACACAGCTGCTTCAGCTTGCAGAAGTAGCTCTGCGTACTTTTAGTCCAGAAATCATCGAAGATTTACAATTGGAGAACAAACTCTCTACAGAATACGCTCAGCTTATCGCGTCCGCTAAGATTCCATTCGAAGGCGAAGAACGCACACTGACTCAGCTTACTCCTTTTGAATTGTCCACGGACCGTGATATGCGTAAACGTGCTTCACAAGCCAGATATGATTTTATGTCTGAACATGAGAGTGACTTTGATCGAATCTATGACGAGCTAGTTAAAGTCCGTGACCGCATTGCTAAAAAGCTTGGTTACAGCAACTTTGTGGAGCTAGGTTATGACCGGATGATGCGGACCGATTATAACGCCGACATGGTAGCCAACTTCCGCAAACAAGTTCTGGAGCATATCGTACCCGTCTCCCAACAGCTTAAGAAACGGCAGACTGAACGCCTAGGTCTGGATGCTTTGAAGTTTTATGACGAGAACTTCAGCTTCAAGACTGGCAATGCCACTCCTAAAGGAGATCCTGACTGGATTGTAGCTAACGGATCAAAGATGTACAAAGAGCTCTCTCCAGAAACTGATGAATTTTTTACTTTTATGTTGGATAACAATCTAGTGGATTTAGTAAGTAAAAAAGGAAAGCAAGGCGGCGGCTATTGTACGTACTTCAGCCAATACCAAGCACCTTTTATCTTCTCCAATTTCAACGGAACCTCAGGGGATATTGATGTCTTGACCCATGAAGTGGGGCATGCCTTCCAGGTGTATGAAAGCCGAAATATTAATGTACCTGAATATGCTTTTCCTACTTATGAAGCCTGTGAGATCCATTCCATGAGCATGGAGTTTTTTGCTTGGCCATGGATGGAATTGTTCTTTGAAGAGGATGCAGACAAATACCGTTTCAATCATTTGGCAGATAGCCTTCAGTTTATTCCTTACGGAGTTACTGTAGATGAATTCCAGCATTTTGTTTACAGCAATCCTGAAGCAACCCCTGCTGAACGTAAGCAAGCATGGCGAGAAATCGAGAAAAAATATTTGCCGCACCGCAATTATGAAGGTAATGCTTATCTGGAACAGGGTGGATTTTGGCATAAGCAAGGCCATATCTTCGCTTCCCCGTTCTATTACATTGACTATACACTAGCACAGCTATGTGCCTTCCAGTTCTGGAAACGCTCAAATGAAGATTTTAAATCCGCTTGGAGTGATTATTTGGAGTTATGTCAAGCTGGAGGAAGCAAATCCTTTATCAAGCTGGTTGAACTTGCGGGCCTGACTTCACCTTTTGAAGATGGCTGCATTAGTTCGGTCATCGGGGAGATTGAAAGCTGGTTAAACAGCATTCATGATAAAGAACTTTAATAATACCTTGCAGTACCGATAAAAAAGCAATCCCTGCTTCTTAGCAGGGATTGCTTTTTTTGCACATCGAGGTTATTTAGCGATAACGAATCAACAAGTCCAATGGATAACGACCTGCATTACGGCCATACAAAGCTAATCCGCCCTCCTCTGCTTGCAGCTCCAAACGAAAAACACGATTGCGATCCAGCTTCGCTGCTAACTGCCCCGGTACACTTGCCTTGCATAGGTAGCCGTAAGATCCAGCCTCATCCAGCTTATTCGCTATTGGCTGATAATGCCAAGACAAAATCCCTCTGCTATCAGCCGGATCATCCGGTAAATAGAAAGAACCAATCCGCTGCCCATCCACCAGAACGTTCACTCGCGAAGGATGACGCTCTTCATCCGTCATATAATACGTATTCGGATTATATTCCACCCTCGCATCTGCCCCATGCATAAGATCAAGGCCCATATCATTAAGCTTCACACCTTCAACATGCCGCGCCAGCAATCGTTTAGCACTTGCTTCGAACATGATCTCGATCTCACCAATCATTGATTTATCTGCTGCATCTGGCAGTGTAACCTCGTATACATACTGACCTTGCCCAGCACCATTGACCTTAGATCCTTGGATAGCATCCCATTGATGCTTAAAGTTATGTTCGGTATGTGCTCCCACTGGAATTTGAATAAATTCTCCTTCACCTTTAAGCAATACAGATTTATTACCGGCTCTTACATCGAAAGTAATGAAATTCCGCGTGATCGCTTCACCCTTCTCATTAATCAGAGAAACAGCAAGTATTGCAGCCGCCTCCTGACCAGGCATTGTTATGTTCAAAGAAGGAAGTATAGTGTTTCCAAAGTGATCCCATTTCACAGACATATGTCCACTTTGCGCAGTGACCCGAGTCCCTAAATTGTCGTACCACAGTTCCCATTTCAGCTTCAAATTATGACCGTGATAGCTGTCTGCGAAGCTGGAACCTAGCAAAGGTACTTTAACACTCTGCCCTGCTTCTACTGTCTGGCATGGAGGAGCATCTATCACGATAAAATCTGGGGAATGCAGATCCGCAATCGTCATCCCGGGAACAAAATCCCCATATCCAAAATCCTTATCGCTCCCGTCTAGCCGGTAATAACCATTGAACTCATTCGTAACATCACGGAATTCAGTAAATACGAATCCACATAGCTTATCATGCCGCCGGAATTCATTCATCATATAGCGGTAATGCCATGCCAAATCACTGTCCCCCGCACCACCTTCTATCCCCCACACGTTACCGCATTCGCTGTTCATTAGAGGTGCATCAGACTGTACGTTGCCGCCAATACAGTTAAACTCCGACCCTGGGAATGTTTTATCTACAACCTCATTTAAGTGGGCTTGCAGCTGCTCGTAACCATTAATGTAAAAGTGCCATGTATTAATATCCGATTCCACATGATCATAATTACACGGCGAGTTATCCTCAACAATTCTAGTCGGATCAAGCTGCTTCGCCCAGCGATATTTCTCCCGCACCCATTCCTGTGTCTCTTTAAGATAACTACTCTGCTGCGTTACATCACTTGTGAGGCTAGCCTCCTGAGCATCTGTCATCAAACCCCAGGTCTCATTGAACATAACCCACGAAAAAATAGATGGATGATTATAATCTCGTTCAATCACCTCAAGGGCTTCACTCTCATAGGAGGCTCTGGCCTTGTCATCCGGATTACCCCAGAAACAAGGCATATCTTCCATAACAAGAATGCCAAGCTTATCCGCCCAATACAGCTTACGGGGTTCTTCGGGCTTGATATGAATTCGCACCATGTTTAGTCCTAAACGTTTCATTAAATAAATTTCATCCCGCATGTCTTCATCCGTTGGATAGGTGAAAAACCCTGTCTTGTGATAGGACTGATCAAGAGTACCGTTCAAATATATCGGCTTGCCATTTAAGGTGATCCACCGATAATCACGATTGTCAAAGCGAGCAGTCTGAATTTCGCGAATTCCGAAATAAGTGCTGACTGTATCTGTACCAAACGATCCACTAAGCTGCAGTTCACCTTCATATAAATAAGGATTTTCTGGACTCCACAAATGCGGATTGGGAATATCGATAGACAGCTTACATTCGTTCACCCCTGCTATAAGCTGCAGCTTCTCAGTATGAACAACAGAATGATCAGCGAATTGCAGCGTAAACTCTGCCGAACCCTTTTCATGCGCAATTATTCTTGTAGTTACCTTCACCTGTCCATCTTTACGGGTCACAAATTTTGCATCTTTCATATAAGTTTCGGGACGTGCTTCAAGCCATACAGGCTGCCAAATTCCACGGATTTCTCCATATCCTTGTTTGCCCCGCGCTTGATAAGCATGATCGAAATCCTCAGCTCTTACGACAATATTATTCTCACAATTAGCTTCCCAGTAAGGTGTAATATCAAATTCAAACGAACCATATCCACCTTGATGTGAACCTACATGTTCTCCATTTATCCACACATCACATGAATAATCTACTGCCCCAAAACGTAAAAACAATCGTGTTTGTTGGTCAACAGCCTGCCCATTCACGGTGCGGCGATACCAGCCTATTCCTTGTTGATCGCAGCCAATTCCGGATAAGGGACTTACCCAAGAAAAAGGTACAGTGATCATTGAGTCGTAAGCGATTTCAGGATTGGAGTACCATAATGCCTTCATACCTTCATTGTTCGGATCAAACTTAAACGACCATTGCCCATTCAAATTCATCCATTCATGACGTTGCCAATGTGGATGAGGGTGTTCAGAACGAGGAATCGCAAGTGTCTCAGAAGCTAATATAGAAGTTGTCATATGGCGAGCACAGCCTTTCAAAATAAGAAGTTGAGCTCATTTTAGCACCAGTATATTATTTTCGCAATGTTTATTATGATTTTACAATACTCGTTCTTCATTGTACAATAACCTCAACCCATCCTATACGAAAAGGAACAAATATGATGAATGATATTTCACAAGAAATGATACGTTATCCCGCGTCACGCATTTTAGATGTAGCTAAAGCACTGTCTGGTGACGTCCGCGTCCGCATTCTTGAAGCCCTTGGAGAGAAGCCTATGAGTGTCAGTCAATTAGCTGAGACGTTAGGTGTAGCTCAGCCAACGATATCTATCAATGTACAGACGTTAGAACAGGTTAATCTTATCTCGTCTACACAAGGAGCAAATCGCGAAAAAATCTGTGCGGTCACCTGTCGCTCTATTCAACTCGATCTCCCTTCAAAGCTAGGGGATGGTCTGCATCAAACTGAGGAAATACATATGCCCATCGGAATGTTCTCCCACTGCTCCATACAACCATCCTGCGGGATGGCCGGAAAAGATGGTGGTGTCATTGGCTCCCAGGATGATCCAAGAGCATTCTACATGCCTGAACGAGTCGATGCCTCACTCTTATGGTTCGCGGAAGCCGGTTATGTCGAATACTATTTTGCCAACCCCCTGCCTCCAGGCGTCGAGTTGGACGAAATCCGCATTTCGGCAGAAGTATGCTCAGAAGCCCCTTCGTTCCGAGAGGATTGGGCTAGTGATATCAGCTTATCCATCAATGACCAGTTAGTCGGGACTTGGACCTGTCCCTCCGATTTCGGGAACCGCAAAGGGAAACTGACCCCTGAACGTTGGAGAAGCGGAACTGAATATGGAGCTCTTACTACATGGAGTGTCTCGGAATCGGGCAGCAGCTGTAATGGTTCTCTCTCATCTTCCACTACAATCAGCTCTTTAAAGCTGGCGTTTAATGAACCAATTCGTGTACGTTTTGAAATTCGGGAGGATGCACTCAATAAACGAGGACTAAATCTGTTCGGAAGTGGATTCGGGGACTATGCCCAGGATATCATACTGGCGTTTGTACGACGTCCGAAATGAGCAAAAAGAGGCAGGAGTGCCTCGGAAGTGGATCCAATGTTCAGCAGCATCAAAAAGAACATCACCAATGGATACACACTTCCAGCCCTGACCAGATGGACAACTCTATTTCATACCAGTAGAGACCTTATTTTGCTTTAACTTTTTTTAGATTTTCAGCGACTCTGAAGGTTACAATCTTGCTAATTAATTCATAAGGCATAGGCTTATCAATGGGGAATTGAACAGACCCTTTAGCACCTTTATAGCCTGATAATTCATCTTTAAAAGCATTAATTCCACTTGGAGTGGGATAGAATCCAATATGTTTGGGATAAGCAGCGAAATGCACCAAATTTCCGTGTAATGCAAAAGTAGGCATCTGATAGCTTATTTTTTCCTCTGCTTCCGGTGCCGCCTCTTTTATTACCTTTCTTAACGTATTAAGGATTTCCTGAACCTCAAGCGAAAACCCGGAAATATAGGCATCGATCGATTCAAATGTGATTTTACTTTCATCCATGATATAACTCCTCTCTGGATCATCTCCACGATTTGCATAAATGTAGGGCCGCTAAAGCCTCAGCTTCAGTACTTTTGAACAACATTTTATCGCCTTGGTTGCATTCGTAAATAAAATCATTCAGACTTTTGCTGTTATAGCTTGTAAATTCTCCTACGATAGCAACTCTCATCTGATAATTTGTATATTTTTGAGCAATCTCACCAGCAATTCCAGACTTTAGCTCGAAAAAATCAGCCGTAATCTGCTCCTTCCTCAGAAGCATTTTATCGCATCCTTGGTATTTCACATTCATCATTAAGTCTAAGGCATCCCTTACATTATTGATAACGATCCCCTCACCAGAGATTATAGCTACCGTTGAATCATTCTTATCATCCACTGTGATTTTCATTCAAGACTACTCCTTTTCCGCGGAGAAATTCTACAACATTATAATTACTCTGCTTAATCGCAACCGACCATGCAGATTCACCACTTTTAATTTTAGCAGAAATGTCGGTACAATGTTCGATTAACAACTCTATTAGTTCAACATTATCCATATGAAAAGCAGCAGAATCTAAGGAAGTATAACCATCACTATCGAATATATTATTTTCCATATTCGGCAAGGTGCGGATGGGCTTCCTGGATTTCTTTTAGCCGTTCTGCAAGGCCTGATTGTGCTGCCTGAAATACATCATTAATGATTGGGTTTATTTCCATAGATATCGCCTCTTTTCTAATTATCGTATAAACGAGCTAAGTTATTTTTTCTGGATAATTTGCCATTCTCCTGCTTGGCTAACCATAAAAAAAAAGAGAACTCGTTCAATGTTCTTTGAACGAATCCTCTAATTATCACGATTCTGGAGCTCAGTAAATTAGATTAAATCCGACTTTTCAAGTAGCCGCTTCACAATCTCTGCAACCTCAGCTCTGGTCATATCATCTTTTGGAGCAAGCCCTTTACTGCTTCTTCCCATGATAATGCCTGCCTGCAAAGTGTCAGCAACTCCACTGATCGCCCAGTTAGAAACATCACTGCCATCTGTAAATGGAGCTAACAAAACGTCAGCCGATTGAACAGAAAGCTTAGTCTGTAGCGCTGTAATTTTCATCGCTTTGGCGATAATTAACATCGCTTGTTCACGGGTAATATGTTCATCAGGGCGGAACATTCCATCTTCAAAACCATTGATTAATTGATAAGCAAATGCTGTGTTGATCGCACTGTTATACCAATCCGTGGTCTTTACATCTGAGAATGGTGTTGCAGCTTGTTCCATCTCAAGTCCCAGACCGCGTACAACAATCGCCGCAAACTCTGCACGGGTAATGGCTTGATCCGGAGTAAATTGACCATTACCTGTTCCCTCAATGACTAATCGGGAGCCCATATCGTTCACTGCCTCTTTTGCCCAGTGATTAGCCACATCACTAAATTCAAGCGGATGCCAGATTACGGAGTAAGTACCTCCGCTTAGGCTGTTAATGGTAGCAAAATATTTGCCATCAATTACAACCACTTTAGTAGGAACATGGTGTACCAAACCTTCGGAATCAACGTACACTCCAGTTGTAATCTTGTTCGGGTCCATCCCTTCAGGAATGGCTATGGTACGTTTAACATACGTATTGAATTGGGAAAGTTCAATACTCTTATCTCCGTAGATACCTCTAGCCGTAAAATTAACTGGCGCGGAAACTAATGAAAAGGATCCTTTTTGCGCAGCTGCTTCTAAAGCTTTAACTTTATCAGCTGTAGGAGCGCTAATTTCAATCTGTATCTTAATATCTTGCAAAGCTACCGACTTGCCGATTTGCTCGTTCAAAGCGTCAATATTAATTTGCTGAGCAGGAAGTGTAAATGTCGCATTTCCCGCTTTAATCTCAAGAATCGCTTGATTACCCTGCATATTTTTAACCATTTGTCCGTTTAGTTCGCCAACTATAACATCAGATTTACTATTCGCACCGATAGAAACTACCGTACCTTTACCTTCAGTGGCGAGCTTGTCCTCTAGCTTCTTCTGATCTAACACAATGGTAGTTAACGTTTGCTCATTCCGTTTACCATTCGTTGCGGTTCCCACTGTTTCCGCTTTACCATTGATTAGAATGGAAGCATCATTTACCACAGGTGCCGGAGTTGCTGATGGGGTTGGTTGCGACGGAACTACAATATCACCACCAGATGGAGTGCTTGGAACGACTGCATTGGACTCAGCAGAGGATTCGCTGATGCCAGCTTTATTGATAGCCTGTACCGTGAAGGTATAGCTTGTTCCATTCGTCAAACCACTGATTGTCAGTGGACTTCCAGTTCCCGTAACCGTCAAACCTCCCGGATTAGCAGTTACAATATATCCTGTAATTTCGCTGCCTCCATCGTTCACCGGCGGGATAAAGGTGATGATTGCTTGACCATTCTCTGCAGTTGCAGTTACGGATGTTGGAATTCCAGGTGCTGTAACTGGCTTAACAGGAGCCTTCACAGTAACGGTTGTAGAAGCCGTATAACTACCATCTTTCGTCGTTACCGTAATGATGGCTGTTCCCTCACCAATCGGAGTTACTACTCCATAAACAACCTTAGCTACTGTCTCATCGCTTGAGCTCCAGATTACACCTTTATTTGTCGCATTAGCAGGTGCTACTGTAACTTGTAGATTCCCGTCGCCTTCACCCACCGTTAAGTTAAGTTCTGTCTGGTCTAAAGTCACCCCAGTTACGATAACGTCAGGCGGCTTAGGAGCGGCTACTTTAACTGTGGTTGTAGCTGTAAAACTTCCATCTTTGGTCGTTACCGTAATAACTGCTGTCCCCTCACCAACCGGAGTTACTACTCCATTCACTACGGTCGCTACAGTTTCATCGCTCGAGCTCCAGATCACGTCTTTATCCGTTGCACTGGCAGGCTCTATTGTTGCTTTTAGGAGTCCCTCAGCTTCACCAGCTGTTAAATTCAGTGTCTCCTGATCTAGCTTCACACCAGTTACGTCCACAACGGGCGGAATTGGTGCACTCACATTTACTGTGGTTGTAGCAGTAAAACTTCCATCTTTGGTCGTTACCGTAATAACTGCTGTCCCCTCACCAACCGGAGTTACTACTCCGTTCACTACGGTCGCAACTGTCTCATCGCTTGAGCTCCAGATCACGTCTTTATCCGTTGCATTAGCAGGCTCTATTGTTGCTTTTAGAATTCCATTAGCTTCACCAGCTGTTAAATTCAGTGTTTCCTGATCTAGCTTCACACCAGTTACGTTCACAACCGGCGGGATTGGGGCACTCACATTTACTACAGACGAAGCAGTAAAACTTCCATCAGTAGTCGTTACCGTGATGATCGCTGTTCCAACGCCAACTGGAGTTACTACTCCGTTCACTACGGTCGCAACTGTCTCATCGCTTGAGCTCCAGATCACGTCTTTATCCGTTGCATTAGCAGGCTCTATTGTTGCTTTTAGAATTCCATTAGCTTCACCAGCTGTTAAATTCAGTGTTTCCTGATCTAGCTTCACACCAGTTACGTTCACAACCGGCGGGATTGGGGCACTCACATTTACTACAGACGAAGCAGTAAAACTTCCATCAGTAGTCGTTACCGTGATGATCGCTGTTCCAACACCAACTGGAGTTACCACCCCGTTTACAACGGTTGCAACAGTCTCATCACTAGAGCTCCAATTTACTGTTTTGTTCGTGGCATTAGCAGGTGCTATTACGGCACTAAGCGTGTCTCCTGTTTCTCCTTCCGTTAAACTGAGTGATGGTTTATCCAGGGTCACTCCGGTTACGATTACATCCCCCGTATTGTTTACCGTCACATTAAAAGTGTATGTGTTGCTTAATGCTCCATCACTTACCTTAACAGAAATCACACTGGTGCCAAAAGCATTCGCTGCGGGTGTTATTTCTAAAGTCCGTACCTCACCACTTCCACTTACTTTCAGTCCATTATTCGGAATTAAGAGCGTATTCGAGGAAGTAGCTGACACTTGTAGGTCATCTCCATCCACATCGAGGACCTTAAAGGATCGTGAGACCGACTTGTTTTTATCGGTTGTAGTATTCCCCATAAAACCTGTGTCCTGCTTCCAGGTTGCCCCAGTAATTGTGCCGTTCTTAAGGGGAAGACCAGAGGTATTAATAGCGACATTCCCATCATTGCTATTCGCTAATTTATAGTTTAAAGCTAGATTAGGCTCCGAGCCTGTCAAATCGACATTCATTTCTCGAACAATATCACTTTGGGTCTTGGCTTTACTCCAGAACCTCACGTCTCTCATTCCACCGTTATAATCTCCGTCCTGTCTCCACGTGCTTTTTCCAAGCCAGTTATTCGGACGTGCAACGTTTCCTACTGTACTTAAATCCATGGCTCCTTCTGCCTTAAGTACACCATCCCAATAAATCCGTCCCTTTTTCTGACTGTGATCATAAACAATCGCGACATGAACCCATTTAGAAATCGGGAAATCCTCAGTGACATTAATATCTCCCTTATTAGTGTAGGCAGTGAAATTCATCCGTTTGCCATTAAAACCTACAAAAATATTGTGGTTCTGCTCTGCGATCGATGATTCAAAAAATCTCATCCATGTCTGAAAAGCATCTACCTTCAAAAATCCTTCGACTGTAAAAGAATTCCCATAAATCCGTTGATCCGGGAAGGTCACATAATCACCGTTACCGTCAAAACTAAGATAGTCCCCACCATTTAGTTCTGTCAGATAAGGTGCATCGTTCACTGGATTTACAGTAATTACGGCTATACCCGGATCTGAGCTGAACGCGGCAGATACAGTGGTATTCGCATTTTTTTGATAATTTTGATAACCGGATGCTGTTGTATCCCATAGCTTAAAGCTAATGGATGCCGTTCCGTTCCAGTCTTTCGCCGGGACAAAACGGATTTTCTCCGATTTCAGCAGCAGAAAAGCATTACTGTTTGACACCGGCTCGATATTATACCAAATTCGTCCCACCGTGTTGTAATACTGCCAGGCCCCTTTGGTATTATCTAAAGCTACTACAGCAATCCCTGTTGACGCTGGATCCGATACTTTTCCTGTCAAAAAGCTGGCTACCTCAACTCCTGCGTTGGAATAGTCATCTTCATTGATGGACGTTATTATAGCTGGGCTATTCTCGATCCAACCGAAACTAGCTTTTGCACTTATGATTGGAGTTTGCATAGGACCCACTCCCTGCACCACAAGTCCAGTACATAACGAAATACTAATGCCTATTTTCATAAATGATGGCTTCAAACTCTATTTCCCCCTCTAGCATAAATCATGTCATTAATTCGACAATAATCGAGAGTATTATACAAAATTAAGATAAACAAAAAATAAACAAAAAAAGAACCCTCGATAACCATCCATTCGAAGGTTCCTTCCATTACAATAACTTCTGTTTCATTAACGCTTTGAGTTTAGGATCGGGTGTTGTTCCGAGCTCTTGCTGCAGCATCTCTTCCAATTGACCAAATTTCCGCTGTGCTTCATTCATTCGCCCTAATTCAATTAATAAGTTGATGATTTCATGATAGATGTCCTCTCGCAAGGAATCTAATTTTAATATTTCTCCAAAATAATGCAGTGCTTGATGCTGCTGATTCTGCTCCAAATGAGATCTTGCAGCCAGCTCCAGCAATCCTATATATTCATGCTCGAGTCTGCGCGTCCTGCTACTGGCCCATTCATAGGCTTTTCCTTTGAGTAATGCTCCTGTGTATAAAACTTCTGCTTGAATCATCCATTCAACATGTCTTTCAGAGGTTTGCCTGATTTGCTTTAACAATCGCTCAAATTCATACAGATCACAATAAATGCTGCTCTCTACTACATGAATTTCGTTCCTGCTAGCTTTTATATAATTGGCTCCAATTGCTTTTCGAATATAATACAGCGTCGAGTTCAGATTCTTCCACGCTTTTTCAGGCTCCAATCCGCTCCACAACGTGTCGATAATTTCCTCCCGGCTAACAGTTCCTTTACTAACCAGAAAAGCAAATAATTCTTCTGTTTTTGGACTTCTCAGCTTGATTAGCTCTCTAGTCTGGGTTCTGTGGTACACTTTTAAACCATTAAATAAAAAAACTTCTAACATAGGCTCAGCCGTTGTTTTTCGATTCATTTTTTTGAGTTTCTCTAACGTCTTAGACAACCGCTCCGCAGTTACAGGCTTCAAAAGATAATCCACTGCACTTAGGTCAAAAGCCTGCAGCGCATACTCATCAAATCCGGTTACAAAAACCACATCTATCGATTCATCCAATTCATGCAAAAGGCTAGAAAGCTTCATCCCATTCGTATCAGGCATAGAAATATCCAAAAAAGCTACATCTATCGGTTGGGCCTTTGCAAAAGCATAGGCTTCCGCTGGATCCAAAAACGTCTCATAGACTTCAATCTCTCCGCTCTGCGATAAGATCCGCTTCAGGCGTTTTACCGATAACTCCTCATCATCTACAATAATCGCTCGCAGCATGCCTCAACCTCCCATCCGCTTAAGCTGCTGTATTGGAATTTCAAAAGATACCGTTGTGCCTAATCCTTCAGCACTTTGAATATGAATATTTTTTCCATATAACAGCTTGATGCGCTGACTGATATTCCACAGCCCCACCCCTCTTTTATCTACATCTGACTGCATTACTTCTTTCAATTTATGCTCACTCATTCCTGATCCATTATCCTCCACAATAAAGCTAATCACCGAATTCTCTAATTCTTTTACAGATATATTTACCGTGCCCCCCCGCAAATTGGACATTAGGCCATGCCTTATTGCATTTTCAACCAAAGGCTGTAGAATCAGCGGAGGAATCCGGTAATCCGTATTCACTCTCACATCATATTCCACATTTAATCTGGCACCGAAGCGTGCTTTTTCAATATTGATATAAGCCTCTACCAGCTCAAGCTCATTCTCCAGACTCGTTAGTGAATCCAGTTGTTTGAAATCAAAGCTGCTTCGCAAATACTGTGACAGCTGCAGTGTCAACTCTTCGGCCTTCTCAGGTTCTTCCACACATAGTTCAGCAATTGAATTCAGAGCATTGTATAAGAAATGAGGTTTGATCTGGGATCGTAAAAAAGCAATTTCGGCGTCTTTGGCAGTCTTCACGGAAGCTCTCAATCGGGTCAGACTTTTAACACGTGCCATTAGCTCCTCAGCTTCAAAAGGTTTTCCCACATAGTCATTTGCGCCGTTATCCATGGACATCTTCATATCGCTCACCCTGTTCTTGGCCGTCAGCATTAACACAGGCAGCTCAAAAGGAGTAAATCTCTCTCTAATCTTTTGCAGAACCTCGTAACCCGAAATGTCCGGCATGGTAATATCCAGTACCACCAGAAAAAAGTCTGTGTTTTTCGCTAGCTCCTCAAGTGCCATCTGCCCGCGATTGACGACCACTATAGAATATTTCTCTAGCTTAAACAGGTTGATCATAGATTGCAGATTGGCAAAATCATCGTCCACTACTAAAATAGGCTCATCGATTTCGCCTTTGATATAAAGGGGATAACCCGCATGGGAGAAACTTAATTCTTTATAAGAATGTGCCGCCTTAAGGGTTGGTCTCGTGATTGGCTTAAACGCTTTATCCCACCGTGGAAGTGTAAAAATAAACACCGAACCTTTTTCCACTGTAGATTCTACAGCTATGTTCCCACCATGCAGTTCTACTAGCTTCTTAGTAATACTTAATCCGAGCCCTGTTCCACCATGACTATGAATCTCCGCCTCATCCACCTGCTCAAAAGCTTTGAAAATACGCTCCTGCATATCCGGGGAGATTCCCAAACCTGTGTCTGCCACACGTACTTCCACCCACTCCTGAATAACTCTGGCACTAATCTCTATTTCACCCTGCTCCGTAAATTTAATCGCATTATCAACCAAGTTGTGGAAAATCTGAATCAGCCGATTGCCATCTGCATTCACCATAGGGAAATTCGAAGCGACTCTGTTAACGAGCAGGATCGACTTTTCTCCGAGCAGAAAAGAATGAATGCCAATGACGGAATCAACAACGGCTTTCAAATCCAGGTTGCTTTTGTATAATGTGATGTCTCCGTACTTCATTTTGGAATAATCAAGTAGTTCATTTACCATATGTGTTAATCTTCTGCCGCTCCCGATTACGATCGCTAGATTCTGCGCTTGTTTTTCATTAACTGGACCCTCAACCCCATCCAGCAGCGTAGCTGTAATGTTCACTATGGCATTTAGAGGTGTTTTTAGTTCATGTGAGGTGTTGAAAAGGAATTCATCTTTAATTTTATCCAGCCCGATCAGCTGGTTTTTCATCTCGTCTATGGTATGGTAGGCTTCAAAAAAACGTAGAACAATCAGTACGATCATGATGATATTAAAAGCCACGATGTAAAACTGCCCGAGCCAAAGGTTCTCTTTTATAGAAAGAGCAAACAGAATAATGTCTATGGAATATAAATTAATAGCTAGAATCGCCATAAACATCAGCAGCAATTTGATTCTATTTACTTCTGTGCTTCTGATATACAATGTGGCCACTCTACATAACATCCAAATTAACATCAGCTCATATAAAATAATCACATACGGATAAATGACCGTGTAAGAACGAATCGGCAGAATGGCGACCAGAATTATAAAGCTGCCTAAAACAATCGTTATGGCTTGAGTAAATTTTAAAGATATTATGCTTTTGTGCATTTGGTAAAAAAATATTGCGAGCACAATAAAGCAGGCGATGGAGCTTATATCCTTTACTTTGTAGAGCACTATGAACGAAAGTTTAGGGAAAAAGAGTAAGAGTGAACGCTCGCCGATCAACCCATGATATATCGCAAACAGCAAACAAATAGTAGCAAACACAAGTAAAGAATAATCCTGCTTACGGTATAAGGATGCTGCCCCAAAGCAGATAAAAAAGATAAGCGCAAGTGTGCCTAAAATAGCAACGGTGCTAAATTCACGGGCCGTACTCTTCTGCTGGACCTCCATCATTGCTGCTTCCTCACCAAAGGATAAAGAAACCGGAATGCCCCCATTTACATAATCGAAGTTGGAGACTTGTATTATGATTTCTACATCTCCCTTATCAGACGAAAAAAGCCCAATCAGCGGGATATTCCCTGACCGATAATCAGCTTCATTAGCAGCAGGATTACCATCCTCAATAACGGACTGTCCATTAACAAAAATCCTGCTTGAAAAGCGGATATTTGTTTTTTTCAAGGCAAATACCCCACTTACGGGCAGGTTTTTTAGCACCATCCGATAGGTGGCAGAACCGAAGGCGGGTAAAGGGCTTCCATTAACGATGTTGCCGTTCCACCGGGAGGGTACCTCCATCCAAGCTGAAGAAGCAGGTATATCTGCGCTACCCGCCCTAAAATGCTCAGAAGTTAATAGCTGGTTCCAATAAAACTCCCATTCACCGTCTAACTTGATAATCTTATCCTGTTCGTAATCCCAATCCGCGAGATCCATGACTCCATGCTGCACTTGCAGGTGACTCCCTTGTTTATCGTGACCCATAAGAATGGATAGAGGAATCGCAGATAATAAAATTAAACCAATCAGATAGATAAGTAATGTCCTTTTGAGCATCGTATCGGCCCCTTTTATGGAAGAGTAAAGCTGCAGCAATCACCAGGGCCATCCTGCAACACGTGATGTAGCGTAAAAAGTTTAGATGAACATAGATAATTCTATAAAATTTTCTAATTTCCTTCACAATTCGACAAAGTAATGGGCCTTTATTAGGATTTTTTTCTGAAAAAGCGGGACTTGTATGAAAAGAGGGCCTGATATGGCCATGATGAGTAGGACGACGAAATGAACGGACCAGTTGGGCGACTTGTGCTACTTTGGCAACTCGAATGCAACTGCCGGGCACTTGCGGACTCAGGAGTTCTTGCGACTCTGGATACTTACACCGCGCGCATGCGGACTCAGGAGACGTTATTTGCTGAAAAACGAGGGTTTTGCCATGCTATCGGACTCAGTTGCAACTATTCGCACATAACTACCTCATTTTGAGTCGATTTGCAGCTAATAAGAGCTATGCAGTCCGTAACTTTTGGAATACGAGCGAAAATGTACGAATAGCTGCAATACGGTCCGCAACGTTCGAAAATGAATAATGATAGATATTGCGTAGAGCACGTAATCCATTTTTGCAGATCAGTAATTACATGATGGTCGTCCTGGAAAAGCCATGCGGACCGCGCGAGGGGGAAGAATCCGCTTTTAGAGTAACTATTAACTTCAGCAAATTTAGCTCGTTCACCATGCTAGCTTCCTTCATCTAAAACCTATTAGAATTCGTCATCTTTATACACAGTAACTCATTGAAGAAATCCTCAGCACTCGTTATAATAGCAACTATAGGTCGTGAAGAACACGCCGCTTTTATACAATCTCTATCCTGGGTTAAGCTCAGGAGGAATTGTATGGGAGCGGCTTTTTCTTTTTTCAAAAAATTACTTAAGGAGGATATACAAAATGTCCAGATTCGAACAGCTACTAGAGGAATGGTTACAGATCAACTTGGATAAGGAGAACAATCCCCGCAGACAGGAGCTTCTTGCAAAAGGGTTGGGCTATGGAACAGTCGAATTTTTGCGTGCGGTATGGTTTCCTGCTGTAGGAAACTTCAACTACTTGTTCCCCGAATGGGAAGTGCGCGATTTCAACAATGGTTATCGTTATCTTGATCTGGCCTATATGCCAGGTGGAGCTAAGGGTGGAATAGAGATTCAAGGCTACGGTCCGCATGCTAGAGATCTTGATGTACGACGATTCAAAGATTTATGTAGACGCCATTCCTTATTATCGCTAGACGGTTGGACCTTCCTATCCATCGCCTATCCCTCAATCACGGACGAGCCTCAGCTATGTCAACAACTAGTACTCGCCTTCATCGGCAAATTCATGGCTTCAGACGTGCCCTCTTCATTAACTTGGTTAGAAGCTGAAACACTTCGTTTCGCAAGACGTCTTCTGCGTCCTTTCACACCTGTTGAACTCACCCATCATCTTAGAGTCACTAATCGTCATGCCCGACGTGTTTTACACGCGTTAGCTGAACAGCAGCTACTAGAGATCGTTGGTGGAAAAGAACGCAATCGAACCTATCAGCTTAGAATGTGAAGATTTGATTTGATTTGATTTGTTTGGTTTGATTAAAAGTTACGTTCGGACCGTATAGCCCTAATTTGCCAATTTCTCTCGTTTTCGCCACGCTATCGGACTCAGTTGCAGCTATTTACTCAAAAGCACTGCTCTGACCCATTTTTTCAGCTCAATAAGAGCTATGCAGTCCGAAACCCAGAGAAAATGAGCAAATTAGCTGAAATAGCTGCATTACGGTCCGTAAAGGCAACTCAAGGGTCATACCAGCAAGGCTCATACAAAAAAATGATCATGAATCTAATCCGTTGCACCCCCGCATTGTCCCTCCAAAATCTAAGTCTTTTTCATTACCACCCATTACTATTACTAATCATTATTTAGAAAAAAAGTGCTCTGCTTATCCCGTATTTTAATCGACGCTTGACCTTAGGTCTGACCTAAGGTTTATAGTTGTTTTATCAAATAACTTACAGTTAGGAGCACCGCCCTTGAATCCGTACCTTACAATTGGCGAACTATCAAAACTTATGAATGTATCTATCCACCAGATTCGATATTTTGAAGAAAAAGAAATCCTGTTTCCATCCTATATAGACAATAATCAGTACCGGATGTACGGCATCGATGAGATCTATCAATTGGCTCATATCTTGTTGCTCCGCAAATTAAACATCCCTGTCAGCACCATTAACCAAAGTATGAATAAATCCGCAACGAATGACTACCAACTGCTGTTAGAGAAATCGTTAAACAAAATCAACTCAGAAATAAACCAATTAATAATGCTGCAACAATTTATACAAAAGGTACTAAAAGAGCATGCAGATTATGGCAACATGGAGGGGGAGTATCAAATTAAACATGTGGACAATCGTTATCTCAAAAAGTGGTTGGTGCTAGAGGATGACGAAACACTAACTGCACGAAGTTTATATGAAAAAAGACCGCAGAACCATCATTTATTTGAAACAGATTTACATTATGTATACGATTCTGAACAAGTAACCTTATGCTTCGAAACCATTGAAAGCACTCCCGCCCCTGACATTGTTTTAGAAAAAGGGTGTTATCTCTATAAAGCATTTTTTGTAACAGACGATCAGGATGTAGATCATGAGATTGCCAAGCTGGAACACTTTTTAAATGGGCATCACTATATGGTATTGGGACCAATCATCATTTTGGAGAAATCATACCTATCCATGTTTAACAACGACAAGCTTCATTATGAGCTTCAAATTCAAATCGAGCATGCCTTAGATGATACCACTAAATGAGTACAAACGAGGTTATCATCGCCCATTACCAGGAACAAGATCGTGAGGCTGTAAGCAGGCTTTTGGTAGAGGCATTTCAGGGGAAATTTCACTCTCTCCTCTCTCTCGAGGACAATGAAATTGCTGATCTACTTATAAGACTTTGGGAACAAGATTCTTCTTCCTTATCATCTAAACAAATAATCGCTTATGAAAACGGAGAAGTGGTTGGCACTATCTACTTAAAATGGCAGGATACGCTCACCCTTAAAAAAGGATCAATTAAACCACTGAATCGGGCTCCCTTTTTGCAGCTATTCAAGAAATTTGGATACTTAAATGTTGGTAAGTTAATCCTTGGGTTATATTTTTTGGATTATCAACCTAGTGCAAAAGAGTGTTATGTGGCTCATTTGGCTGTTCGGTCCAGTCACCGTAATAAGGGAATTGGCAAAAAGTTGCTGGGTTGGGCGGCGGATTTTGTAAACAGTCATTCTGAGGTTGAAAAATTAACGCTACATGTTGCTAACAAGAATAAACGAGCCCTTAATATGTACCAGCAGTTGAACTTTGAGATCCATAAATCTGACTATAGCGCGGTAAGACATTTACTTTTTAAAGAGCCTATTTGGCATTACATGATAAGAACAACATCGCTACAATTTGGGGGATCAATGAATGAAAAAGAAAATTAAGTTAACTGTCTGGATGATTACCATTTTGTTGTTGATTGCAGCGGTCCTGTTCGTACTACAGCAACATTCTTTTTCAATGACTGAGCAAAAAATTGAAATTGATACGCCTCAAGGTCAACTAACAGGAACCTTAGTTCTGCCCGAAAGTTACTCTGGAACCGTCGGACTGGTAGTTTTTGTTCATGGGGATGGCCCAGTTAATGATACTTACGATGATGGATATAAACCTTTGTGGGAAAAGCTCGCCTCTGCCGGATATGCTTCCTTATCTCTTAACAAACCGGGTATCGGGGGTTCCTCAGGGAACTGGCTAGAACAAAGCATGGAGGATAGAGCGCAAGAAACTATATATGCGATTAACTGGGCTAAATCCTTACCTATGATTAATACTCAAGCTATTGGTTTGTGGGGAGCAAGTCAGGCGGGCTGGGTGATTCCCAAGATTGTTAAAAAAGTGCCTGATCTCGCCTTCAGTATTCTTGTATCCCCCGCCATTCAATGGATTTCTCAAGGACAATACAATACCAGACAAGAGATGATTTTAGAAGGTTTTTCAGAACAGGAGATACAAAAGAGAGAAGATTATAACGCGCAAATCCTACTGCTACTTAAAGAACAGGCGTCGTATGAAAGTTACTTGCGAATTGCACAATCGGACGATTTAATTTCCAAAGAAAAATGGGGGTTTTTCGCTAAAAATTATCAGTCAGATGCGAGCGAGGATTTAAAAAACTTCACTACACCTGTCCACTTAGTTCTTGGCGGGCAAGATATAAATGTAGATGTTGAGGAATCCGAACGTGTTTACCGTGAAAAAATTCCTGAAAACCTACTCTCCGTCTTCTATATTCCTGATGCTGATCACTCTATGCTCTCAAAAAAGAATGCCTCATCACCCTTAAGAACATATTTGACCGCTGTCTTTTTTCCGCGACATATTGTTGTTGAGCAATATTTAGATGATTTGGTTCACTTTGTAAGCCAGTTTTAATCTGTTTGCCATCCATTATGCACTCTCACCAGCTGAACTCCCTACATTCGGACCGTATAGCCCTTATTTGCTGAATTTCCTCGTTTTCGCCACGCTATCGGACTCAGTTGCAGCTATTTACTCAAAAAGATTGCTCTGACCCACTTTTTTAGCTCATTAAGAGCTATACAGTCCGAAACTCAGGGAAAAGGAGCAAATTTGGCGAAATAGCTGCACTACAGTCCCTAACTCCAATCACGGGCGTAATTTTTGCTCATGGAGTCTCGGACTTCCACTGCAAGCGTACTTATCGGCAGTTTCGGCGCCCGTAACACCCACGCGGGAGTACTAACCACCAGCACCAAACTCCGGAAACTCCACGTAAGTAGCAGAAGCAAAGGCATAAACCGGGTGTCATTAACTCAGATTCTCCCTCTCCTGCTGCATAAACAGCGTTATATGGCGTATTGATTATAGCTGTACGCTTTAGTGATAACGTATAATTTCGGATGATCAAGCTTAGCTTTGGTCAAAATCGATCATATAAGGAGAGGTTTTAATCATTGAGAAAACAACAACGTTTGTTAGCCATGTTCGTAACCTTCCTGCTTTTGTGTTCCTCTTTTCCGTTATCGATGTTTGCAGAGGAAGCACCAGATCCTTATGAAGGAATGATTAACATTCAAAGTGAATGGCAAGGCAGTGTATTTGGTGATGTTGGGGGGCAAGACAAGATTACTGCGGCCAACTTTGGCATTACGGAGAACACGGATGGATCAGCAATACTGCGAAGCTCGAACGACAGAGGCAAAGTATCGGGCAGCACGGAAGGTATCGCTTATTACTTTAAAGAGGTTGATCCAAGTGTTAATTTTGAGTTGAAGGCAACGGCTCATGTGGATGCTTGGACAGCCAATAACCAAGTTTCCTTCGGAATAATGCTGCGCGGCAATGTGTGGGATAACCAATTTGGAGCCTACTCTGGAGATTATGTCGCCGTGGGTGCTTTGGATCAAGAAATGAAAGCGTTTCACAAATTGCAAAATACAAGCCTACAGAAACTTGGGTACGTGTTTGATAACGCTAATCGCCCTGCCCAAGGAGAGAATTACGAATTAAGCATCAAAAAGACCGGAAATCTGTATATTGTCCGCATCGGTAATGAAACCAAAACGATCGAAAGCTTTGACGGCTCCATTCAATATGCGGGTCTTTATACCGCTAGAAATACTACGGTTACGTTCCGAAATATTCAATTCAGTCAAGAAGGTCAAATCGCGCTAGGACCTTGGGGCTTCAGCGCCTTCGGAGGCAATACTAGTCCAGCTAAGAACCCCGAACCTATAATTGAAAGTCCAACCTCTGTAACGATGACGACTTACGGCGGCAAAATCTCCAGTAGCGATGAGGGATTATCTTTTTATTCGAAAGAGATTCCGGTGGATGCGAACTTTGAACTGAAAGCGACCGCTTCAGTGATTGCTTTTAATAGCAATGGCACTGTCAGCACACCTAACCAGAAATCCTTCGGTCTTATGCTCCGCGACAGTATTGGGACGAACGGAGATACAAGCACAACCACTTCTGACTATGCGGCGGTAGGTGCTTTGGATCAGGTAATGAAAGGCTTTTATAAAAAAGACACCCAAGTGAAGTTAAATCCTTTTAGCGATAGCCAGGCCCCGTCCGCAGGAGCTGTATATTCGCTAAGTATTAAAAAATCAGGAGATACTTATCGATTTAGTGTGGGTGATCAGACCGAAATCATAACACTGGACGATACGTTCACAGATACTCTTTTTGCCGGAATCTATGTAGCTAGAGATGCAACTGTTACTTTCAGTGACATAGACATCCAGCTTGAATCCAAAATCGTAACCAGCTTAACCGCTGATACGAGCGCAATGACGAAAACCACTTATCTGGTTGGTGAATTCCTAGATTTGACTGGATTAGTCGTTAAGGCTATTTTTTCTGATGAGAGTGAGGCAGTTTTGTCTTCTACGGACTATATTGTTACAGGCTTTGATAGCAGCAAGGTTGGAGAAAATATCATAACCATTAACTACAATGGTGCTTTCGTGAGTATTCCATTGCAAATCGTTCCATTATCTATGACCTCATTATCAGTGAAGTATTATCCAGCTAAAACCGTATATTACCCAGGGGATACCTTCGATCCAGAAGGTCTTGTTCTTGTTGCCAATTATAACGACGGCTTCCTGACCAAAGAGCTGACCAGTGATCTTTATTCCCTCTCCATTAACGGACAACCAGTCAGCGATTTATTACCGTATCTATTTACGCAATCAGGCTCCACAGCGGTATCCGTTACTTCAACAGAGGCGCCGGCAATCACAACAACCTTTAATGTGGAAGTAAAAGCAGCGACGTTATCTGCTTTAGAAATTCGAAATGAACCTAAACAAACACTCTACTATATCGGTGACTCCCTCAAACTAGAAGGACTTGTGGTTTATGCTCATTACAGTGATGGTACACAGATTCGGCTGTTGAACAATGAATACAAAGTCTCTCCTCTCGACACCACGACATCTGGCGATAAAAAAATCACAATTACGCATAAAGGTTTAACAACCTCTTTTCAAGTTAAGGTCAACGTAAAAAAACTACTTGGCATCGAAGTCACCAGCTATCCTAAAACTACCTTTTTTATTGACGACAACTTTGACAGCAACAACCTGTTCGTATCCAAAGTGTATGATAATTCAGATAGAGAGAAGCTAAACAGCTATACGCTCGACACTTCCAAGTTCGACAATCAGGCAGCTGGAGTGTATGAAATTGGCATACTCCCTATCGATTCTTCTATTAAGCCCATTACGTATTCGGTTACAGTAAAAGAAAAGATGGATTCCATTTGGAAAAGTATTCAATTCGGTCAGTCCACTTCAGCAGCTAACAATCAGACGATTGTCAACGAGGATGGATCCGCCCAACTGATCGCTTTGGAAGGCGGCGGTAAAGTCACCGAAGATCATGACGCATTACCTTCTATTACACCGAGCTAGATGCTGCGGAAGATAATTTCGTACTATCTGCGGATATCCAAGTGTTGGCTTTTGCAAAAAATCCATATGACGGGCAAGAATCTTTTGGCATTATGGCACGTGACGTCATCGGCACACAAGGAAATTCTAGCGTCTTTGCATCCAATATAGCTGCCCTCGGTGGTTATAGCGGCGGTACGAAAAGCGATCTGGGCACACAGCTTTTTGTCCGCACTGGAGTTGAAAAAACGGATGGGACTGGCAGTAAAGGGATTCAAACCACCATGCTTCAAAAAGAACGTCCGGCACCTGCCAATACTGTTCCTGCAGCACCTTACCATTTAACGTTAGCAAAGACGAATAGTGGTTTTACAGGACAGCTCAATAATGGCCAGCAAGCTATTCATTTCACACCAGACATTCTTAGCGTACAGGATTCAAAAATGTACGTCGGATTCTATGCCGCTCGTTTAGCCACAATTAATGTAAGCAATATTCAATTAACAGTCACTTCAGCAGCTACAGATCCTCCTAAAATAGAACCACCTGCGACTCCCGTCACACCTAGCTTAAATATACTTTCACTAAGTAAAACCTCAGATCCAGCTTACCAAATGATTGTGCGCTCTAATGTCAACGGAACGGTGACGTTGAAGCAAGGTTCTACGATCATCGCTCAGGATATCGAGGCAATAGCTGGTAAACGTCTTTCTATTCCCACGAGACTTCTTGATCAAGGAGATACGAACTTCAGCATTACTTTTTTACCAGATGATACTCAGTATTTGACCTCTTATGAGAAGATCATCAGCAACTATACCGTCACCCTAAAAAGTTATAACGAAGATGATGAGATCTACGTATCGCCCACCGGATCAAGCTCCGGAGATGGAACGATCAATCTCCCACTTGATATCGATACTGCGATTGATTTCGTTAAACCAGGTCAGCATATTATTGTGCTTGAGGGTCGTTATGTGCGGAAATCACCACTTGAGATTAAAAAGTACAATGATGGTAAAGCCTCCGCCAAAAAGTATATAGAAGCAGCACCAGGAGCAAGACCCATCTTTGATTTTGACAAAAAAACAGAAGGCGTTCTCTTGAGCGGAAACTATTGGCATGTGAAGGGACTTGATTTCACTCGCTCAGCTGGGAATACCAAGGGTTTTACGGTGGGAGGAAATTATAACGTCGTCGAAAATAGCCGTTTCTATGCGAATGGTGACACTGGTTTACAAATCAGCCGAACTGATGGTACCGCGATAGAAATCAGTGAATGGCCTTCTTACAACTTAATTCTCAACAGTACCTCCTTCGACAACCGTGATCCATCCGACAATAATGCCGATGGCTTTGCGGCAAAATTGACTGCGGGTGTTGGTAATATTTTCAGAGGTTGTCTGGCGCATAACAATATCGACGATGGTTGGGACTTATATACGAAAGCAGGCTCAGGTGCAATAGGTTCAGTGCTGATTGAGCACAGCGCTGCCTTCAACAATGGGTTCTTAACAGACGGAACCGTAGGTGCCGGTGATAAAAATGGCTTCAAGCTTGGTGGCGAAGGCATTCATGTCACACATACCATCCGCGATTCCATCGCCTTTGGTAATGGCGCTTATGGTTTTACAAGCAATAGTAATCCAGGTGTGATCGCCATCAACAACCTCGGATTTAACAATACGCGTGGTAATATAAGCTTCACCACTTATGATCACATTACTCCAGACTTTACGATTGACGGTTTCTTATCTTACCGAACTGCCAACATTGCAAAAGACCAATATCCAGCTTCTTTAGCTGCGGACAATAATTTCATGTTTGACGGCACGCGATCGGCGAATAATTCAGGAAAAGAACTGAGCGATTCTAACTTTGTCAGCTTAAATCCTGTAGTCAATTACTCTCGGGATGCTGACGGGAATATAATCTGGGGCGATTTCTTGAAGTTCATTCCTTTGGATGGGCCGGAACCAAGTCCGACGGCTTCTCCGAGTCCCACTGCTTCTCCGAGTCCCACGGCTTCTCCGAGTCCGACGGCTTCTCCAAGTCCGACTGCCTCACCGAGTCCGACTGTTTCTCCGAGTCCGACGGCTTCTCCGAGTCCGACGGCTTCTCCGAGTCCAACGGCCTCACCGAGTCCGACTGTTTCTCCGAGTCCGACGGCTTCTCCGAGTCCAACGGCCTCACCGAGTCCGACTGCCTCACCGAGTCCAACGGCTTCTCTGAGTCCGACGGCTTCTCCGAGTCCGACGGCTGCCGTGAGCTCAGGCAGTTCCGGATCATCGGTTGGAGATTCGGCCACTACTATACTCCATTTGGACGGTAGCGTAAGGATTGAGATACCTACTACTATGAATGGAGAAAAAGCTAGCGCAATATTGACTGAATCTTCCTTACAAAAGATTATCAATTTAGCCAAACCTAATTCCGCAGGCCACAAAATCCTAAGAATTCAGCTCGCAGAGGAACAATTCTCAAATGTTGGCTCATTTGAAGTCACTCTCCCTGCCGCAGCATTTCTTTTTGGAACTTCCAAATTGCAGCTTGAGATCAATACATCACTAGCTACCTTTGTACTTCCGGATAATCTATTCCCGGTGAAGACACTGGACAATGTGAAGTCGGTTACCTTGCTCCTCAAACCTGTCGATACAACAGGAAGTTTAAAGAAGCGATTGGGTGACAATTTGCTTATTGATTACGAGCTACTTTTGGATGGTACAACTGTTCAATTAGAGAGTTTAAATTCAGCCATTCAAATTGGGCTTCCATATCCAGCAGCTGTACCTCCATTGAACAACGCATTTATTGTTGCGTGGAACGTCAATGAACACGGAGTCATCCAACCGGTATTAGGCGGAAATTATGATGCAGATAAGAAGCAAGTTATTTTCTCAACAACAAACTCATCTGGACAATACGCCGCCGTTTACAATCACAAAACGTTCAGGGATATAACTGATTCTCATTGGGCGAAGTTTATTGTAGAAGTACTTTCATCAAAAGGTATCATTAATGGTGTAACAGAAACAGAGTTCAGGTCCGACCAGACTGTTACACGTGCAGATTTCGCACTTTTATTAGTTAGAGCTTTAGGTCTGTCCGCAGCAGAAGGAAATAGCTTTGCAGATGTGTCACCTAACGATTATTTTTATGAGGGGCTTATGACAGCTCAGAAATTAGGGATCGTTACGGGCCAATCCGACGGCCTTTACCACCCTCATGACTCCATCTCCAGACAAGAAATGTTTGTTATGGCAGCTAGGGCATTGAAGGCTGCAGAGGTATGGAAATCGAATACGTCCTCTTCCTCTGCCTTAGACGGCTACACTGACCATAATCAAATTTCTAATTATGCGGCAAATGATATTACGGCGCTGGTATCAGCAGGTCTCATTAAAGGAGACTCTCAGCAGCAGCTTACACCAACTGCCCATTCCACACGTGCCGAAGCAGCCATGCTGATTTACAGAATTATGATGCAAAAATAAAAAAAAAGAAGAACTCCAAGACCACTATACTCGTGGTTTTGGAGTTCTTTTTATCCTCTTCCCTACCCCCTTTAAGCATCCTAGTTCATTTCCTTATCAGGAGGATTGGAAACCCGATACCCTTTCGGCGATTGATGGGTGATTTTCTGGAAATTCCGATGAAATGACCGTAAGTTACTGTAGCCGCAAAGGTTGGCAACTTCACCAATAGTAAGATTCGAGTTTTTTAATATATAACATGCTTGTGAGATCCGATAGTGATTCAAGTAATCTGTGAAGGGCATTTTCATCAGCTGGACAAACAGCTTTGATAAATACGGGTAATCATATTGCAGATGTTTTGCTACAGCTTTTAATGTGCAATCGGTAGAATAATTTTGTTCTACAAAAAGCAGGATTTTATAGAGCACCTTTGTTTGCGGGGACTGTTTGACTGGAGCAAATGATGTCTGATAGATCAACTGCGCGCATACACCATACAGAAAACTTTTCTGGCTATAAATTGAATCCAGCTTTGTACAATCAGGTTCATTCACAGCATGGAGAATATTATCATTGGGTATAAAGCTTTTATAATTCATGTGAAAATCACCTATCAATTCTGTGGAGAAGAGGATTACCATAATCTCCGAAAAATCAATCGTCTCAAATTCATGCATCTGATTTGGAAAAATAAAAACCAGATCATTTTTCTGCACCTGATAGCTTTTCCCATCAATGGTGATAGATAACTGCCCGTCTTTGACATAAATAATCTCAAATGCCCGATGAAAATGAAGTGGAAAATGATAGTTTTTCAATGGAATGAGTTTAAAGTAATCTTCTTCGCCGACACCATGTTTTTCAAAAAAGGGCCACAAGTAGATTCTCCTTCACGAAAACACTAATTTTGTCTTAAAGTGTACTATATAAAGTATAGAACTAACAATGTTAAATCCTATAATATTGGATAAAGTCAACCAAGCGGAGGTTATAGGACAATGGAATATCACGTATCAAAAACCGGTTCAGATCAAGATCAAGGCACTCAACATGATCCCTTTTTAACCATCAATAAAGCGGCTTCAGTAGCTGTGGCTGGGGATAAGGTTATCGTTCATGAAGGGATATATCGCGAGTGGGTAAAACCGAGATACAAAGGATTAAGCGAACAAAGAAGAATTATTTATCAAGCCGCTGAAGACGAGCAGGTTGTCATAAAAGGCTCTGAGCATATACAAGATTGGCAGCAGGTTGAGAACCAAATATGGAAAGTGATCTTGCCGAACACGTTTTTTGGCAGCTTTAATCCGTATGTTGAGGAAGTGTCTGGCGATTGGCTCGTCACTATAGAGGAGACAAGACACTTAGGGGATGTATATCTAAATGGCATGTCTTTTTATGAGGTCAGTCAGTATGATCAACTGGCAGCTCCTGTCGAAAAGCTGATGTTAAAGGATCTCTGGACACAAGAGATGGTTCCGGTCCAAAATCCAAAACAGACGACCTATGTTTGGTTTGCCGAAGTAAGCCCTGACCACACCACGATTTACGCTAATTTCCAAGGTGCCAACCCGAACAAAGAACTGGTAGAAATCAATGTACGCAGATCTTGTTTCTACCCTGAAGAAACCGGGATTGATTATATTACTGTAAAAGGTTTTGAAATGGCACATGCGGCAACACCTTGGGCACCTCCAACCGCAGACCAGCCCGGACTGCTGGGCACTAACTGGAGTAAAGGCTGGATTATTGAAAATAATATCATTCACGATGCCAAATGCAGCGCTATCAGTATCGGCAAAGAAGCTTCCACAGGCCATAATTACCGTACCCTTCGAAAAGACAAACCCGGATATCAATACCAGCTTGAATCCGTCTTTACTGCTGAGCGTCAGGGCTGGAGCAAAGAATCGATCGGTTCACATCTTATCCGCCATAATACCATTTATGATTGCGGCCAAAATGCCATCGTCGGCCACTTAGGTTGTATTTTCAGCGAAATTCATCATAACCATATTTACAACATTGCGATAAAACGGGAATTCTGGGGCCACGAAATTGCCGGAATCAAGCTTCACGCACCGATCGATACTCACATCCACCATAACCGGATTCACGATTGTACTTTAGGTTTATGGCTGGATTGGCAGACCCAAGGGACAAGAATCAGCAAAAATCTGTTCTATCAAAATCACCGGGATTTGTTTATAGAAGTAAGCCATGGCCCTTACATTGTTGACCATAATATCTTGACAGCTAAACATGCTTTAGAGAATGTAGCCCAAGGTGGAGCCTATATCAACAATCTGATCGGCGGCAGGATGGTTCATCGAAAGGTACTAAACCGGTCCACGCAATATCATCTTCCGCATAGTACAAAAATTGCCGGTTTCTCACTTATTTATGGTGGGGACGATCGGTTCTATAACAATATCATTATTGGAAAAGACGGATGGACAGGCGTGGGAACATCACATTTCAATAACTACACCACCTCTTTGGCGGAGTATATCGAGAATGTCCATAAGTTACACGGTGATCTTGAGGAGTTTGAACTCGTTGAACAGCCTATGTTCATTAATAACAACGCTTACTTAAACAGTGCTGAGCCTTTCGAAAGAGAGAATGTAAAGCTGGTTGAGGAAAGCTTTGATCCAGACTTCTTTATTGTAGATCAAGGAGATGAGGGATTCCTTTCCATTGATCTGCCTGAAAGCTTCGTTAACTTCTTAGGTGAGGTACATTCCACTGAGACTTTGCCGCGGGTGCGCATCGTGGATGCCGAGTTTGAGAATCCGGATGGTAGCAATATAATTCTGGATACAGATTTTCTGGATAAAAAGAAAGAACATAAAAGCACTTTAGGACCTCTTACACTTTTGAATAAGGGCAAAAATTATATTAAAGTGTGGTGATCGGTAAAGCAGGTGGCAAGTCCACCTGCTTTTTCATTGCTATAATTGAGTCTGCTATTTAATAGCCTTAATCTTTTGAATAGATACTTCGTTTTGTTCTATTAGGATCTGATATTCAACAATCTCTCCTGCTTTAAATTCTTCCTTAAATTCTTTACTGACCGAGTAATTATCTTTCGGATTGAGTGTAACCTTAAATAAATGCTTTCCATTGTCTATGGGGAACTTCGCAACGCCACCTAACTTAATATTACTATCGATCAAAGAATTGATCTGAACGTCGTTTCCTTCATCAACAGTAACGACTACACTTTTTAAAAATAACGGACTATTATTCGTAATCAGCAAATTATATTCTTGATCATCAGTTACATCTACATCTGTATTATTGGATATATCGGCATTGTTTTTTTCGCAACCCGATAACAGGACTATTAACAACACGAATAAAGATACGTATTTGTTTCTAGACAAAATGTTCACCTCTCCATTCCTATAATCTTTTCTTGTGAAAATATTAACATGTTCTAGGCGTTTTATGGGAAATATTTGAAGGCTTTAGCTAAAATGATACACTCTAATAAATAAGGGTAGCCCCATTGGCCACGTAACCAAAGAATCGGTTCACTATTTCGCTGTTGACTTTGACCTTAGGGTAAGGTGTTAAGTAGAGCTAGAACCAAACATCGTTGTTTTGGCTTTGGAAGCTTAATTCAAACGAAAAAAGGAGATGACTTTTTGCTGTCGATTGGAGAATTCTCGAAGATATGCGAAGTTTCTACGAAGACGCTTCGATATTATGATGAGATCGGATTAATTCATCCCAATGAGATTAACCCTGAGAACGGTTATAGGTATTACTCCATCAAACAACTTAAAAAAATGCTTTTTATCAATCGTCTGAAAGGTTATTGTTTCTCGCTGGAAGAAATCAGAGACATTTTACAATGGGAACAGGATCATTCAGAAGAGAAGCTCTACTCAGCCCTTAATCTGAAGAAAAAAGAAATCCAGGAGAAAATAAGCGCTTATGAATACACCTTACAACAAATCAATAGTGATGTTTTAAATCTGGAGAAAGGTATTCCCATGATGTCCTACCTGAATGAGATAAAAGTAGAGCTTGTTGAAACTCAGCCTATGAATATTCTTTTTACACGTCAGATGTTGAGCAGTGATGACTATGCGCTAGGTTATGGACATTATTTTAGCGGGCTATATGAAAAAATCGCCACTGAAAAACTCACTTTGCTCGGTACGCCAATAACGATATATCACAGCCATGAATATAACCCAGCCGGAAATGATACAGAGTTTGCTCTCCCCATAAAAGAGGGTGTAAAAGGTACAAGAGATTTGCCTGCTGCTCTTTGTGCGAGATCTGTTCTTAAAGGCGCCTATTCGGAATTGACCTCGGTCTATGCTCAGCTGAGAGAATGGATAGAAAATGAAGGTTATGAAATGGTGAATTCGCCCTATGAAATATATGTAACGGACCCGATACAAGCCGCTGTGCCTGAGGATCTGGTTACCGAGGTCTATTTTCCAGTAAAGAAAAAAAATTCATAAAGGAGTTACTTTCATGCTCAAAAACAATTATCCAACTTCAGATTGGCAAATCTCAGCCCCCGCAAACTTGGGAATGGATGCTGATATGCTTTCAGAACTAGAATCAAGGATCAAATCCGAGTATAGCAATATCAACGGGATTGTTGTGGTAAGAAGTGGAGCTATCGCTTATGAAAAATATTATAATGGCGCTGGCCCGAATGACACACATCATGTGGCCTCTGTAACAAAAAGTATCATATCCGCACTCATAGGCATTGCCATAGAGGCTGGCTTTATTAACAATGCAGATCAAAAGGTACTGGAGTTTTTCCCGGACTACGTTCCAAATGCTGCTCAAGATCCGCAAAAACAAGAAATCACCTTACGCCATCTTCTGACGATGACCGCACCCTATGCTTTTGCAGATTGGCACGAACCGCTGGAGCAAATGTGTATGCAGCCTGACTGGGTAAAATATACGCTGGATATGCTAGGCCAACAAGGAACAATTGGGGATTTCAAATATTCTACCGCTGGAGCACATCTGCTTTCTGCTATCATCACGCGCAGCACTGGACAAAGTGCCCGTGAGTTCGCCAACGAACGGTTATTTAAACCTATCGGAATGAATGAGATCCCGGATTATGAGATGAGCTCATTTGGGTTCGATGATTTGTTTGGGGTAAATGTGAAGGGGTGGGTGGAAGACCCCAATCGTATCACCACAGGAGGATGGGGACTTACGTTGTCTCCACGCGATATGGCGCGTTTTGGTTTATTATATTTGAACCGTGGACAATGGGGGCATAATCAGATCATTTCGGAGACATGGATTGAGGAATCAACCGCGATGAACCCTAATCATTACGGTTACTTGTGGTGGCTACGCGAAGAAGACGGGGTTTACACCTACTCAGCGTTAGGTGATGGTGGTAATGTCATTTGCTGCATTCCAGAAAAGGATCTTGTCGTAACCATCGCCTCAGAATTCACACTTCAGCCTCGTGACCGCTGGCCTCTGATTAAGGATTGTATTATTCCGTCTGTAGTAGAGTAAAGAAGATAAAAAAACATGCTGGTTGCCCCTTCATTCACAACTAGGAGAGCAACCAGCTGTCTACACTCTAAATCATATTGCTTCAAGGAAAAATAATATCACCTTCGTTGCTGCTTACATCAAAAAATCCAACTTTATGTTTTATAGCCAACTCCCGCATCGCCGTATAAGCTTCCTCAGCTACAGAATAAGCGAAAGCTGCATAGATGACGGATGAGCCAAGCGAGTAGTCAGTTAACCGGTTATCCGTTCCGGCTTCCTCCATCGCCTCAAAAATCTCGTCCTCTACATTCATATTAGGAAATTGCTCAGACAACTCACTATAAAAGCGTTGCAACGCCTCCGATAAAACTGATGGATCATTATAGGCATGGTCTTCCGACCACTGCACTTGCTGTTCATACCACTCCATAAACGCTGCTCTCTCTTGCGGCGCTTTAGACGTTTCGAATGCCATCAAATCATAGCTCATTTAAAATCCTCCTCTACCCCACCCTAATTGTGCATTTTCAGTTCCTATAAATTGTTGGGCTGTTTTGATTATATATTAAAAATCAGCAGACCCATACTATAGAATCATGATACTTCCTCACCTGTTAAATATCATGTGAGCTCCGGTGTATCTACAAAAGTAACCACTGGTTCCATTACGCTATGTAGTTCAAATAAGATTAGCTCGTTTTCACCTTTACGCAGAAGCGGTGCTGGTAAGTAGAGTGTTTTAGTTGGACCCTGCTCCCAGTAGCGCCCTAAATTAAAGCCGTTTATAAAAACTTGACCTTTACTCCATCCGTCCAGCCGCAAAAAAGTATCCTCAGGCTTACTGACTTGAAAGCTCCCCCGGTAAAAAGTGGGCTGCTGACGTTGCTCGCAATCTATCGGTGTGAATGATAATCCCTTAAGATTGGTTAAAGGCAAAGAACGTATGGTCCAATCATGCAGGAATTGATAGCCGAGTCTAACGCCACAGGTTATGCCTTTGGGATCACGAAGCAGCGGGCCATAATTTACACGCCCCATATTCTCCACAAGGATGTCGATCTGCAGTCCCTCCGTTGGAACCTCTAATGAAATTCCTCGCGGATCCCAGCGTTCAACTGTACCGACAAAGGCTCCATTCGCGAATACAAGCGCACGATCACGTACTTCTTGAAGGACGAGCTCCGTACTGCTGCGGGGTCCACTGATCCTCGTCGAATATAAGATGAACCCATAATTCTGACCCAGTTTCTCCATTGGCTCGGGACATGCTCTATGTTCTGGGGTAGACAAAACGTCTAACTGAGTGAATAGTGGTGCCGCTTCTGTCATCAACACTTTACCATAAGCTTGTGACTTTATTAACGGCGGTAATTCCAGGGGCGGCAACGTTACGTATTTCTCAATTATTTTTCGTGCTGCATAGAATTTTGCAGTTGGCTTACCGGATTCGTCCAGCAACGTATCATAATCGTAGCTGGTTACGACGGGCTCATATTTGTCAAAAAGATTTGCCCCATTCATAAATCCAAAATTCGTCCCCCCATGGAACATATAGAAGTTAATAGAGGCTCCTAAAGCCAGCATTTCATCCAAAGTCTCCGCTACTTCAGATTCGGGGCGTGTATTATGCGGTTTCATCCAGTGGTCAAACCATCCATTCCAGAATTCCATACACATCAACGGTCCCGTAAGCTGATATTCACGTAGTTTAGCAAAGGCTTCCTTTGCCCGTGAACCGAAATTTACAGTGGCGAACACTCCGTCAATCATACCGCCTTGGAGCATATGATCTTCAGCTCCATCTGAAGTAAACAGCAGAACGTCCATGCCGCGGGCGATCATTCCTGCTTTTAGATCATTCAGGTAAGCCTTATCACTACCAAAGCTTCCATATTCATTCTCTACCTGAAGGGCAAGCACAGGCCCACCGTTAGTGCTTAACAAAGGCCGCAGACGTGGAAGCAACTCATCGAAATAGGCATCCAACTTAGATAAATAGACGTTATCATTACAACGCAGCTGTATGTTATTGTCCGCAAGTAACCAAGCTGGCAATCCACCGAATTCCCATTCCGCACAAATATAAGGACTTGGCCGCAATATCACGTGCAACCCAAGCTTTCCAGCAAGTCTAACGAAAGCCTCGATGTCAGCAAATCCAGCAAAATTGAAGCTCCCCTCCTCTGGTTCGTGTAAATTCCAAGGAATATAGGTTTCAACCGTATTCAATCCACAAGCCTTCAGCTTCAGCAAACGATCCTGCCAATATTCCGGAATGATCCGAAAATAATGAAGCGCACCAGAAAGCAGCCGGATGGGCTGTTCATCTAATATAAATTGATCCCCTGATATGGATAACTTCCGCATATAATTTCTCCTCCAACATTGAGATAGACTATTCAATTATAGGTAATAAAAATATCAACCCATATGGACGATTCTAATGAAATATATGGAGAATTCATTGGTTGCTAGAGGCTTTTGTGATGCTATACACTATATTCATAGGGGGTTGTTACGGATGTCCAAAAGAACTCATATTTGGTTAATTACCACAGATCAAATGCGTGCGGACGCACTAGGTATCGAAAACGCTTCCGTACGGACACCTGAGCTTGACCAGCTTGCTTCGGAAGGCACACTCTTCACTGGCGCTTACTGCGCTAGTCCCGTTTGCACGCCTTCACGTTCTTCCATTTTTACAGGCAGGTATCCGCATGTTCACGGTGCCTGGAACATCGGTACCACACTCAGAGAAGACGAACTTACCTTATGCGATCATTTAAAGAAAGCGGATTATAAAACCATCGGTATAGGAAAGATGCATTTCCGCCCTCAGATGAAAGGGGACTTTTCACAAGAATATGAAGAGCCTGCTTATCGTGACCGCGGAAGAGCTTCCGATGGAACGTACTACGGATTTGATGAACATCATATTACGGAAGACAATTGTATCGGAGAATATATGGAGTGGCTTAGAGAGCACAACCCTGAAGTGGCAGAACGTTTCAGCAAGGACCATTACAGAGCTTCTAATGCTCAAAACGATGTGTGGGAGAGCGAAATCCCTCCGGAGCTGCATCAGACTTATTGGATTGCTGAACGGAGTATCGATGCTATCCTCGCCCACAAAACCGAGCAACCGCTATTTTTATGGACCAGTTTCGTCGATCCACATCACCCCTTTGACCCTCCAAAAGCTTACGCGGATATGTACGCTGACACTGACATTCCATCTCCAGCCAGAGAAGCAGACGACTTGCATCTTCGTCCTCCACATCTGCTGAGTCAGAGTCAGGGAGGATATTGGCCTGGTGGCGGTGAGGAACATTCTCTTGATGAAGCGCATATGAAACGGCTCATCCGAAATTATTATGCGATGATTACCTTCATTGATGAACAAATCGGACGTATTATAAATGCTTGGCGTCAAAAAGAAATGTACGATGATGTAGTCATCCTCTTTACCAGCGATCATGGAGAACTGCTCGGTGATCATAGACTAATTTACAAGGGACCGTGGTTTTATGAAGGGTTAACACGAATCCCGATGATCGTACGTGGTCCTGGGATTGCTTCCGGGCAACGTGTCCCTGCTTTGATGGAACATGTTGATATTGTCCCCACACTGCTTGCAGCCGCAGGTCTCAAAACTCCCTACGGAACTCAAGGTATGTCACAGATGGAGGTGCTGGCTGGAAGAGAGTCCCATGTGCGCAATTCTGCCCTAACCGCTTATATTGCTCATGATCGCGGCATTAACGCTAAGTGTTTGCGTACAACACGCTATAAGCTGGTGATCTTCGGAGGTGAGACCTACGGTGAATTGTATGATTTGAGAGAGGATCCTCATGAAAACTCCAATCGTTTTGAAGATCCCAATTATAGTGATATTCGCCATTCAATGGTTGAATTGCTCGTCCATCGAATGATTCAAGATCAGGACCCTTTGCCAGAACGCCAGAGTAGCTGGTAAATTCACTAACCTTTCTTTATATCCTTAACAGACGTAGGGCAACCTGAAAGTTCAAGTTGCCCTACATTATGATTATTTTCCCAATTCGGATGCCTTTAGAATATGAGAAATTGGGCGTCCGGCAATCCATTCGCCGTTGTTTACAAACCCTTCCTCTCGTCCCTCCAGCTCGTGAATAAGACGTTCTCTCCATTCATTTATGCGCTCGAATTTATCAATACAGCCTATCGCATTAACCTTCTCTGAGGGGTCTGCCACTAAATCAAAATACTGTTCTTCCCCTGTCTGAGAATACCAAATAAACTTCTCTCTTCCATCCGTTAAGAAGTGGTGGGACTTTTCTCCATAAGCTTGTTCCCCATGAATATATGATCGCCACAATGTCTGATCTCCCCTGCACAGCGGCAACACACTTTGCCCTTCTACTGCAACTGGTATATGGACGCCAGCAGCTTCAAGAAATGTGGGCATAATATCGCGAAGCTCTACAATAGAATCAAGCCGGGAGCCGGCAAGAAGTCCAAGCGTTTCTCCCGGATCAAACACTATGAAAGGAATCTTAGCACTTCCTTCATAAGGAAGAGATTTGCGGAAGTAATGGTGATCTCCCATCATTTCACCATGATCAGAAGTAAATAGAATCAAAGTTTCATTTAAAACTCCATACTCCTGCAGCCCATTGATCAACCTTCCAATTTGGTCGTCAAGATGCGTAATTAGCGCGTAATACGCGGCACGGGCACGATCCAATCTGCGCTTTGGCAAATGAGTAAACGAAGAAGTTGGATCCTTAGCTCCGTTTAAGGCCGTACTCTCGTCCACCCAGTCTCCGACTGGAGGATCGGGAAATTCCAAGTCCTTATACATATCCAGATAACATTGTGGCGGATCCAAGGGGGAATGCGGGCGAACGAAGGAAGACCATAAGAAAAATGGTTTCCCAGGATCTCTTCTTCGCAAAAAGTCTAGCGACTCGGTTACGCACCAATTCGTTGGATGCATCGCTTCTGGCAAGTGCCAGGGGCGGGCAACCGTTGAGGCGTTGCAATCGAGGCCTAAGTCAGTGATATCCGAATTGGCATCAGTTTGTCTTCGCAGCCACTGCAAATAATCGTCCACTTGATCATAGTGTTCATCATGAAACGTTTTGCTCTTATCCCGATTGTAGTGAAGATATCCATCATGAAGCACCACATTATGGAATCCACATAGATTACGTGCAGGATACACATGCATCTTGCCAACACACTGCGTATGATAACCAGCTTGAGCAAGCTCTCCGGCAATCGTATGGGCGTAATTCCATTCAACCTTATCCTGATAACCAACCCGCCCATGTGATCTCTGCCCCATTCCTGTCATGATAGCAGCCCTGGCGGGAATACAACTGGGGGTAGCCGAATAAGCGTGCTCAAATAAGATCCCCCTTGATGCCAGAGCGTCCAGGTTGGGTGTTTCAACGACGGGATGTCCCATAATGCTTAGGCAATCAAAACGCATCTGATCTACGGTGATAAGCAGAAGGTTAGGCTGATTTGTGCCCTTTTGATTGTCCAGATTAGTATCAATCATAACCTCACCCCCTTCTTAAACCCCAGCGATCACGGATGGTGTTGCAATCGTGTGCCATAAATTCGCACTTATCGCCCTGGGGTCACCCTCGTCAACAAAACCGTCGAACGTCAGAAGCTCCTCTTCTAATTCAGCAATCTGGTCCACGTTCCCTTCGACATAACGATTGATTCGATGAATCGCCGTTCTGATTCTCTCAAGCATTCCTCCCATACGAAGATCAAAGACATCAAGACCAAATACCTTATTTTCCAGCTCCCATTGCACTCGATAGTCGTCCATGAATTGTCGGGCCAAATCAGATAATTGTGGCAAAGTCACCTTGGCAAAGTGAGCCAATTCCTCAACATTCCCTCGATGATAAGCGCCGCGTATAGAAATTCCGATTTCGCTCTTTATTTCGAGCAAGCGACACAAGCTGGCTTGTACAGAGAATAAGGATTGCCAAGGCGAATTGCGTGTGATCGCCTGTTCGAGCTTTTGTGCACTTTGCTGATAATGCTTCGAATATGCGCTAGGAATAACATGTCGATCAAACAAACCACACAAAATATCTTGATAAAGCAAGTATTTAGCCGGATTGATAGAACATCCCCCCGGTGCCGAATTACCCGGAACCAGGTTGGCCGCATCAAGTGCCATAAAGTCATCATAATTGCCTTGCACACAGCTCCAGAATCTTTCTTTGACATGGTTCTCCACGAAACATCCCGTGTAGCAGAGCTCCGCCCAAAGTTGAAGGGTAGGAAGAACCGAGAAAACGGAAGCTTCAGCGCCATTATCTCCCCATGCGGTAATCAACACTTCTTGAATTCCATGCTTAACACAGCTATCATGAGCCAGCAGACTGACATGGCGACTGAATTCATTGTTTGGAGTGAAGCCCATCCATTTCCAAGCACCACCTGCAAATCCAATATGATCATTCAGCTGCTTATGTTTACTTAACATCCCGTCGTATTTCTCCTGCGTTTCCGAATAATAATCCCAGTAGATCAAGGTAACATCTTCAGGAATCAGCTTTACAATATCAGGGCTAATTGGACTTTCAGCATCGTAGTATTCTCCGGAACTGGCCAGACGGAAAAACATGTCGCTCCACATCATCGTCTGGAAACCATATTTTCTGGCGATCTCCATAACAGCGCTAAAGTGTTTTAACATTAATGAGGATCGATCCTGATACCCATGCTTATCCAGGTATTTACCAAGTCCCATCATATGAGCTTCGTCCATCCCGATATTTATGCGGCGACTGCTTACATGAGCCGACATAAAAGCAAACATTCGATCAATTAACTCATAAGTTCTGGGATCATCAATAAGGAGAATATCCTGGAAATCCACAAGCGGTGCATGTGCCTGCCATTTCAATGCTTGGCCGAGATGGGCCAGGGTCTGAATACAAGGAACCAGTTCTATGCCATATAACGCGGCATACTGATCCAGCTCCCGAATTTGATCTCCAGTATATCGGCCTCGCAAATAGCCGAAATAAGGGTATCCCTCCAGTTCATAGGTGTCTTCCGTATACAACTGAACCGTTGAATATCCCATAAGCGCTAAACGCCGGATCAATTCCTTATATCCTTGATAGTTAAGAACAGCATTTCGCGAACAGTCTACCATGAAGCCTAACTGTTCATAAACCGGCCGTTCATTAATTTCAACTCGTTCTCCACGGCGTACGTTCTCAAGAAATCGGCTGAGTGCCCGGATCAACTGATGTTCCTGTCCATACGCAATGGTGACCTGAGCCTCATCGTAAGATATTCGAAAGCCCTTCCCTTGCTTAATACAATTCACTGGTATCCCTGAGCGTTCCATTCGTATACTCAATATTCCCGCTACTTCTGAAACTGCTGCTAACTGTTTCTCGGTTAATCCCGTCAAGTGAATGCTAAGTTTCATAAACTTTACCCTCCCAATCTTATAAGTATGCGGTCAGTAGCGCCGCACAGTCTAAACCATACTTCAAATAATTAAACGGAAGATCCGGGCTACTTCCGCCCGGATCTTCTCTATCCATCCATTATTCAATACCTTGTTCCTTGGCCTTCTCATTTACTTCCTCTATCATTTTATCAAGGCCTTTAGCCTTATAATCGTTCACAATGCTATTCCAGTAACTCTCAACGGGTTCTTTGGAAAGCATGATCTTAAGCAAATCATCATGGTCAAGCACAGTAAATTTATCCTTTGTTGGGGTGGACATATAAGTTAACCGAATGTCGTATTCTGGCACCTTTGTATTGTTCTGAATCCAGTCGATGTAATCGACAGCTTCTTTGCGGATTCCTTCGTTAGCAATCGTCGGGTTATCCATGTTATAGCTATCTGAAGTTTCATAAGCTACCAAATTCTTCAGAAATCTGCTAGCTGGATACTTCTCATTTAATGAACCCTTTTCAATGACAACCTTCTGCCCATTTTCGAGCTTATAATCTACACCTTCGATGCCATAAGTCAACAGATCCTTGCCTTCAGGAGACAACACATAATCATAGAGTGCCATGATGCGATCCATCTTTTTATCGTCAATCTTATTGCTGAAATAGCTTTCTGACCAGTACGTTTTAAAGATAGCATGTGAACGTTCACCATCAGGACCGATAAGCGGCTTGAGCGCCTTCACGCTCTCCGTCATATCCTTATCCGGATAAGCTGTTTTCCAGCGTTTTTCATACATATCGCTATTTAAATTTATGAAACCTCCACCGCTCAGGAGAGCAGCTGCTTTGCCTGCTACGAAATTGTCATAGGACTCTGCTGGTTTAACAAGCGCGATGTCTGGATCGATCAATCCTTTTTCGTACATATTCTTCATGTTTTGCAGCGCTGGCAGCGCATTTTTAGAGAATACAGCAGGGATAAATTTCCCATCCTCTTTGATCCATTTAAAATCACTGCCGCTTCCATCACTAGTAGCAACCGGGTTGCCATACAGCCAGAAGAATCCGCCCAGCATCTTGGTAGTTGTCGTCGTAAGACCAGTAACATGCTTGCCTTCCGGATCCGACTTTACGATTGCATCAAGCATGGCTTCAAACTCTTGCCATGTCTCTGGTTCTTTGGTGATCCCAGCCTTTTGAGCAAGATCCCAACGATAGAAAACCATACGGTCCAGTGCGCTCCAATCGACACTCGGGAACATCCGGCGAGGTACAGTATAATACTTTCCATCTACTCCTAGTCCTTTAATATCTGGCGATTCGAAGTATTTTGCAAGATTTGGATACTTTGAAAGATCCGGGAGCGCTTTAACAACGCCTTGATTCACCCATTTGCGCTGATATTGCGTACCGACGGCGTCGATCGCGAAAATGTCTGGCAATTGGCCGGAGGCGGCCCACATTTGAATCTTCTGGGTATAGTCATCCCAGGACAAATTGACAGGTTTTAGTGTGATATTGAATTTCTCCAATACTTGTTTAGCGATCGGGTCCTTTTCGATGTTAGCAATCTCGGCATCCGCATCCCAAAACCCAAGAGAAATAGTCATTGGATCCTTGTAAGGATTATCCGTGGAGTTAGTAGAATTCGGAGTTGTTTCACCGTTTGAACCAGCCTGCCCTTTGCCGTTATTGCCTCCACCGCAAGCCGTGAGTACTGAAGCCAACAAAGTTATACATAATGCCAATGTCATTATTTTCTTTCTATGCATGCTTGAAACCTCCCTTTATACTATTTTAGGATAGAATCAATCTATTTAAAATCTTTCTTATCCTTTTATTGAACCCACCATAATGCCTTTATTAAAATGCTTCTGCAGGAACGGATAAACAACAATAATCGGAATACTCGAAACTACAATCGCTGCCATTTGAAGTGCAGGTGTGTAGACCTTTCCCGTCTGCTCCTGCTCGGCCATCGTTTGTGCCATTTGGCTTATCAAGGAATTCGAAGTAATAAGTGTCTCCCGTAGATAAATCTGAAGGGGTGCTTTTGCAGCGTCACTGATAAAAATCAGCGCATACCACCATTCATTCCATCTTTCCACAGCATAGAACAAAGCAAAAGTCGCCATGAATGGAGCAGAGATTGGAATAATGATTTTGAAAAGAATGTACAGATCATTCGCCCCGTCCAGCTTAGCCGATTCTTCCAAGCTTTCTGGAATGGTGTTGAAATAGTTTTTCATAATGATTAGATAAAACGTATTGAGACCCGCGGGGATGATCATGACGAGTATATTGTTTACGAATCCTAGATCCTTAACGACTAAGTAAAAAGGAATTAAACCGCCATTGAAAAACATAGTGAACAAGATCAAGCTAAGCATTATGTTTCTGCCGGGCATACCCCGCTTGGATAATGCGTAAGCTCCCGCCACAGAGATTGTCATGCTGAACAACACGCCAACCACAGTTACGATGACAGAATTAAAGATGGAAGTCCAAAACTTCATATCCTGAAGCAAAAGCTTGTAAGCGGACAGGTCAAACGAAAGCGGAAAAATATAAAAGTCGCTTTTACTAATCGCTTCGAACTTTGCCACAGAGATAATAAGAACATTATAGAAGGGAAAAAATGTTACTATTGCTAGGAGCCCCAGCACCACGAATGCGACGATATCGAAAACACTCCACTTTTTTCTCTTTTTAACCGTTGTGTCGGTCACTTGCTTCTCCCCTTTTCCTGCAGATTAATACAGTCCTTCCTCGCCCATCTTCTTAGCGAACGTATTGGCCGCCCATAAAAGGATTAGGCTGATAATGGACTTGACGACACCCACGGCGGTCATATATCCAAAGTCTCCTCCAATCGTGAAGGAAGTCCGATAAATGTAAGTATCGATCGTGTCGGCAACCGAATATACCGGCGAACTATACAGGTTGAAAATTTGCTCGAAGCTCGAACCTTGGGTTAGTAGTTGTCCAACTTGAAGGATTAGCAGGACTGCGACTGTACTCTTCAAACCTGGCCATGCGATGTTTAGCAAACGGCGAAACCGGTTCGCTCCGTCCACTTCAGCCGCTTCAAACAGCTCAGGATTGATCCCTGCCAGAGCCGCCAGGTAAATGATTGAATCCCAACCGATCTCTCGCCACACATGCGTGATATACAGAACGGGTCTGAATGCACTTTCATCGACAAGAGGAGAATTCGGATCTCCACCAAACAGCATGATGATCTGGTTATAAATCCCGTCCTTGCTTAAAATATTGATAATAATCCCCGACAGTACAACCCACGATATAAAATGCGGGAACGTCAGGATCGTCTGAAAAAAACGCTTCATTTTTGTTCTGGAAAACTCATATAAAACAATCGCCAGGATAATGGGCATCGGGAAATGAGTGACCAGCTTCATCAAGCTGATAATGACCGTATTCCAAAACGCCTTGCGAAAATCGGGGTCGGTCAGCAGCGTTTGAAAATTCTCCAAGCCAACCCAAGGACTGCCCAGAATCCCCTCACTGTAATTAAATGTTTTGAACGCTAGCGTTACACCGTACATGGGAGCATAGCTGAAGAGGGCGTACCAGATTAACACCGGTAGAACCATAAGGTAAAAATACTTGTACTGTAAAATCGTTTTCCCTAAACTTTGCTTTGGAGCACGAGTTTTTAAGCTTCGTTTAGGCGTACGAGCGGTTACAGAATCAGCCAATCTTCTCCCCACCTTTCTGTATGAGATTATTTATACTTGTAAGCGATTTATATGGTAAATTATATCGGGAGTGTAAATTCTCTTGTATAGAGAATACAACTCCGATCATGTGGATTTTTCACACCTTGGCGGGTGACCTTCCCGTGGCACGTAATATCGGACATAGTGAGCGTAAAATCGTCCATACCCCCCTTGGTCCACAATCGCTAGGATAAATCTAAGAGCTCTATAAAGAGAGGGGGATTCACTTATGCGTTCAGTGATTATTGCAGATGATGAGAAGTGGATTGTAGAAGGAATTAAAGCAGGAGTGAATTGGAAGAAATACGGCTTTGAAGTGATCGACGATGCCGAAAACGGGCAAGAAGCCCTTCAATTAATTCAATCGCTTCGCCCCACCCTTGTTCTAACAGATATCAAGATGCCTGTTATGAATGGACTAGAGCTCATTCAACGTGGCAAGGCCATCGCGCCTGATACGATCTTTATCGTACTCAGCGGACATGCCGAGTTCGCTTATGCACAAAAAGCAATGAATTATGGTACTTTCGGATATTGTCTCAAACCCTTTGAAATCGAAGAAATTGAAGGAATGCTCAACCGAATAGCCCAGCAACACGATTCCAAGACAGTTAAAGAACAACCTATCCACGACTTCGAACTTTATGAAGCGGTTTGTTCCGGAGATCTTGAACGAATTAGCTTATGGTTGGATGAGAAGAAAATACCCTTGTCGAAAGATACCCCTCATATCCCCATTGTTATCCAAGGGTTAAGTTCACCTGTAAATGCCGGGCAGTTCTCTTCCCTGGTCTTCCCAATGAGCCGCCGTCGGTATGGTTACTTATTAGAAGAGTGCCAATACGAAGTCTTCCTCCAGGGCATTGAACAAACAGAAGTTGTACAAGAGTGCGGGGTCGGGATCGGGCCTCCTATTTCGGATATACACCAATTGGATGCGTCTTTAGAGTCCGCCTCTCAAGCTGCTTTCAATATGTTCACAACGGGGATGCCCGGATGTTACCGGGTAAATTCACAACAGGAGATACCGGTCGACGAGAAGCTCAAAGAGATTTCCCGGATTCTTCATAATAAAGACCGGCTCGGTTTCATAGCAGCCATGGAATCGATAAAGAAATTATTCAAAGAGGGAACGTTCACCATTAAAGAAGCTTATTTGCTCTATACATCGATCCTCTACTTATTTCCTCGGGAAGGGACTCGGGTTAGCGGCCGTTTTTTTGAAGGCTATGAACAGCTCTATTATCGGTACGGTACGGCTGAAGCTATGATCGATGATCTGATTCTTATGACACTTGATATTTTTATGAACAGAAACGAATCTGATATTTCACGAATCTCAAACCACAAAGTCAAAGAAATTATGTTATACATCCGCAACCATTTCAATCAAGAAATTTCGATCCAGCATTTAGCCAATCAGTTTTTTTTAAGCCCAAATTATTTATGCCAATTATTCAAAAAAGAGGTCGGCGAGACCATCATCGAACATATCAGTCGTTTACGAATTGAATACGCTTGTAAAATGCTGATCGAAACCAACCTTTCCATTTACCAAATCGGTGAGAAATGCGGTTTTCAGGATTATTTCTATTTCACACGAATTTTTAAGCGGCATCTCAAAATGACACCTACACAATATAGGGAACAAAACAATGAAAACATTTAAGAGACTATCCATCCGTACTCAGGTTTTGCTATTCGGGTTATTTATTGTTGCCATTATCCCAATCATCGTTTCACGAGTCTACCAACTATCAAGCGAGACTATCATTAATCAAAATACGCAATACAATACGGAGCTGGTCTCCCTCCTCAAGCAACGGATTTCTGACAACTATGCCAACGTTTCTTCTATGATGATGAATGTGGGTTACGATTCGACCGTTCAAAAGTTCCTAGTCGAGAAGGATAAGCTTCGAGTCTACGATCTATCCCAAAAAGTTGAAGGATTGTTGAGCATCGCCCGAAATATGAACACAGACATCTTAGATATTATTGTTATCGGTAGCTCAAACACACGTATTTCCTTAGCAGGAAGAACAAAATATGCTATCGATCTTATGAAAACAGCTGAGGAGGATGGAATCGTTCATTATCGCGGATACAGTCCTCCAGACAAAGTCATCGACAAGAGAAAACTGCTTTTCGGAATGAACATCTTCGCTTCAGGTGACACGTCCCTATATGGTGAAAAAATTGGCTATCTCGCAGTTATTGTAGATATGAAGGCCATTCAAACTGAAATTTCTGAGTATCCCCGATTGGTCGGAACCAGTTTTTTTATGATGGATGATAAAGGCATGATCTACTCTAATAGCAATGAGCCGGAGGATATGCTCCAGCAGTTTCAAACTCGGGCAATTGGAAGGGATGGAGAGTCCATCGTCAAGACAGTTCATGGACAGAAATATGCCATTCAGTCCTTTAGCTTACCGGAGATCTCTGGAAAAATCATAACCGCTGTTCCTGTCCATAATTTAATGAAAGAACTGGAGAAATTGAAGAAGGTCAGCTATGCTCTTCTAGCCTTAATCTTGCTGGTCGTCTCTATTCCTTATTCTGTGCTTATGATGAATCTCTTAAGGCCGTTGTCTAGACTTATGCGCTATATGAATCAATTAAAGGGCGGAAGTCTGGGGATATTGAACAACAAGGTCGATTTAAAGGGCTATGCTGAGATTGAAATCATCTCCCGACAGTTCAACGATATGACCACACGGATCCACGATTTGACAGACCAATTAATCGATGCTTCAACTCAACTTTATCTGACCGATCTGGAAAAGCAGCGGGCGGAATATTCGTATTTACAAAGTCAAATTAATCCGCATTTCTTAAGCAATACTTTAGATACAATCAAGGGCGTTGCTATCGTAAAAGGAAATCGGGATATCTTCGAGATGACTACCGCCTTAAGCACAATGCTCAAGTACAGCATCAAAGGCAAAGAGGAGGTAACTCTTGGGGAAGAGCTGAAAATCGCGGAATCTTGTGTGAGGATTTACCAAGGCCGTTTCCCCGACAAATTTACTTACAAGTTGTTGTGTCCACAGGAATGGTTACACATTCCCGTGCCTAAAATGATCCTTCAACCTATTGTTGAAAATGCGCTTGGTCATGGGCTTGAGGCACAAGGACAAGGAATTTTGCTGATCTCCGTAGAGAAAAACGAAGCAGGGCTGCTTGAAATCGTGGTAGAAGATAATGGTGTAGGCATCGATCCAACAAGACTGGAACAACTAACGGAGTTGCTGGCTGGTAAGAATATAGAATCAGGCGATCATATCGGTCTCCTAAACGTCAATAATCGTCTAAATCTTAAATATGGGGATCCTTGCGGTGTTCTGCTGTACAGTAAGGAGGGTAGAGGGACGAAGACCGTTTTGAGGCTTCCCGGATCTTTAATAGATCCACAAAAAGCGAGAACATAAATAGGGAGGTTGCCCATTCAGGGCAACCTCCCTTTCATATGTCTTTCATTCGCCGCATTTTCTAGGATATTATTAAGCATTCTATAAGGATGAGCTCAGATACTCTTTCGCATGGTAGGGTCCACCTTCCATAAGTACCGTCCATAATGGATCGATATCACAATCCATGGAGCTCATCATATTATCATGCCATTCATTCAACAAATAGACAGCCTTCATACAAACGTCTTTACGCACTTCGGCGAGATTATGTTGTTCATAAGGATCGTGCTTCAAATCAAACAGCATTTCTAGCGGGAATCCATGGTGTCCGTCATGATAGGTTCGTATATATAACCAATCCGCAAACCGGACGCTGCGTTGACACACATGCGCGCATTGTGAGATTACGAGATACTCACGCCCTCCCAAATCCCCCTCCAGAATGGCTCCTGCATAACTTTCACCATCCCAAGAAGCAGCCCCTTTCAAATTCAAAAGGCTTGCTAAGGTTGGTCCTAGATCAAGGTGATAATGTAGCGCCTCCTCCACGATTCCCTTCTTGCCCCCTGGCCAGCGAACAATCATCGGAATACGGCAAGTCGCCTCGTCTGCTGTGCCATGTTCGGAGTAAATTCCTAGTTCACCCAGACTCTCTCCATGATCCGCAGAGATCAAGATAGCCGTATCTTCCATCACGCCAAGTTCTCTTAGCTTAGAAAAAACTTTCCCGAGATGCTCGTCCAGATACTTAACTCCAGCATCATAGTTGTCAAAGATTACACGCAGGTCATCACGGTTCTCTATCTCCTGCTGATGCCTGAAATGCTGCTGATAGTGCGATTTCGCGAGCATATTCATATCTTCAATACTATGCTGCCCCTTCTTATTTCGGTGAAGCTCAAACACGTCTTCCGTGATCCAATCGGGTAAAGGCTCCTTCTTGAACGGATTACCGTAGCTCTCAGGTGTACGATAAGGCGTATGCGGATCCCAGAAATTCAGGTGCAGAAACCAATTTTCGGACTCCCCATTATCCTCAAGCCATTTAAGTGCCACTGGAAGCACCTGCTCTGCCGTCTCATGCCCTCTGCCACCAACATTAAACACTTCTTGGAACCCGGCGTTAAAGGTCCAAGCCGAGTGTCGTTCGGAGAAGGTGCTGATCGATGCGGTTTTCATCGCCGCTTGCCTTAATATAGCCGGAAGGCTCTCCATCCCCAGACGGTCATTGAATTCACGTTTAGCTCCTTCTCTACGCATATCAGCAGCGGTTCCGCCATGCCCTACAATCCCATTATGAATGCCAAATCGCCCCGACATTAAAGCAGAACGAGATGGCAGGCAAGGAGCATCTGAACAATAGTAGTTGGTAAAGGTGACACCTTCTTTAGCGATTGAATCGATATTCGGGGAGGTATTCCTATGATAGCCATAACATCCCAGATGGTCCGGGCGAAGCGAATCCAAATCCAAATACAAGATTCTCATGAGTTATTCCCTGCCTTTCCTATTCATCGAAATGGTTACGCTCGATTCGGGCAGCTTAGAATGATCTGCTCATGCTTATAAGAGTAAATGAATATGGAAAGCTCCGCTATGGAGTAGCGATGTTTGTTTTTGTAAATTCGATACTTTTCCGGTACTCTGCCGGCCCCTTGCCGTATTCGCCACGAAATACCCTGCTGAAGTGTGAAGCATCATAATAACCACATCTCTGGGAGATATGCTCAATTGTATAATCCGTATATTCCAGCATTTGTTTTGCTTGCTGCAGCCGCAATTTCCGCAGCATTTGCATGGGTGTCAGTTTATATATTTTCTGAAATGCCCGGCTAAAATAAACAGGATTCATATGATAGAGCTTGGAAAGCTCCTCTCTACTAATCTCCTGATCAAGCCTCTCCTCCATATATTGCAACGCTTCGTTAAAGCGGTCCGTGATAAAGGGATCTCGTGAAGAGCGGCGCCCGCCAAGCTTGGTACTCTCCATAATTTCATAAAGAAGAAAAAATGCCAATGAACCGACCTGAACATTCCTGAAATCATCTTCCTCCTGCAACCACAAGCTTCGCAACTCGTCAAACCTTCGCTCATATTCGCTTCGATCCCGGACCCGAATCACCTTGCCTAAAGGGAATAACTTAAAGAAGTCATCCCCGTCTTTAACTTTAGCGTTAATATTAAACAGATAATGTATACCATCCGTTTTGGAGATCACATTAAAAGGCTCGTTAGGACGGTGAATCATCACATCTCCGGCAGAAGCAACATATTCTCCTTCCGAAGATGTCGTCAATACCTCACCTTTTTGGATATAAGAGACGGTATAACAAGACTGGACATAATCGAACAGGATCCGCTTCTGATATTGAATCTTTAGGACGTCCAGCACGCTGATGTCAAACTGACTATGGATGATAGAGGACAAGGAAGTTCCTCCTTCTTATGTAGTAGTCGTAAAAGTGCTCTAACCTGTATAATCAGCCGCACATCGAAAGCCAATATTTCCGGCAGAGCTGTCTGGAGTATTTTTGCTTCTAGCCGCCACCCGATAACGGTTGCAGTAAGATTTATGGCATAAATACGATCCTCCGCGCATCGATCTTGCGACACCACTTACTGGACCTTTCGGATTCACGGATTCGGAAGATAAATGATAGTCCTTAGTAAACCAATCCGCGCACCATTCCCACACGTTCCCTGACATATTATAAAGACCATAGCCGTTAGGCTGATAGGACCTTACAGGTGCGGTACCTGCAAAACCATCGCTGGCATGATTTTTATCGGGAAACTTTCCCTGCCAAATATTGCAGCGATGCTCTCCGCCTGGTTTTAATTCGTCCCCCCAAGGATACCGTTTCTGAACCAGTCCTCCTCGTGCGGCATACTCCCACTCCGCTTCCGTAGGCAGACGTTTACCAGCCCAGCGACAATATGCATCCGCATCATGCCATGATAGGTGAATAGCCGGATGTTCAAGTCGTTCATCTACTTTGGAATCCGGACCTTCAGGATGACACCAATCCGCTCCCTCCACCACCCACCACCAGGGGGTTTGAGTGGCTACTTGGGTCACCTTTTTCCCTGTCTCCATGGAAACAAAAGAATGAAACACGTATGACCATCCAAAACGTTCCGCATCTGTAACATAGTTTGTTTCCTTGATAAAAGCAGCAAACTGCTTGTTCGTAACCGCCGTTGCATCCATCAAAAAGGAAGATAAGGTAACCTTCCTAGTCGGCCCTTCTCCATCTGCGGGGAACCCTTCCTTATCATCCGTCCCCATAAGAAAAGTGCCTCCAGGGATAAGGATCATATCCGAGAAACCTTTCCCCCCTGTTACTCCTTGAACCGTTGTGTTCTCCTTACAAACATCAATAGATTCTTGTTTCGCGACTTGATTTCGACTAGCTGAACAACATGCCCGTATATTCTCTGACATGATTTACCTCCAATCTGGGATCGTCCCGGCTCTGTCTAAAAAAAAGCTACCCCAAGAATGCCAGAGGCAACGATGATGGTGAGCGGATGCAGCTTATATTTCATTAAACCATAAAGTGCAGCGAATACAATGATCAACATGCCAAGGGTCTGCCAAGTAATATAAGTATGTTCCACGCTATTTAAGCCAAAACGAATCGCAGCATAGGCAATCAAGCCTGTAATCACTGGCCGCAAACCATAAAATAACGTTTTAATCCATTGACTATCCCTCACCCGATAAAAGAAGACAGAAATAACAATGATGATTAAAAACGAGGGCAGAACCATGCCTAATGTTGACACAATCGCTCCTTCCATTCCGGCTATACGATATCCGATTAAGGTTGCACTGTTCGTCGCAACAGGACCAGGTGACATCCCTGCGATGGAAACTACCTCTTGAAATTCCCCTTCGGATAACCAACCCCCAGCCATGGCTTCATGCTGAATCATCGGAATGATGGCGTACCCTCCTCCAAAAGACAGAAGACCTATTTTTATAAAAGTGAAAAATAAACTCCAAATCACATCGCTTCCCCCTAGATGTAATACTCCGGATAATTCGACTCTTCATCAGAAGCTTTCAAGGACTCCTTCTCCGTTCGAACTTGGAGCCCTAAGAGCTGTTTAATTTGCAGATATACAAACCCAATACATAAACCAACTGCAATCACGTAAATGGGATTAATTCCAAAAACCAGTAAAACAACCGGTATAACTAACGCCGTAACAGCGGTAGTCTTGTCAATTATAGCGTTCTTGGCCATTCGATATGCAGCTACTAGGATCAAGGCAATAACAGCACCATTTATCCCTTTCATAGCGGCAATGACTTTTGGCTGGTCGGCCAGTTGGGAGTATACGGCGCTAAGCAAACAAACAATGATAAAGGTTGGAATCGTTATCCCTGCGATTGCAGCAATCGCCCCCTTCACACCAGCAAGACGATAACCAATGAATGCCGCTGCATTTACACCTACACCCCCAGGTGCAGCACCAGCTAAAGATAGAATTTCATCCATCTCCTCTTCACCCAGCCATTTTCGTTTAGCGGAAATTTCCCGTTCGATCATAGGGATCATCGCATAACCTCCCCCGAAGGTTACAGGACCAATTCGAACAAATACCCAAAACAACTGAAAAAGTAGACTTATCCTCAGATCTGTATTCGGTATCATATCTGTTTTCATAGTTGTTCTCATGGAATCCACCCTTTTATAATCTGTCGTAATTTCATTATATCACTTTTTCCCAAAATGGAATTAAGTTTTTTGAACGGTAAAATACAACCAAGGGTTTATGAGTTATACTATATTCATGTTAATAAATACAAACTATATAAAAAACGATCTTACAAGTTCATCCTATATATAGCTTGGAGGTATATCGTGGAAAAGCGCTCGACACACATTCCATCACCAAAAAAACTTCTATACGACCGAATCGCCGAACAAGGTACTGTTTCCAAGTTGGATCTTCTACAGACATTTTCACTTACCAAAAGCACAATGACCCGGATATTGGATGAGATGACGGAAGAAGGCTTGCTGATAGAAAGCGGATTTGGGGAATCTAGCGGAGGCAGAAGACCTATTTTATACCAGATCAATCCTTCCTACGGTTATATAATCGGGTTAGAGATTTCCAGGGTGTATTCTTCTCTTGGTTTATTTGATATGCAAATGAACCCAAAATCAATTGTTCACTGGCGAATGGATCAGGCATTCACACCTGAAAGATTTATAGATCATATCAGTAATCAAATACGCGCTTTCCTTCGGGACCATCAGTTAGTGGACAGCCAAATCATCGGGATAGGAATAGGGGCTGTGGGGCCACTTGATCGGGAACATGGTTTGATCCTAAAACCGCTGCACTTCCCTTCTTCAGGCTGGAACAATCTGCCGATTTGCAAACTGGTGGAGGAACGGACGGGGTTCAAAGCTTGGTTGGACAACGGTGCCAATTCCGCATTGCTTGGGGAACGATGGTCTATCCGTCACGCAAACATTCAGCATATGCTTTATGTACATGCTGGAGCAGGACTCCGGTATGCGATGATGTCGCATGGAAGTATTGTTCATGGCACAATGGATATGGAAGATGCAATCGGTCAAATGATCATCCAGACAGATGGACCCCGATTAAATCATGACGGGAACTACGGGGCTCTGGAAGCATTTGTATCTGTGCAGGCCATAGAACAAAGTGCACGCTCGGAGGCGAAAATGGACAACGATCTGATCCTCCAAAGATATAAAGTGGCGCCTGAGAAGCTGACTTATGATGTATTGGTACAAGCCTTTAGAGACGGTAATCCACATGCGCGTGAATTATTTACCCAAGCTGCCAGCCATTTCGGGATCGGGCTCGCTAACGTTATCAACCTGTTTCATCCAGAGACCATCATTCTAGGCGGTGCGCTCATTCACTCTCACGAGTTGTTTTTCCAAACAGCGGTGGAGGTGGCACAGAGAAACACTTACCGTTATCCTGAATACCAACCTCACTTCTCCCTAGGTATATTAAAAGAAGAAGCTGTGGTGACTGGTGCGGCAATAATGGCGAGAAATCATATGGTTCTATAGCATAACAAAAAGGTTGTTCCCAATCCTTTGCATGACTGTTGGGACAACCTTATCTAGTCAAAGCTATAATGCCTGACAGCAATTTTTGAATTTCTTCCCGCTTCCGCAGAGACATGGATCATTTCGACCCGGAAGTGGTTTTGCACTTTTCCTGTACTCCAGCATCCGCTCCGATCTAAGTCGGTTCGCCAGTAATAACATGCGTTCATAGGCGTGTGAGTAGAACATTTTGTAACTATGGCAGAAATAATCAACCTCAGTCCGATCATTAACATCAAGCCAATTCCGGTTGCGCGGACATCCCCCATTGCAAAAGCTAAGGTACTCACACTTATAGCATGATTCATTCATATTGGGCTTCATTAACAAAAAATCATCATATACTGGGCTGGTTAGCAGCGCTTTCAGGTCAGTTTGGCCGATATTTCCCAGCCTATGCTCTTCATCAATAAAGAAATCGCAAGGGTAGGCATCCCCGTTCGTTTCAAGCACCATCATCTTCGGGCAACATGAGTTGTGAACGCATAACTCTGCCTCACGATGCATGAATACAAGAAGCATATTCTCAAAAATACGAATAGGAAGCTCTGGATACCCACCGTTGTACCAAAGGTCAAATGTACGGCATAAAAAGACTCCGTATTGTTCAGGTGTAATTCGGAAACGTCCCGCTACATCACTTTTCTGAGAAACAAAATCCATGCAGGGGATAAACTGAATATTCGGAAAGGTATGTTCTAGATAAAATGCCATCAACTCCTCTGGTTTCGTCACGTTATCTTCATGAATCACCGTTAGAATACTATACTCCACACCCTCATTCTGTAAATGACGAATCCCACGCATAACTAGACTATAACTGCCTTTCCCCGAACCCGTTACACGATGAGCATCATGAATAGGCTCTGGGCCATCCAGACTAATCCCAACCAAAAAGTTATACCGTTTAAAAAATTTCGCCCATTTCTCATGGATAAGCGTTCCATTGGTCTGCAGTGCATTACTGATCATCGTATGAGGCGGAGCGTACTTAGCTTGAAATGAAATCACTTGTTCAAAATACGAAAGTCCGGCCAATAATGGCTCCCCACCCTGCCAAGAGAAAGTCGCTATCCCTGATGATCTTTTCATGTACTGAGCGATAAACCGCTCCAGAAGCTCCGTATCCATCACCCGGATCGGTTGCTGAGGATGTCCCCCGGCTGTACTGTAATAGCAATAATCACAGGCTAGATTACAATCCTCTGAGACGGTTTTCCACATGACATGAAGGGTCTCCTGCTTAGAGGTTTGTATACATGCAGTCATACGATTCTGCCCCTCCTATGTAATACTATCTTTGTAGAACCTAATTCCTATTTGTTCAATTAAATCATAGATCTGCAAGTCAACGATGAGTAAAACATCATAGCTGGTCGAATAACTGGGCATAAAAAAGCTGCACTCCCCATTGTCCGTTGGAACAAAGCAATAAGGGTGTGCAGTTTCTTTGTGGATGAGTCTAACTAACGGTAGTTAGAGACTAAGTCTTATTAATTACGGACGTATTCTCTATTTGCTGTTTCCAACATGGATTTCCAATCCGCAAACTTCGTCTCCCTAACAACATGACGATCAAAGAGTTCATCAGGTATGTCAGCAACATCTTCTTCTGTCTTTACTTGAAAGTTCCCTTTGGTTACAAACTCATCGAAACTTTTGTAATTGGAATACTTACTCATAAACGCTTCATTAAACAATTTTTCGAAAGAGATGTGATTGGGATCTTCTTGATACGTTTTCTGTCCTTGTAACTCATTCATTAATTCTTCCATGGTCATTGGTTTTTGTCTTCTCAAATTACCACTCCTAATTTTCTGTTATAGTTGTAGAATATCATGTTAATCCATAAATCACACGAATCCTAAGCTTACCATAATTTTGACGATTTCACCTTTCAAATTTCACTTAATATGCAAATAGTCGGCCTCTATACTTAAAATACAACAAAAAGCCTTCCTTATTCATAAGGAAGGCTTCTTATTATTAGGACAATTTCACCAGGCTGTAGTTTTTCTTCCCCTTACGGATAATGATAAAACGTCCGCCGATGGCTTCGCTGGCTGTAACTTCAAATGCTACATCGCTAACTTTTTCACCGTTCATGGAAATTGCGCCTTTGGTGATGTCTTCACGTGCTTGACGTTTGGATGGCTCAATTCCTAGATCTACCAGCCACTCCACGATATTTTTGGACTCCAATGTCGTTTCGAAGGTCGGCATTTCCTTGAAGCCTTGCTCGATCTCGTCAGCGGTCAGAGATTTAATATCTCCACTGAACAGAGCGGCAGTAATACGTTTAGCCTGCTCCAGCAATTCCTCACCATGTACGAATCTGGTCATTTCTTCAGCCAGTGTTATTTGCGCTTCACGTTTATGCGGTTCGGTTTGCACCTTTTCTGCAAGTGCATCAATTTGCTCTTTAGAGAGGAAGGTAAAGTACTTCAGGTATTTCACAACATCACGGTCATCTGTATTTGCCCAGAACTGGTAGAATTCAAAAGCTGTCGTTTTGTTCGGATCCAGCCAAATGGCTCCGCCAGCTGTTTTACCGAATTTTGTACCATCGGCTTTCAGCATAAGCGGGATGGTAAGTCCGAATGCTACCGCTTCAGAACCTTCTTTTTTACGAATCAGATCTAAGCCACTTGTGATGTTCCCCCATTGGTCAGAACCACCGATTTGCAGCTGCACATCTTCATGCTGGAACAGATGCAGGTAGTCCAGGGATTGCAGGATTTGGTAGGAGAATTCCGTAAAGGAAATTCCGCTGTCCAATCTGCTCGCTACAACATCCTTGGCAAGCATCGAATTGATGCTGAAGTTTTTACCATAGTCACGTAAAAATTCGATAACATTGATTTTATGCGTCCAATCGTAGTTGTTCACCATGCGGATTTGATTGTCGCCATCAGTCACGAACAATTTTTTCATTTGTGCTGTAAGTGCATCAACGTTGGCTTGGACTTGCTCCAGCGTTTGCAAAGAGCGTTCGGATTGACGTCCACTTGGATCACCGATCGTTCCCGTAGCCCCACCAATTAGAATAACCGGACGATGTCCTGCCAGCTGGAATCTTTTGAGCACCATGAATGGAATCAAGTGGCCAATATGCATACTGTCACCCGTTGGATCTACACCGCAGTACAGAGATACCGATTTTTGATTGGTCAGTTCTCTAAGCCCTTCGGCATCTGTTTGTTGATTGATGGCATCGCGCCATTCTAGTTCGTCGATAATATTCATTTCCTTACACCCCTCAAAATTAGTAGTTATCCTATAATGAAACATCAGTCCGCCAAGCGGAAACGGCTCTGTCCTCCTGTTTAGGACGGTACCGTTTCAGCGAGAAATATAAGGATCATTGATGAAGTGAACCCTATAAATCCTTATATTTAAAAACAAAAAAATCGTCCCTTTGTCTATTGTAGACATAGGGACGATTGAATAACCGTGTTACCACCCAGATTGCACCCATGAAACGCTTATACTCAAGCATACCATTGATACCACTCTTGACGAGATATCGTTCGCCATTCCGCTCGGTGTTACCCAAGATACTCCAAAGTGTAATTCGTAAGCTTAGTGTGTACCGGGTTTCATCAACCCCCGGCTTTCTGGAACAGGGACTAAGTTACTACTGGGCTCCTTCAACGTATATCGTATATAAGATTACAGCCAGTATAGTGAAATAATTCTTTTATGTCAACTACCTTCAGCAGAGAATGCCGCCACACACTTCTACTGTAAAGCGCTAATAGGCATTACCACTTTTTTTCTGATACAATTACGAAAAAAGAGGTGAACGAATCCGCATGCTAGATCCTATCGATAACCATATTTTGATGCGGCTGGCCCAAAACAGCAGAATTTCCTATACTGATCTAGCTAAAGAAGTCAGTTTATCAAGTGTCGCGGTGAAAGACCGTATTGATCGGCTAGTCAATCAAGGGATTATTGAACAGTTCTCGATTGTCATCAGTGCCGAAAAGTTAGGAAAGAAAATCTCGGCCTACCTGGAACTTGAAGTAGAACCTGCTCATTTGAATCATATTGTCGACGTATTAAAAGAAAACGAACGTGTAGCTGTATTATACGAAATGACAGGACCTTGTATTCTGCATATTCACATCTTAGTTGAGAATCTTGAAGAGATGGAACGGTTTATGCATGAATCAATCTATTGTCTGGATGGACTGGTACGTGTAGAAAACCAAATTTTATTGAAACGCCACAAAAATCAAGACGGCTTAAATATATAAGAAAAAGAACCGCCTATAAAGACGGTTCTTTTCTCATCTAAATTTTTATTAGAATTATCAAATAATTGCTATTTCGTCCTACTCTGTCTTAGCCAGCTTAGCTTTATAAAAGTTCACGAAATATTCGCTGACCACAACCTGCCCGTTCACAACACTTAATGGGGCTACAAGCTTCACTGTCTCTCCGTTGTAAATTCCCGTTGTCGCTCCAACCTTCATCTCCAGTACATTGCCATTGTAGCTCAGCGTAACTGTCTTAGTGGCTGGCTGCCAGCCAACCTTTGCTCCAAAGTTCTCAAAGCTGCTCCGTAAAACCACGGGCTTGCGCTCAGAATCGCCGAATTGACCTTTATCAATTAAGGCGTGTACGCCCCAGTTTCCATCCACCACTTGTGTAATTCCAAAATCAGCTGACACAGACATCAGAGAATACGCTTCATCTTCGCTCAATTCCATTCCAGCCATTAAAAAATCTTTTGTTTTATGAGCGGCATCCTTCATGGCTTTGTCGATGGATGAGTTTTTGAAGATATCCGTCTGAGCACTAGCCCCCAGCTCCTCCAAATAATTAGCGTAGCTGAATCCATGCACGACCCACTCGTTCTCATTTTCAAGTAATGGGAAGTTTAAACCTTTCAGCTTGTTGTTAAGCGATGTTTTTTTATGAAGAATAACTTGTATATCCCCTGTGACCGATGTCTCAATCGCAGTTCCGTTAATCTCCGAATCGCCTTGACCGGCATGCGGGTCACCGATCGACAGTAGTGCACCAGCTACGGATACAGGATAATACATCGTTGCACCTTCGGTAATCCGCCAATCATCTACGTTACCGCCGTTGTAAGAAGGTGGAACGGAGTCAACAACATCCGCTTCTTTTGGCGCCACACCCATTGTACCAAAGTGGAGACGTACCGGAATTTTCACACCTTTTAGCACATCGAAGTTCTTATCAATCGTATTATGGTCAACGATAACACCCGGGTAGTCAATTGTCGGGTGCACTTGACCATCCGGATCGGTTTGCACAGACCATTTGTAGTTATATACAGCTGTTGCATAATCTGTTCCACCCTCCGTATCCATCTCGTAGATGGTTACTACCTCACGCTTTTTCGGCTCCTCTACCATATCTCCGTATAGATAACCCCAGTTCGCTGCGGCATTCACGCCATATGTTTTGCCAGCGTATTGGTCATTCCCATTTGGTCTCAGCTTCATGTCCAGAATCTTCACTTCCAACACATCTCCCGGTTCAGCACCTTCAACAGCGATGGGACCTGTCATAATGTGTACGCCTGGCCCGCGGAGCGCTTCGTTCTTCTCCCCTTTAATCCAGTGGAAAATATCCTCCACTCCCGCATCTCCTTTAATCATCCGCTCGTAATCATCGCCTGAATGATGTGTAATGGCCTCAACCGTTACGATGTCTCCCGATTGTACAGTTAGAGCTGGATCTCCCTTACCTATATTCCCCCATCGAACAGTTTCCGAATTCGCCTTCAAAACATGGGTTTTTGGTTTATACGCATTGTTTAATGTGTTAGCATACATAACACCAGATAACGAACTCACCCCTAAAAACAGGGATAAAGTGACACCCACATTACGAATTATTTGTTTTTTCATAAGAAAATCCTCCATTCCTTTAATTTGTGTTAGTTTTTATAACATTTGGTGTTTTTGAGTATAACAGATGACCTGAGGATTAACAATATAAATATTTTCATGAATTTTGGTTTAAATAATAAACACGAAGGAGTATTTTTCTTGAATTATCCAAGTTAACTGTACAATAAAAAAACGCCAACACTTATTAGCCCATAGTGTTTGACGTTTGATTATCCAGTCTAAAGTAATGCACTAATTTAATTTTTGATCAGTAATACTTCTTGTAGCCCGGGTTACAATCCGCTTTGTTTCCTTGGTACCTGATAGGTTCAACCATTCATCACAAATTTGCTGTACCCATGCCGGATGGCTTTTGCTAGCATCATTTAACCAGTTGCTTACAGAATCCTGAACGTATTTTGCCGGATCAGAGTTAAGCGGTTCTAATAGCGGAAGGGCAATCGCTGGATTTTCTTTGAGTGTTGTAATATGCTTTGCCCATACCCCATGTGGGCGCGTCAATTCGATCGCAAATCTCCTAATATTCGCGTCCTGATCATGAACCCAATCCTTTAACAATTCAATGGACGCTTCCAGCTCGGCAATGACTGATTCCCTTAAAGCCATCCAAGAAATCTCACGCACCCCAAAATGACCATCCGCTGCAAAAGGACGGATTGCTGTTAGTTTTTGAACTAGACTCCATTGATGATTCTGGCCCACGATATAAGCAGCCCAGCAGCGAACACTATCGGATTTATGATGAGCTAACACAGCAAATAGCCGGGAACGTTCCAGCTCTGATTTACAGTCAAATAGAAGCTGCCACTCACGTGAAATCACCGGGATTAGCTTCATGATTTTCTTTTCCGATAACGCATTCAACCTTAGTAAAATTGGTTTAACTTCCTCTTCAAAACCTAGCTCATTCAGTACATTTTCCAGCAATATAAGATGATCCACCGCAAGCCATTCCGTTAAATTCACGCTCTGTAAATATCCTTTATTCAGCAGTTCTACAATCTCAACGGGAATTTCAGTAACCTTTCGAGCGCCCTTCCTGTGTTCCATGGAAATCGTCCCTTCACTATGATTTGAAAGCTTAAATCACCTTCATGTCATAGCTAGGATACGATTGTTTTTAAAAATCAAGCTGTAATCTCGTTTACAACTCGATAGCTATGTTATATTTCTTTCCAAAATCTTGTCTCGCTGGACATAGATAGTTCTGAACCCTGTCTGAATAACCTCCGCTTTCACCAATTCTTGTAATGCCACAGTTACAGCCTCTCTGCTGGCTCCAATTAAATTAGCGATTTCTTGATGCGATAGAGGAACATTAATTTTGTAACAATTATCCTTATGCTCAACCCCATGCTGATCTGCCAGCTTTAACAGAACGCACAATATTTTATCATGCAGATTTCCGATGGCTAGATTTTGAGTTAACTGACTCATACTTTTTATGCGGTCGCTCAATACTTGCAATAATGACATCATAAACCTAGGCCGGTGAGAGATAAATTCTTCAAATCTTGCAGGATCAATTGTACAGATATGGCTTTCCTCAATCGTTTCAATATAATGTTCCTTCGTTCCAAAAGAAATCACACCCATTTCACCAAAAACATTGCCTTCACTAAGGATATCCGATGTAAATTGCTTACCGTTTGCGTTTAATTGGTATAAGCGAACCTTCCCTTTTTTCACAAAAAACAGTCCTTCAGAAAAGGTTGATGGTGTTTGGATATATGTATTTTTGGGGACTACTGTTATTCGCGTTAATTCTTCCATTTCAATTAGATCTTCCAGTCCTAACGATTGAAGCAAATTGAATTGAGATAAATAATGATTTTTTTCCATTGCCCCTCCTGTATAAAACGCTATTCATTTCTTCAGTATACCTTACAAAAAAAAGCCACGTCCTAAGGACGCAGCTTACTAAATTACCGATTACTTGCTTCCCAGCGCGCTACTTCTTCCCGCACACGTGGGGCCACTTCGGTGCCCAGCAGTCTAATCGCCTGCATAACCTCCTCATGAGGCATCGTGCCGTGCGGCACATGTAAAAAGAATCGCGTAATTCCCACATGTTTGCGCAGATGAATGATTTTATTAGCGACAGTTTCTGGATCACCTACGTAAAGGGCGCCATCTAAGCTGCACGCTGCATCATAATCTGCACGATGGTACGGAGGTGTTCCTTTTTCCTTCGCCCGCACATTGGTCCGGGCATGCGTTGAAGGGAAAAATTTCTCCAGCGCTAACTGATTAGTCTCCGCTATAAACCCGTGTGAATGCGAAGCGATTGGAAATTTTGAAATATCATGCCCGGCTTCTGCTGCTGCTTTTTTGTAAAGCTGTACATGTGACGCATAATCCAGTGGTAGAACATTCCCTATAATCGCTAAAACAAAAGGCAAACCTAGTGATCCTGTGCGGATCGCAGATTCTGGACTTCCTGCACTCCCGATCCAAATCGGTAAAGGATCTTGAACCGGACGCGGGTAAATCCCCAAATTTTCTATAGCTGCTCGGTGTTTGCCTTTCCAGGTCACTTTTTCTGACTTTTGGATGGCTAATAACAATTCCAGCTTCTCATTAAACAGTTCTTCATAATCCTTCAGATCATATCCGAATAGAGGAAAAGACTCTGTAAACGAACCCCGGCCGATCATAATCTCCGCACGTCCGTTCGAAATTCCGTCCAGCGTTGCAAAGTCCTGAAACACACGCACCGGATCGGCTGAAGACAGGATCATTACAGCACTGCTCAACCGGATCTTAGTAGTCAACGAAGCAGCCGCAGCCAGTACAACCGCAGGTGAAGATGCCGCATAATCATGGCGATGATGCTCACCTACTCCGTATACATCTAATCCCACCTCTTCGGCAAGTACAATTTCCTCCACTACTTCACGTAGTCGTTCTGCATGACTTATTGTCTCACCTGTTTGGACATCAGGTGTGGTCTCGACAAATGTGCTTACTCCAAGTTCCACTATTCATTTCCTCCTAATATTCTGCACGATGCATTATTCTCTGGATGTAAAAAAAACCTAAAGGGACTACCTAATTATTCTAACTAATTTAGTTCCCTTCGACTATAATCGAAGTTCATCTAATTAGATCCCCCTCACTATAGATCGGACTGAGGAGCCGTTATTTTAATAATTTCATTCATTTTGCTAAATTATCGGACTTAGATGCAGCTATTCGTGCAAAGTAGCTTCCATAATGTGTGTTTTTATGGAAATAAGCACAATACAGTCCGAAACTATCGCAAAATCAACTAAAAAGTGAAAATAGCTGCAATACAGTCCGAACAAACAAGACCTCGTATGAACTGACCACAATTCAACAATTATACTGGGACTTTACCTTCAATGTGCAAGAGTGCAGCTAATGCGTGGTAACGACGAAGTTTGTTTAATTGCATTTACCGCCAATGCACAGTGTAGCTAAGACGTGGTAACGACGAAGTTTGTTTAATTGCATTTACCGCCAACGCACTGTGCAGCTAATGTGAGGTAACGACGAAGTTTGTTTAATTGCATTTTGTGCAACTATATACGCTTTGAAGGTAGCCTTTGTGGATTTAGTTGCACTCTGTACACTTAAATATGAGCAATTGCCTCAATATGGCGGGATTCTAGAATAATAGTTGTAAAATATGCAATTAAACTGCCCTAAAGCTGCGAGCATAAGAGCTTAATTGTACTTTTTACAACTATTTTGCTTTTTTAATGAGAATTGAGCGGATGCTGCTAGTGAGATGTAATCGCAATGTAATTAGCGAAGTAATCGCAATTAATACAAAAACAAAAAAGACCACTAATCACCTAAACACAGACGATTAGCGGCCAGTCAAGTTCAAGCTAGTTTGCATTCCCAATACTCGGAGTTATCGGCTTATCCAGCGATTTCGGTGGTTTGCTCGGGTTTATCCCAATGCCGATCCGACCGAATACATACGCTCCGCCAGGAATACGATTCGCTAAATTCATTATAATTGCCGAGCCTACCACACAACCGACAAATTGCAGCAGAACACTGAATAGTCCAAGGTTTTGCAACCCAAACGAAGCTGGAAGCTTGACGAATATAGCTAATAGCAAAGGATGAAGCAAGTATATGCCAAAAGAATATCTGCTGCTCCATTCCAGCACACGTGGCACTTTCTTCATTTTTGATGCCACGGAGAAGAGCAGCAAAATCATACTTAAGGCAAATAGAAGCATATCAATTCTTTTGGAGCTATGCGCCGTTATCCAGCCTTGACTATTCACGAATAGCACAAGCGCACCTGTCAGAACCGGGAGCGTGTATACGGCTATGCGGAACTTTTTTAATTTTTCCCGGAACCACAGCTCATTTCGTCCCAAGTAATAGGCTACTGTAAAGTAAAAAATCCAACCTGGTGCGAAAATCCAGTACATTTTATCCCAGAAATAATGGGCGGCTGCCGTATCTGCGGGCGTAGTGAAGTTGAAGAAACCCAAATAGATAACGTTAATAAGGAACGATATGATTAGAACATTGCGGGGGTTAAGCCGCTTCGCATACTTTTGAAACCAGAGGAATAAAGCATAAAACTGAAAGATAATCAGTATAAAATAGCCATGGAAATCTCCAATCAGCAAATGACGCCAGAGGTAATACCAAAAAGCCTGCAGCAAAGGAATGCCGTCACTACTCGACAGCTCCAATCCTTTTAGTCCTGCATACAAGGTCCCGAAAAAAAAGTAAGGCAATAAAATATACTTGATTCTTTTCTCCCAAAATCTCGCTGGAATTTCATTGGGATAGGCAAATGACAACACGAATTGAGAGATAAATACGAATACAGGTGTGCCAAACGTTAGCAGTAAACCCACCGACTCTACCCAGGGTGTATTTCCATCGTCATAAACCCGATAAAGAGCATGCAGCAGGGCTATACTTAAGCAGGCTACACTACGAAGAACGAACATTTCCGAGTTCATTTTGCGTTCCATGCGGAGTGCCCCTTTCAATGGGTGCTTTTAATGATCTACTGCACTTCCTACACTTAAGCGGACAGTAATTGTTTTTTCCAGCCCGGTATGAAAGTTATGGTTAGGGAACCAAGACAATAATTCCTGGGCTTTTTGATTATTTAAATAGCTATGGAGAATATCCCCCGGACGAGGCTCCGCATAGGTTGTCAGGAAATCCCGACCTGTGATGTCCCCTAACATCCGAACCATCGTATTTATCGAGGTTGGTATTCCACAGCTAATATTCATCGTCTCATTATTCACTCTGCCGTCGGTCTGAACCGCATCAACGAACGCCTGCGCCACATCCTCCACATAGACGAAATCTCTTGTCTGCTCACCGTCCCCATAGATAACGAGATCCTTCCCTTGCTTTATACGATCCAGAAAAACGGAAACAACGCCAGCTTCTCCATGCGAACTTTGCCTTGGCCCATATACATTAGCGAGACGCAAAATCGTATATTTAAGCCCATGTAAGCTGGCAAACATCCGAATATATGACTCTGGTACACTTTTGGATACACCATAGCAGGACTCGGGATTAATGGGATGCTGCTCATCAATGCTCAAATATTCCGGGTTCCCATAAACCGCTGCCGACGAGGCATAAACTAGCTTTTGAACCTGATGGATCTCGCACATGCGCAGTACATTCAGCGTGCCAACAATATTCACATTCGCATCAAATAACGGGTTCCGCTGTGATTCTCTGACGTCGATCTGTGCAGCCAGATGAATGACTGCATTTGGCTTTTCAAGGCTAAAAACCTCATGCAAAGTCTCATCCCGAATATCGTACTTATACAAAACCGCAGCAGGATTCATATAAGTCAGACCGGAGGCTCCGGATACATTATCTACAATCACAGTTTCTATGCCCTTTTTTATTAGCCGATCAACCACATGGGACCCAATAAAGCCTAACCCCCCAGTTACCAATACCTTCAAAATAAAAAACTCCTTTCGCCCTCTAAGAGTGATCTTTGTACCGTGCATTCCCCGAAAAATTCACATAAAATACAAAATCAAAGTATAAAGGAGTGAAGTATATGGCTTCTGCCCCTATTCCAGACAGCTCGGTGACTACGTCCATCCTTTCTGATGGTGCGGTCACATCTATTAAATTAGACCCTGAGACAAACGGTTATGTGAACGTCCGATCGTACGGCGCTGTAGGAAACGGTATCAAGGACGATACAGTAGCGATTCAAAATGCTATCAATGCGGGAAACGCCAAAAACAAAGTAGTAATCTTTCCTCCTGGTGTATATAAGGTATCTTCGGGGCGCATGCGTAACCCCTCCGTCCTCGACTGGTGGTGTCTTCGAATTCCAGCCAAAACTAATTTAAGTTTTGAAGCCGGCTCCAAACTTGTGCTTGCCCCGAATCCACCCTCAGACACTAGGGTTCTAGTCATCTTAAATGCCTCAAATATCACAATCGCGGGCACCCTTGAAATTGATGGAAGTGCATCGACTGTTAAAACAGCCGTCAACGATCAGCTTCACGGCCTGTTCATTTCTTCTTCGCAAAATATAACGATAGAGTCAGTGTACTCTCACGATTGCTATGGGGATAATATCTTCATTGGAGGGACAGAAGAAACCCCCTCCGTTAATGTGCACATCGGATATGCCCGCTGTGAGACTGCTGGACGAAAGAACTTTGTGGTCCATTTTGTAGACCAGCTTCATGTCAACAGAGCGGTTCTGAATAATAGCCGCGGTGGCGCGCCTGGTTTTACTGGCGCTAACTCTCTCGATCTTGAACCGGATGTCTTTAAAGGAACGCGCAGCTTTTATCAGCGATTCGACTCCTTGACAACCATTGGTTTCGGTAACGATCTATCAGCAGGGCTTACAGATGCTATCGCTAGACTCTGGACACTCGACATCGGTTCACTAGATATGCGTGTAAGCGGATCGGTAAGTCCAGCCTTACTGTCCTATGGATTAACGCTGAAAATCAATCATTTGGCTATCCGCTCCACCGATCACAAAGCTAGCTTCGGTCTACAGACGATCTATTCACAATTTATTGATATCGCTAGCGCCAAGTTCGATGGCATCGGAGGCCCTGCGATCTATGCAGCGTTTAATGCTGCCGGAGGTAAACCAAGATTGCATATCGGTTCGTTAGGAATGTACGGCTCGGGTTCCACCTTAGCAAGTGGTGTCCGAATCGACGGAGGAGATCTTTATGTGGGGACGATAGATGCACAGGATTTAACGGGCAATACCTTGCATTTATTCACAACGGAGTCTGACGCAATGGCTACTGTCGACAATATGATCGTCCGCAATAGCGGAACCAATCAGGTAGTGCTAGTCTCTTCTTACGGTGCAGCTAAACCGTCTCTGCGCCTCAATAATGTAGCGGTGTTTGATACCAGAGCAGTGAAGGTAAAGCGAATTCTAGAATTCGAAACACTAATCGGCATGCAAGGCACATCACTAGGCACCTTGTATAATCCTTATTCGCTTCTTGAATGGTTCTCGACCTACGGTAACTTCAAACGGGCCATTCGCCTCACTGGCGGGGCAGTGTTGCCCGCAGTGTTCATAGTGGAAGGTTCGCCCGAGGGAGTCGTAACCGCCCCAGTTGGCAGTCTGGCTATGCGAACGGATGGCACCGCACAAGCCACTTTGTATGTGAAGGAAAGCGGATCAGCTGCCAGTGGATGGAAGGCTAAATAAGATGAATCAACGGTATTGGTTACATGTCTCTATCGCATAAATGACACGTTCCAAATCCTCATCCGATAAAGAGCTTCCAGAAGGCAGGCAGACACCTGTTGAAAATAATTTATCCGATACACTGTATTCCTCACTGTAAGGATAGTAGTAATTGCTCTCGAACAACGGTTGTAAATGCAGCGGTTTCCATACAGGTCTAGCTTCTATATTGTGATGTTCCAGACATGACAGAAGTTGTTGTGAAGAGAACCCTGCCACTTCTTCATCAATGGTCAGCGCACTCAACCAGTGCGTGCTGCGACAATTGCGCGCTTCCGGCATAAAATGAAGACCCGGTATGGAACCTAAACGTTCCCTATATCGCCGGCCAATAGATCTGCGACGCTCTACTCGCTCTTCAAGCAGTTCTAATTGACCGCGTCCTATGGCTGCCAACAGGTTGCTTAACCGATAGTTGTATCCCATTTCGGAATGTTGATAATGAGGGGCAGTGTCTCGGGCTTGCGTAGACCAGAAGCGCGCTTGCTCTAGGGCTTCGGTATCGTCAGATACGAGCATGCCCCCACCTGAGGTCGTAATAATCTTATTTCCGTTGAAAGAATAGATTCCGAATTGGCCCCAGGTTCCGCTGGCCTTGCCTTGGTAGAAAGCACCCAGTGATTCGGCAGCATCCTCAATCAAGGTAATTCCATATCGGTTAGCTATTTCTACAATGGGCTCCATGTCTGCGCTTTGTCCGTATAAATTGACGACAACAGCCGCTTTTGGCAGCAGCCCTTTGTCATTCAAATCTTGGCAGGCCCGCTGAAAAACTAGCGGACACATGTTCCAGGTCTCAGGCTCTGAATCGACAAATACGGGGGTGGCCCCCAAATATAAAATAGGATTGGCGCTAGCTACGAACGTGAGCGTTGAACAGATCACGTAATCTCCTTGTGTGACACCGGCTAGACGAAGTGCGAGATGAATCGCCGCCGTGCCAGAGCTTAACGCTAGTGCACCCTTTGATCCTGTGTAGGCGGCCATCTCCCGCTCGAACGCATCGACTTGCGGACCAATAGGAGCAATCCAACCAGAGTGTATAGCGTCCTCCATGTAGACCTGCTCACGTCCACTAATATGCGGGGGGGATAACAAGATTCGTGGCAAAATGCTCGTTTGACGAATGCTCATGCGAAGCTCCTTTCTCCATTTGGACCGATTTCTCCAGATGGAATACATATCATATCGAGATCTGGATGCCGATAGAGCGGAAAGTAACTTCCTGATACTCTGGTGTCACAAAAGGATATGATCCGCTCATACAACTCTGGGAAAAAAATTCGTTTACCTAAGTAATAGTCAAGGGGTTCCAGTTGTGTCGCGAATCTATGCTTGAATTGAAATAAGTCGTCATTCCCCTTATATCCCCCGCCAAGATGAAAACGTTCAAAGCCATTTTCCATCCCCCACTTGGCTGCTGCGTGTATTAGCAATTTGGTAGGTGACCACTGCAGATAGGCGCGATCCCAACCACATAGGTGATAATGCATCCACGGTCGTTCATGTAACACGATGCTGGTCGCTACCGTCTTCTCCCCATCCATAGCTTCGAATAGCTCTACTCTCCCCTCAAGTAGATGACTAGTATCTTCTATAAATTTTTTGGGGAAATAATAAAAAGAATCCGCCTGTAAATCATTTAGTGTTCCGTAATACAATTCACTGAAGGACTCAATACGATCCTTCAGATTCGAATTCCGAATCGTAAAGGGTGCAGACTTTAATTTATGAATATTCCGTTTATGATTGCTGCCATAATGCCGGATGAGCTCTGACTCCGAACCCACAGTCAAATCAATATAAATTGTATTCCTATTCCATTCGGTGGTCAGACCGCTTTGATATTCCTTAGCGTTGCCAATCAAGGGATGAAATCTTACAAACTCGGTCATGATTTTTTTATCTCTACAGTAATCCGTGAATGTTTCACTGAATTGCCGGTACAGCTCACTTCGTTCGGCTCCCGGAGGAAGATTCGATATCGGTCCCCCGTATCCATAAGGTGTACTAATGTCGTACCAATCACCTTCAAGCCCCAGTTGGATTACAGCAGGAAGATGGCTTATGGAGCGAAGCAAGTAAGGATAAATGATGAGCTGGTCTCCCCGCTTAAATACAAACAGCTCTGCCTGCTGGTGTTCTCCATCCTCAAACAGCCGAAAAAACGCTGAGGAGAAATAGATATCCTTCGTCTCTAGCTGGTTCAAATAGGCATCCCATTCCTCTGAACTAGAGCTGCCTAGCACGATGAAGTTACTCATACAACACCTCTTGATTCTCCAATAGTTTGATCATACGTATACTTTCAGTGCTTAAGATTAACCCGGGGTCTCGCTCACGCAAATAAGCATCTGAAGAAAGCAACAGCAGCCTTTTCCCCCGGTCTAAATCCATTAATACGTCTGTCAAAAGATTGCAGCCACTCCACCCTCCACTTTGCAGCTGGATACGATAATACTGTTCACCTAACCGGCCCACTACTGAAGTCTCTTCCTTCGTTCTAATCTTAAGAGAAGAGAATCCATACTTTTGATGATGTGCTTCTGCCATCGGATAATCATCTATGATGTACGCCAATGCTTCTCTATCCCTATCAACCGATGGAGTCAAATCTCTTACATACCAGTAAGTCCGGCCTTCCTCTGCAAAACCAAGCCGAAGATACCAAGCATGAGCTTGCTCATTCCACGAAAATACATCAAGTGCCAGCTTCGAAATGCCATCCTTTTGGGCTAACGTCTCCCCGTACGCCATAAGCTTGCCGCCGATGCCATCTTTTCGATAAGCTGCGTCCACATTCAGGTTATTCAGAACCAGCATCTGTTCCATTCTTCGCCATTCAGCGAATCCAATAAGAAGATTTTCAGAATAGGCACCAATCAGCAGTGTTGCTGAATGGCTTCCGCATTTACATGCTGCTTTCAAATATTCGGGATAACCGCCACAGGCGAATATGGTTTGATTGTAGACTGACTCTGGCAAGTTGCTCTGTAAGAGCCGGCATGCAAGGTGAATATCATCTTCCTGAAGCGGACTAAACCGCAAATTCATGCCGACCCCTCCTTTTGGTTCAATCTGTACTCATCGAGCGGCAGACTATGCTCACCCGGATTGGCCACAACGTCATCTTGGCGGATCACCTTCAGCACAGTTTTGCATAAGATCAACGCATCTAATCTAAAGCTCAGCTTCTCAACATAGGTAACGTCATAGGAGAGCCGCTGTTTCCACTCCGAAGTATTACGTCCAGATACCTGCGCCAATCCCGTTATTCCGGGTCTTACAGTAAATCGCAGCCGTTCCCGTTCAGAGTAATGCGGGCTGTAACGGATGAGCAAAGGTCTTGGTCCGATCAGGCTCATTTCTCCCTTCACAACATTTACTAATTGCGGGAGCTCATCCAGACTCAGCTTTCGAATCAATCCGCCGAATTTGATATAACGCCGAGCATCCGATAACGGCTGGCCCTGCGCATCATACATTTCAGCCATGGTTCGGAACTTGTAGATGTAGAAGGGTCTTTCTCCCATTCCCGGCCGCTGCTGCTTGAACAAAATAGGACTTCCCAGCTTTATCCGAAGCAGCAACGCCACCACAGCCATGACCGGACTAAACACACCTAACATAACGATCGCTCCCACCAAATCGAAGCCCCGCTTCATATGGCGATACATGGTAGTCTTCCCCCCGCCTTTCTCTTATTCCGTAAAAAGACGTTCTGTAAGTGACTTTACCTCTTCCGAATTTGCACTCCAATAATACACTTTGGTTCGGACGAGCGGATCTAGAGCAGAGCTGTTATGGCCAGGAATCTGTTCGTAAGCAAAATCCGAGGAATCCATTCCCTTGAATAGCCAAGCTAAGCTCATCAAATCACTGTCACTAAAACTCGTATCAATAATGTCTTTCTTTTCACGCAGTAGCAGTCCCGCTAGATCAGGAATATGCTCCGGACTTAATAGCTTTTTAGCTACAGCCCGAACGATATTGAATTGCTCCCGTTGGCGGCTAAAGTCACCCTCCGGAGTCGAGTAGCGCTCCCTTGCTAAATAAAGCGTGTGTGCACCATCCAGATGCTGCTCACCTTTCTTGATGGTGATCTCCGGAGTGATGGTCACATCCTGATCAATTTGCATATCGATCCCGCCGATCGAATCGATGAAATCACGAACACCGGAGAAGTTCGTCTTGATGTAGTAATGAATAGGAATATTCATAAAATCACTAACGGCTTGAATCAGTGTCAGCGTACCCTGCTGATTCCCACCCTTTGTCTCACCAACGATATGTGCATGATTGATCTTGGTATAACCGACATTTTGCACATAAACCCGCGTGTCCCGCGGCACAGATACGATATTCACCTTCCGTTGATCCGGCATCACATGGGCAACCATAATCGTATCTGCCCGCGAGCTTTCTCCGCCCCAAGTGTCTGTTCCAATCAGCACTACATTAAAGGATGAGCTTTTCTTGTCTTCTGGGGATGTCGATGCTGTAGCTGGGGTCTGTGTAGGCGTTGAAGGGATAAGCTCATCCGTTTGCGCTTGTGGGGCTGGTGTGCTGAGCGGCTGCACCATCTCTTCATTGTCCATAACCACATTAGAGCTAGGGATCGTCAAGGGGTTAAGAATCGCCTTATTAAAACGATGCTCTGGATTCAATATGCCTCCAATCCAAATCCCCCCAACTACAACCACAACAAGAATAACAATCAGGCTGTATCGTCCCACCCGCCGCATGCGTGAACGTTTACCTGTAATTGGCTTGTCGCGCTTTCCCCATAATCTTGTCATCCATGAATGCTTAGTCGACTTCATGGGTCAGATTCCCGCATGAACTTCGGATTTGATGCGTTCAAGATCATGTGTGCCCACCTGCGGTTCTTCCTGAAAGCCCGAATAGCTTGGAATTAGCTGCTTTAACAGTTTTTTGATCTGATGACTGCTTGGCATCAGTTCATACCGTTTGCACAAGTTCTCCAGAACCCCCAACACCAAATTCAGTTCAGATCTGGAGACACTTTGCGGGCGGCTAATCATAATACGGTAGTTGTTAGTGACCAATAACCCTTCTTCTTCAGTCAAAAGCTCCTCAAACAATTTTTCTCCAGGACGAATGCCAGTGACCACAATGGGAATATCTTTGTCAGGCTCGAGACCCGACAAGCGGATTAAATCCCTCGCTAGATCGTATATACGAACTGGCTTACCCATATCCAGCACAAACACTTCTCCCCCTTGTGCCAGCACACTTGCTTGAATAACCAACTGTACCGCTTCGGGTATCGTCATGAAGTAACGCACCATATCCATATGTGTAACTGTCACCGGGCCGCCGTTTTCGATTTGTCTTTTGAATAACGGAATGACACTGCCCCGGCTGCCCAGCACATTACCAAAACGCACAGCGGCAAAAACCGTCTTGCTTAAGGAATTCTGATCATTAATGATCATTTCCGCGGCTCGTTTCGTGGCCCCCATAACACTGGTAGGATTGACCGCCTTATCCGATGAGATGAGGATGAACCGTTTAACGCCATATTTAGCACTCGCTTCCGCTACATTCCTTGTGCCGATCACATTATTTTTAACTGCCTCTACTGGATTCATCTCCATAAGAGGAACATGCTTGTGAGCAGCGGCATGATACACAATGGAGGGGCGGAATTTTTGAAAAACGTTATCGATCCGCGATACATCCTGAATGTCCGCTATAATGGGATGAATGATCTGATCCGGATATGACTGCCGCAACTCTTGTTCAATGAGATAAATGCTATTTTCTCCATGCCCCAAAAGCAGCATTTCCTTTGGACGATACGCAGCCAATTGCCGGCATAACTCCGAACCAATTGAACCTCCTGCACCCGTGATGAGAATACTCTCGCTTCCCAAATTCTCACGGATCTCTTCCGTATTAATTTCTACGGGGCTTCTCCCCAGCAAATCATTTACGGATACTTCACGGATCATGTTAATGGCCATTTTCCCGTCCAAAATATCGGTCATACTAGGCATTAACTTGATCTGAGCTTTGGTAGATTTGCAGATTTCGATGATCTCCAGTAATTCCTTTTGAGGAGCCGTAGGCAAAGCGATGATAATGAACGAAATGTCCAGCTGCTCGACTGCCTGGGGAATGAAGTTACGGTTACCGACAATCGGCAACCCCATAAGCTCCAGCTTTTGCTTAGAGATATCATCATCTATGAAAGCTACTGGGTTCATAAATTTAAATCTTGAATGCTTGATATCTTTGGTAACGAGGATGCCTGCTTTCCCTGCCCCTACGATTAGCAGATTGCCTTCGGATGAACCCTTTGTTCCCGGTGCTTCGAATCTATCGTTAATGAGGCGGTTAACTAAACGTAAGCCGGAAATGCCGAGAAATACGTATCCCGCTGCAAAATAAATCGAAATCGGCAATCGATAGGAAGGGACGAATACATGCGCAGATACATTGACAGCGACCACTCCGCAAAGTGTTAAAGCACTCACTTTTAGCAGCTGTAATAACTCACCTATACCGGTGTATCGCCAGATATTGTTATACACCTTGAATCCAAATGAGAACGCTGCGTACACCGTAATGTGAATGAGTATCGCCCACGGAAGCATCCACATGTACTGCTCAGGGATTTGAAAATCAAACCGAAGTAAAAACACAAGCCATACTGAAGCCGCTATAATTCCCGCATCCAACATGACTAAACGTACGATCCGCATTTTCATCACTTCTTTCTCCCTAATTAACTAATTATTCGTTTATTCGTTTGTTGTCGTATATGCGAGAATGAATTATCTATCTGCTGTCAGACCCGGTTGCAATTCAGTCGGAAATGCCTTTATCCCTGATTCTTTAAACGCTTCTATATAAATCGAGTCCATTTCACGAAGCACCGCTGGCAATCCATAGCGAATAATCCTGTCCTTGTTCGCCTTACCCATTGCTGCGGTCAAAGCTGCGTCCGCTCGCAGTTGAACCAGTGCTTTTGCCGTAGCGGCAATATCTTCTACTGGTACCAACATGCCCGTTGACTCATGCTCAATCAAATCGCGAATGCCCCGAATATGTGTGCCGATCACGGGTTTGCCTGCTGCCATCGCCTCCATAATCGCCCGGGGTAACCCCTCACGATAGGACACGAGTGCCGCAACATCACACGCTTGTAGCAAATCCGGTATATCTCTTCGGAATCCGAGAAAATGCACCTGTTCCCTAACCCCTAACCGAGTAGCAAGTTCTAAAAGGGTTTGCTCAAAAGGACCTGTACCTGCGAATGCTAGATGAATATCGCTTGCTTGATCACCCAAATGATGTAGTGCTTCGATCAACTGTTTTTGGTTTTTGTTAGCATTTAACTCAGCGACGCAGAGAACAACGAATGAAGGATTATCACTGTCACTGTTAGGTAAATCAAATAGCTGGTGACGACTTTCCCCCTTCATTTTTGCAGCTTCTTTATCCCCTTCACCGCTACCGTATACCTGAAGATCAAGCCCGACTCCACTCACATAAGTTACTTTTTTTCGCACAGGGAATTTCTGAGCGCGCTCATAATCTTCACTATTAATAGTGATCAGTACATCCGTCCAACGAGCCATCAAATACTCCAATGGATAATAAAGCATCCAGTTCAGAAAAGGAGCACCTTTAAAAAAATGAAAACCATGAGCTGTATACAGTACGCTAGGGACACCTGCTCTATGGGCTGCAATCCGTCCGAGAATTGAAGACACGGGTGTATGTACATGGACGAACTGAAATTTTTCCGCTTGAAAGCTTTTAGTTAAGATCCGCAGAGCCGTCCAATTCTTCAACTGTAAAGGACTTCGTTGTATAGGTACGTCGTGACATACAATTCCCCGCTGTTCCAAGCGCTGTCTGGCTTCGCCCGGCTGAGCGTAAGCATGGACTTCACACCCTTTTTGCTGTAATAACGCCATGTAAGGTAAATGAAAACTCTCGAAATGCCCATATATGGAGGCAACAAAAGCAACCTTTGCTTGTAAGCCGCCCTCAGCTGGAGCACTCCCGATGTCCTTACTTGAGCTTTTATTGAGGTTGCTCTGCTCGTTGTCGAAGCTTGCGCCCAGTTGACCGTTCAACGTGTTGGGTTCGATAGGGCATCTCTCCTTTCAGTTTTTTGTCTGTTAACCGGATGCAAGCTCCGTTCATCGCCATCATGAACCACCAATACCGCTGGAATAACGCCTCAATGCCCATCGATAACCCAATCATCGCCGCATGGGACAGCAGCAATGCCATAATAATTGGTCTATGAATCGGATCTGCCGCACGATAAGAACGGATCCCCACAATGAAGAACCAAACCATAAATCCGCCATATACAATCAAGCCCAATAAGCCGAATTCAGTCAAAAACCATATAGGGGTGTTGTGGATAATAATGCGCAGTTCGTAATTATAGGAACCAAGCCCAATGCCTAATAACGGACTTTGTGCGATCCAATCCACCGCTTTGTCAATGATGTCAAGACGCGACTGAATCTGGGAAGGTCTGCTGGACATAGACTCCAGCACATTTAGATAAGCGGTGCCTTTATACAGCAGCAGAGCTATAAATGCCACACCAAACCCCATTCCGATCTTGATCAGTCTGGAAGGTTTGGTAATCAAAAGTGTAAGTAATACAAGGAAGAGACCAATCCATGACGAGCGCGAGAAGGTCATCATAATGCCCCCGGCTAAGCTTATCGTCGCTAGTATGCTGACCCATCCCCGCAGCAGTCTTATCTTCTCCCCACTCGTCATGATATGAATGGCAAAAGCCGTCACCAGCAATCCCCCGTATGCATTGGGATCAATTAACATGCCGGACAACCGCCCGTCTTGCACCATGAACGGAACCTTTACTGCACTGAAAAAAGCAAATAGGGCAACACCATTTAAGAGCAGCACACTAATCAGGAAAAATCGGAGCATCTTATATAACCGTTCCCAGCTATCTACTGCTTGCACAAGCATGATGTAGGTCAACAAAAGGAGAATGAATCCAATATCTTTTTGCAGTAAGGCGTATTGGGTTATGAAGCCGTTGCGCCAAATGGATACAAAGGAAGCTAGAACAAAAATGAACAGCATGCCCCAATGCCATGAACTGAATATCCTCCGGTCCAATTTGAGATGGAATCCAGCGGCAAACAAACCTAACATTAAGAAGAGATCCGAGGGGGCGATCCGGAAGGCTCCACCAAAATCAATCTGTGCCGGAAGGCATATGATATACCCCATGACCGCAAACAGAAATAAATTGTGCATGGTGTAGGGCTTCCCTACAACAGATACAGATGTCATACAAGTCCCTACTTTCCTACTTTCCTACTTTCCTAACAAAGAACTTATGCTGCCGCTTCCGACTGTTCCCGATTTTTTCCCTTTCCGAGGACACGATACAGCACAACTACACTGCCAATCATCTGTACAAATAACGACGAACTAGCTCCCATCGCAGCACCTACTACCCCGTAATGAGGTACGAAGATTAGACAACACAAGCCATTAGTGAATGCTGTACACAGAAACAATGGAATCTGGGCTTTGTACCTTCCAGTAGCCGTTATGGCATACCACAGGTAGGATGAAATAAAAACCAGCATGGTGGACGCCAGCAGCCAATGAAACAGCCCTAACTCTCCTGCCACGTCCGAACTGAATAATAAGGTTAACAGCTTGTGGCCAAACAACCACCCTATCAAACAAGCGACCGCACTAAACCCCAAACCCATCGCTATCATTCGGCTGAGTAAAGCGACAAACTCCTTGTGTCTCCCGCCTGCGTGCCACCTGGCAAGACGTGGTGTTATGGCTTCACCAAGTGCGGTGACGACAACATTGCAGGCAACAATCATATATGAGAGTGAAGCATAAATACCTAAGTCATGCTCCCCTTTAAAATAGGAAATCGCGTATAATGGGATATTCGTATTTAACGACATCAACGCCAATACCACGCCTAGCGGTGAACTGACGATCAGTAAACTCCATAGGCTTCTTTTGTTGAAGAGTGGCCTGAGAGAAGTGTATATTCTCGCTTTACGAGCATCATATCCAATCGTTATCGCTAACCATCCGATTATCATGACTAACAAGGCAAGAACAAGGCTCTGTGTAGGGATAAATACGAGGATGAAGATTAGAATGGAGAATAACCCTTTTGCCATTCTGGAGATTGAGATTTGATCTAATCTCTCCTCCTTTTGAACGATGCCTAATAAAATATCACTGATTGATTCAACGATTCTATACAGACCGATGAAGAAAATAACCAATACTGTATTCCAATCCAAACCACTTATTATGCAAAAACCTGCGGTAATCGTAAACGCAAGGGCAGTTGTTATCAGCCGTAAGCCCAGAAAGTCTCCAAAACTGTATTTCCCCGATGAATCAACGATTAATACGGAACGAAGATGTAGATGCGACAACATAAAGATCGGAGCAGTAACTGCAAGCCCTAGCGAATATTGCCCCACGATTGCCGAAGACCCGAATTTATTCAGCAGGATCACAATCACAAACTGAGCACCAGCGTAAGTGATATTCCCGAGCAAATAACGAAGAGAAGCAAATGACATAGACGTCAGACCATTCCTGAAGAAGAGGCCCACTCGGCAAAATCTTCACCACGAATCTTGGAACGCCTGCTCTTTTTCCGATAATTCAATACGGCTCCCAGTAAATGTGCTCCCTGCTGCTCTAACAAGTGCTTGGCAGAACTCGTGTGCTTTAAGAGCACTTTTCCGGATTTCACAACTAGCAATACCCCTTCAGTCAACGTTGCCAAAATAAGGGCATCCGAAAATGGCATTAATACAGAGGATGAGTCGATGACAATCGTATCAAAACGCACGCTCAGCTCTGCGAACAATCGCTTCATTCCTTCAGAGCCTAGTAATTCAGCGGGATTTGGTGAAATCGGACCAGAGGTCAATACTGACAAACCTTCTGCATCCTCAATCGAAATAATGCAATCCTCTAAGCGGGTATGATCCACTAAAATACTGCTAAGCCCGATCCAATTAGGCAGATCAAATGCCTTATGCACGGTTGGGGTACGTAGATCCCCATCAATGAGAAGAACTGTCCTACCTGCTTCCGCCATGGCAATCGCCAGGTTTATGGCTACCGTTGATTTTCCTTCATCCGGAAGCGAGCTTGTGACTAATAAAGAGCGGATCTCTCCACCAACGCGGGTATAACGAATATTGGAGCGTATGCTTCGGAATTGATCTCCGCTAGATGACTTCGGTTGTTCCAGGCAATATAATTTTGGCGTTTTCTTCTTCATAACTGGTGGCTCCTTCTGCTGATTTGGGTTTCGCTTTATTCCGCCGTTTTCGTGGCTTTAATTTGCCCACGGTTCCCAGAAGCGGAAGCTGCAAATCAAGCTGAATATCTTTGGCACTTCTCACGTGTTTCTCCATCAATTCCCGGAGGATAGAGATTGCGATCCCGGTAATCAGCGCCAATCCGAAGGCAACAGCCATATTGAAAACCGGCTTAGGGGAGATAGGATCAGAAGGAACCTTGGCACGGTCAAGAAATACAACATTCTCAACCCCCATAATCGATTGGATATTTGCATTAAAGGCTTCTCCGAAGCCATTCGCGATATTTGTTGCCCGTTGAGCTTTTGAATTGGTCACAATTACCGTTGTTACGAGTGATTCACTATTGGTTCTTGTCTTCACATTTTTGAGTAACTCTTCCGCTGTCATTTTTAGCTGCAGCTTTCTGACAACCTCTTCCGCTATCCTGCTGCTTCGAATGATCTCCCCGTAAGTGGTTACCAGCTTTTGTCCGGCCATAATGTCATTAATTGCTTTCTGCTGCCTGTCCCCTTGAATAAGTATAGAAGCTGACGCCTCGTATTTCGGCTGTAAAACGTAATAGCTAACACTACCAGCGAGCCCGACTGCAGCGATACATAATACAATAATGAACAGCAGCCTACGTTTTACTAGTTTCAAAATGCTGCCCAGTTCGAATTCCATCGATCATTTCTCCTAACTAGTTAATGTATTGTCGCCTCTTTAACAAGATTATTGTTGTATATTCATATTCTCTTTCTTTCAACATATGTCCAAGTCCGTACTTAAAATTTAAATGTCAAAATATTAAAGGGCTCATTTAGCTCACCTGTTAAAATTCAACAAAAAAAGGCATTCTTCCAGCAAAATCTACTGGTAGAATACCTTACATATAGTCTATCTAGTTCAGGAATGTACAAGTGCAGTCAACATCATCAGGAGATATCTTTACGTTTCAGGGCATGATGAACATTGCTTAGCATGCCGGATAGAACTCCAGCAATTGGGAATACTGCCCAATTGACGTCCCAGCGCCCATAGACAAAACCCGTGAACAGAAAAATCGCCGTCGCCAAAGGCCATAACACAGCCCCAACAACTCCAACAAATCGGTTCTCCTCCTGCTTCTCTGCAGTGATATTCGGCTCTTCCAGCAACTTCGTATAAGTGCCCTGGATATTCCCGTAATAGATGAACAGAAACACCGCCACAGCCGCAATAAACAAAAAGGCAGCGACTCCATAGGGAGCATAGTCATCGTTGACATAGCTAGTGGTGAAGATAAAAGCCGGCGACAGCACACATAGGCAGACTCCTGTAATCAGAGAAAGACGGTAAGTCGGAGCATAAAGACTTTGGCTGCGTTGAAGCGCCATCTTTAGAGCATAAGGCAGCTGAAAGCCTTGCTCCAGACTCTTAAAGCGATCCAGCTTCATTCCGCTGTGTATAAACATCCCGACGGCGATAGCGACCAGCACGAACATTCCGACCAGCCCCAGCATCGAACCTTTATCACTCATAACAGCCTTATTTTCAAATATTGTATCCAGGGTGATCAAAAATGCCACTCCGCATGCGCAGAGAAAAACGCCGATACCCGTCCATAATCCAGCGCTTCGTCTGGCCGCCGCATAAGCGTAAACCTCTTCTTCCGACAGCACCGGAAAAGCCTGTTCTGGCGCAACTGGATCGATGCCAAGCTCCGCTGTCAGCTCTTCAATATTGCCGAATTCCGATATGACGATACCAATCGCCTCATTCTCCGACTTGCCAGCAAGCTTCAACTCCAGGTACTTCTCCTCCATCCCGGATAGCAGTTCTTGCTTCAGATGTTCCAGTTCTGGAGTCTTTGGCAGACCCGCAAACATATTATCCAGATATACTATGATCGTCTCCATGCTCTATCACCACTCCTTGATAAATTGGTTTACAACTTGCTGTGTAACCTTCCATTCCTCACATTTTTCTCGGTAATAGGCGAGACCCAAAGGGGTAATCCGGTAATACGTACGCCGCTTGCCAAGACTCTCATCCAGATAAAAGGATTCTATATATCCGTTTTTCTCCAGTCGGGTGAAGGCAGAATATAACGTTGTCTCCTTCATGACATATTTCTCCTGCGTTAACTGCCTGATATTTTTGGAAATCTCGTACCCGTAAGATTCCCCGTCCAGCAGCATGTAGAGGATCATCGTATCATTGTAGCCGCGTATAACATCACTGCTGATCAAAAATATCCCCCCATGATTACTTCATCTGTCGTAGTAGTTGCAGTATATCACAATTACTACGACAGATGAAGTAGTTAATGAAAAAATAGGCCAAAACAATTTGAAGACCGAACCTTCCTTGATTACATCACAATTGCTGTCTGCGCATGATGTAGCTTCCAATACAGAGTTAGGTATACGAAGGTGAAGCCAATAACGTGTTTGCAGGACGATGGTGTTTACGAGTTGGTTGTTTGCGAGGACGTGGTGTTTACTAGTAGGCTGTATGCTAAGTCAATGGTGTTCACCAATTGGCTGTTTGCTAAGTCGATGGTGTTCAACAATAGCTTGTCTGAAAGTTCGATGGCTTTACTAGTAGGCTGTTTGCGAAGTCGATGGTGTTCACCAATTGGCTGTTTGCAGGACGATGGTGTTTACTAGTAGGCTGTTTGCATAGACGGTGGCGTTTACCTCCCCTTACTTTGGCGGACGAGGTACTATCGGACTCAGTTGACCTTATTCGCAGAAATTCCCCACTTTGCTGATCCTATCGGACTCCAATGCACCTATTGGCGCACAAATCACCATATTCGAGCCCCTTTCTAGGGAATAGCTGCACTGGAGTCCGAAACTACACTAGAACTGCGAAAAACATACTAATAACGTCATTGGGGTCCGTTTGCCTTACTTGCCCCATTTTTTTGTTGCCCAACCTACACTGGTTTGTTGTCCTTTTTTGAACCTTAATACAATAAGGTTGACTCCAAGAACATAGGTGTTTACTTCCCCTTACTTTGACGGACGAGGTACTATCGGACTCAGTTGACCTTATTCGCAGTAATTCCTCACTTTTCTGATCCTATCGGACTCCAATGCACCTATTGGCGCACAAATCACCAGATTCGAGCCCCTTTCTAGGGAATAGCTGCACTGGAGTCCGAAACTACACTAGAACTGCGAAAAACATACTAATAACGTCATCTGAGTCCGTACTACAGTGGATGACTATGAGTCGGCGATGTGATTTAGATGTCGATTGGTTATTTTATTGATGCTGTTTATGTTGTTGCTGTTGCTGTTGCTGTTGCTGTTGTTGATATTGGTGATGTAGATGTAAATTCAAGCGAACGGAGTCAAAGTCAGCAAGTCAAAACACAAAACAGCGGTTCTCCAATATTGTGGAGAACCGCTGCTTTGTTGTTTTTTTATAATTAAAATAGTTAATCATTGCTAAGGAATATACCAACTTGAATACGTTGACCTATTAGTGTCGCGTACGGAGCATACGTCCAACAAAATAAAGCATTTGTTTACGTGTGAAAAAACGTGACATTTGAGCTGAAATATAGTTTGTAAACCCTGGAACAGCAAATACTTTTTTAGCCTGAAGTGACCGAAGAGCCACTTGAACGACATTTTCTGGCGTGTCTCGTTTCCCTACCGAAGCCTCATCGGCTCCCACGACATTAAAAAATTCTGTTTCCGTAGACCCCGGACATAACGCAAGAAATTGTACGCCCCGTTTCCGATTTTCCTCCCATAGCGCTTGTGTAAATGATAATACAAAAGCTTTTGTCGCTCCATATACAGCCATATTAGGGAGAGGTTGAAATGCAGCTGTTGATGCAACGTTTATAATCACTCCGCTTTTTCTTTTTAACATCTCCGGCAAAAATAAATGGGTCAGATCTACAACCGCCAAAACATTTAGCATCACCTCTTCATGTTGTCTTGAACCAGATAGTTGTTCAAAAAGCCCATACGTAGCAAAACCTGCATTATTAATAAGAATATCAACGTTCAAGTCACGTTCTACACATTGTTGATAGAGCCTGTCAGGGGAACCTTCTTGAGATAAATCACCAACGATAACCTTCGCTTGTATTCGATATTCACTTTTTAATTTTTCCGCTAAAGCAATCAATTTATCTTCGGAACGGGCGACTAAAATTAAGTGACTACCTTTGGCGGCAAATTCACGAGCAAACGCTTCACCTATACCCGAAGAAGCTCCTGTAATCAACGTCCATTTATTTTGAATTGTAATCATTGTTATCATCTCTCCCTTTAACGATCATTTAGAAACAGTGTTTCAATATGAATCATTGTATCCAAGTGAGGTTGCGTTGTCAAATAAAGTTCTACACATTTAATTATTGGCTATTTCTCTTCTACATCAGTAAAATAAGGTTTAGAAATAACGGCTATCTAAAAAAAGCTAAAAGTAAAGTTCTAAGGAAGTGAAACTACATGCAAAAATCGTCCAAAATATCCTCTATAGATGCTCAATCTGTTACAACCTACCCAAAAGCAAAACAACAGCATGCGGAAACATTAAGACAGAACATTATCGAAGCCGCTGCGGCCATTATGCATGAATCCGGACCCGAAGGTGTAACCATCCGTAAGGTTGCTGAAAAAATGGAATGTCCCACAAAAATCATTTATAACTTGTTTGGAAACAAGGAAGGTTTAGCGAAGGAGCTTTTTCTGCAAGGGTGTAAATTGTTGGCTGCTGCCTTTCAAGCGGTTCCAAAACAAGACAATCTAAATTTATATCTTCGCGAGCTTGGACAAGCTTATTGGGATTTCTCACGGAATCATACTAGCTATTATATGGTTATGTTCGGAGGAGCCTTTAGCGAATTCAAACCGGAGGAGGAAAGCTTACATGCTATCTTTACGGCACTACAACAAGTGATAGCCCTTATTACAAAAGCCATCGAACAAGGATTTATTAACGAAAAAGATCCTCTCCTTGTTGTGAACTTGGTGTGGGCGTCATTGCATGGCGTCATTCATCTGCATTTAGGGGGACATATTCAAAATGAGGAAACGGCTAAAATATTGTATGATAGATCGGTCTCAAATTTAATTCATACCTTCTTTAAAAAAGATAATTAATTCTAAAAAGGCCTCTTTGCAAGTCCCTACTCAACAAATTTAAGCCGTAATCTCGGGATATCCTTAGATCACGGCTTTTTTAACATGCTAAAAAAACACAAAAAAAACGGCATTTCTGCCGCTTCTTCATCTCTCTAATTATGTCCGGCGCATATATGCACGCACAGTAATAGGTGCAAAAACCGCAACAATCACAGCGGCTCCGATAAGTGAGATAGCGAAATCCCAGCCTACAGTTCCAGAGTTAGCAAGCTGACGGACAGCTGACACAAGATGCGAGATTGGATTAACTTTGACAAACCATTGCAGCCAGTTAGGCATCGTATCTACAGGCACGAAGGCGTTGGATAGAAACGTGAGTGGGAACAGCACAATCATTGATATCCCTTGTACGCTGGACGCGGTTCGGGCAATCACACCAAAGAAAGCGAATATCCAGCTAATCGACCAGGAGCAGACAATAACCAAAAGCGCAGCAATTGCGACATGCTCCAGACCGCCATCAGGTCGGTAACCCATAATATAGCCCATGACAAAAGTAAGCACAGTAGCGATCGTATATCGAATCGTGTCTGCCAACAAAGCTCCGGCTAATGGGGCTATTCGGGCAATCGGCAATGACTTAAAGCGGTCAAACACCCCTTTATCCATGTCTTCCCGCAGTTGGACACCAGTGACGATGGAGGTCGTGATTACAGTCTGCACTAGAATACCAGGAATAATAACGGGCAAATAGCTCACTACATCTCCTGATATGGCTCCACCAAAAATATAAGTAAACATTAATGTGAAAATAATTGGCTGCAGCGTTACATCAAACAGTTGCTCGGGTGTACGACGGATTTTCAATATCCCGCGATAAGCCATCGTTAACGAGTTACGAACAGATTGTTTGAAACTCGTATGGTTTTTCAATTGTCGGGTCGCACCTGAACTAATAGTAGAAGTTCTCATACTCATGCTCTTGCTGCCTCCTTATTAATTGATTCTTGTGACGCTTGGGACGCCTCATCTGTAACTCCATGGCCAGTGATCGTCAAAAACACTTCATCAAGCGTCGGTTTCTGCACACTCATCTCCGCAAGTGGAATCCCCGCTTCGCGGAGAGCAATAAGCAAATCAGTGACTAAATCAGCGTTCGCCATCGGTGCAGTAATTTTTCCAGCCTCATTCGGCACAATAGACTGGATATGCAGCACATGTTCCACAATCCGGCGCGCTTGAGCGATATCTTTAAGATTTTGGACTTTTAAGTGCAGCGAGGTGGTGCCCACTGAAGCTTTTAGCTCATCCACGGTGCCTTCTGCAACGACATGACCATGATCAATAACTGCAATACGGTCTGCCAGCTGATCGGCTTCTTCAAGATACTGCGTAGTTAACAGCACTGTTGATCCTGTGTTCACCAACCGACGAATGGTATCCCACATTTGCGAACGTGTCCGTGGGTCCAGACCTGTTGTTGGTTCATCCAAAAAGATAAGCGGAGGCTGGGCAATCAGGCTCGCTGCAAGATCCAGACGTCGGCGCATACCGCCAGAGAAATTTCGAAGCGGCCGTTTCGCCGCCTCCGTCAGACCAAACTCTTCTAACAACTCCGCTGCCTTTTGCCGCGCCTCTGCCCGCCCTAACCCTAAAAGACGTGAAAAGATAATCAGATTCTCTGTAGCACTAAGTGACTCATCTACAGAAGCATATTGTCCAGTAACCCCTATCAATTGCCGAACAATCTGCGACTCCTTTACCACATCATGCCCGAAGATTCGCGCCGACCCCGCATCCGGACGAAGTAACGTAGCCAGCATCCGAATTACCGTCGTCTTTCCTGCCCCATTGGGACCAAGAACGCCGTAAATCGTGCCTGCCTTAACGTTTAGATTTACTCCATCAACTGCGCGATTGTCACCAAAGGTTTTGACGAGCCCACGCGCTTCGACGGCCCAATCTCCAGGGTTGGACTCAATTATTTTTTTGCGTTCATTTACCATTACAATTCCTCCAACGTTTTAGTTTGTATTGTGATGGTAACTCCCTTTTATAAACTGAATTTAAACAACACAAAAAACCGGGGAGCGCGATCTCACGCCTCCCGGTTTATCACTTCTCCTCTGAGTCAGCCTCAACATATTCTTTAAGCGCAAATAATTTATTAGCCCAGTAACCTTCAAAAAAGGCGAGCCAATCTTGCAGCTCCAGCAAAGGTTCTGGCTGAAGCTTATACCGGGTCTCCCGTCCGACTTTCTGACTGCTAACAAGCTGCGCATCGGACAATACCTGTAAATGCTTATTAACAGCGGTTCGGCTGATCGGGTAGTAATCCGTAATAGATGCGATAGACATTTCCTTATTTGCGAGCAGCTTTAGCAGACTGCGGCGGGTAGGATCTGCTATCGCCTGAAATACATCATGTCCTGCTTCAGCAACCGGCATATTAAGCCTCGATATAAGCAGGAAGTTTTTCTTGGACGATTTTTTCCCAGCCGCTGTTCATAAAGCCGCGTACGATTGAATGTGGTTGTCCAAATTCAGTAACTTTTTCAGGGTCCCATCCAGAATGAATCAAGGTAAATTCAGTTTTCCCTTCGATTTCTTTCAGTTCAAAAGCAAGATGCCAATCCTTCCCCCAATTAAAACCAACACGATTCGGAGGATCAACTTCGGTTACTTTACAAGGAGAATCTCCGAATTGTCCAGCATGCAGGATGAATTCATGCCCAACAACAGGCTCGAATGTACTAGGCATCCACCAGGCTGCCATTCCTTCTGCCGTGGCAACAGCTTTCCAAACCTTTTCTATTGGCGCATTTAGTAAAACCGTTTGACGAATTTCTTGTAAGGGTTCTTGAGCTTGCATAATAAATAGCCTCCAGCATTCATTTAATGTAACACCTTTTGGGTTCATTTTTATTATAACACCTATAGGTGTTATGTCAATTTACAGATTTCCCTAATTCCCCGTTCGTTATTCAACGTCTCAATCCCTCAATAGTATCCTTTAAATGCTATGAAAAAGCCCCTCCCTCGGTCATCCCGAAGAAAGGGCCTGCCTATTCCATCAGCTCTATGGTCAGTTTCTTGGCTTGACAGTTACTGTGATTTTCTCGCTAGATGTCTCACCTGATGCATTGACTAATACCGCGTAATATTCATATACACCTGGTGCCTTATCTTTAAGTTTCGTAACTTTCATCTGAGCCGCAGGGGTAGCCGTGTTTAGTGTCTGGTTATCGATCACTTCTCCATTCTCGTACAAACGGTACTCAGTACCATTAGTTCCCCACCACATATTCATCACAACGTCGTAAGTTCCATCGCCGCTCCAGTTGTCGTGGGTTACTGTAGGCTTACCCGGCGCTGCATCGGTAACAGTAAGGATAAGCGGATCGCAGGTCGTCGAGCCGAAGCTGTTGACCAGCTCGCAAGTGTACGAGTAGGTTCCATTTGTTTTGCCCACAATATCCGTACTCAATGTCTGCGCATTCGGTGAGCTGTCCGTCAGCATCTGGGTACTAATCAGCACATCGTTTTCATAGAGCTTAAACTCGGTACCGTTGTTCCCCCACCAAAGATTCATCGTGACGGCATAGCTGCCATCGCGAAGCCCGGTGTCATGCCCATTATTGTCAGACAACACTGGCTTTCCAGGAGCTCCACCAGCAAGCGGAATTGTATTCTGGAGCCATTGTGACCAACGGACTAGAACCTCTGCCTGCCCAGAAGTGAACACCTGATTGCTCTGGAGGTTCACTTCACTATTAAAAGCTTCCAGCAAGCTGTGAACTTCTGCACCAGCATGCTGCTCAGCTTTTTCTTTTGCGTTAGCCAGCTGCTGCTTAAGTGATTTGATTACGTTTTCTAAATCTGGAGCGCCCGTCTCAGCTGCAAAAGTTTCGGTTAATGCCGACAAGCTGTCAAATGTCGCATATACACTATACGAATGCTCTGCCAACCCCACATTGCCCGCCGCATCCTCGGCTTTCGCAGTTACACTATGAGTTCCCGCTTCCAGCGTATACGCTCTAACATCTGCAAGCGTTGAATCACATGGCGAATAAGTGATGCCTGATACAGTATCAGCTGCACTACAGGTGATGTTTAATGTCTGCTCTATGGTATAGAAACTCTCTCCTTTAATTACCACCTGTGGTGCAGTCCGATCAATCTTCACCATAGCGGTCTTCTGCGGCTGTTCCACATTTCCCTCTCTATCAACGCTCCAATAAACTAACTGATGTGTTCCTTCATTGGACAAAACAACTGAATTCCCGGTTTGCTGCTCGCCATCGTTTACTGTGAAATAGGTTGCCGCAACACCAGAGCCCGCATCTGTAGCTGTGAAGGTTACCAACGTATCCTTGTTAGTCCAACCTTGTGGCGCATCATCCGTTGTCACCGGAGCTGTTGGGTCCACCCCTTTCACTAAGCCATAAAAGCGTACTTCCGCCATGTTTCCAAACCAATTACTACTATTATAGATCCGGATATAACGATAGACTTCTGCGTTACTAATACTTAAGGTCTGCCAATCCATCGTTTTTCCTGCAGGTGAGGAGATTGTCGTCCAGCTTGTATTATCATTCGAACCCTGAACCACAGTCCCATTGATTCGTGTAAAATAATTATCTTGCCTGGAAAGCACCTCTGCCTTGGACAGCTGGACCCTATTCCCTTCTTTAAAATCAAACGTTATAAATCCTCCATATCCACTGCCATTTACCCGAAAATCCGTAATTGAGCCTGCATTTCCATCGAATAATGATCCCGCAACATTCCTGAGATCGGTTGGTGTTCTTCCACTGGAATCACTTAAATTAGTAATCGCAAGCACATTCCTAATCAACTCGGTCTCATCGGGAATGTACAGAGATGAACCATCTGTAGTTGATGTTTTTTCCGGCCCCTCGATTCCCTCCTTTGACTTGTATTTAATACTAAAGTTCACAGGTCCAGGTTGTACGTTATTGCCCATCACAGCTTCAGCCGTCCAATTGATCTTATCGACAGTAGCAACGGTTGCGACTTGACCCTGAATATTGACATTCACTTGGTTAATTGCATCACTTGCTTTAAAAGACAATTTCACCGTGTTCCCAGGCACAATTCGTTTCTGGATACTCTGGTCGGAGCTAATAGACACCGCATCAAGCTTTGAATTAATTTTAACATCACCGTACAAACGTAGTTCAGCCATGTTTCCATACCAGTTGTTCCCATTGGTGATGCGGATATAACGATAGGGTTCTGTGCTGTTAATCGTCAGCGTCTGCCATTCCGGCGTATTCCAGGCTGCATTAGAAATCGTAGTCCACGTCACATTGTCGTTGGAGCCTTGCATCACTGTTCCATTAATTCTGCCCGCATAATTATCTTGCCTTCCGATTACTTCTACCCTAGACAGCAATGCCTGGCCGCCTTCTTTAAAGTCAAAGGTTAGATATGCACCATAACCACTGCCATTTAAACGAAAATCAGTGATGGAACCTAAATGATTATCAAATAAAACTTTTGCTGTTGCCAAAAGATCAGCCGGATTTCTTCCACTGGAATCGATTAGATTTGCTATCTCAAGCACATTAGCGACAAGTCCTGTCTGATCTGCAATGAATAAGGTAGAACCATCTGTTGTAAAAATAGTCTCTACTGCATCCTCTCCAGCTGCCGTTTTATAATTAATCTTAAATTTCAAAGTACCTGATGGAACATTTTCATTCACCACAAGCTTAGCTGTCCAGTTGATATTGTCCACAGAACTGACTGCAACAGGTTGACCCTGTATATTGGCCGTGACATTATGGATCATTTCTGTAGATTTAAAGGATAATTGAATCGTATCCCCTGGTATAATTCGATTTCTTAAGCTTTGGTCCGAATGAATAGACACGGACTCTAATTGATTTACTGTCTCATACCGCTGGCCAAAGATTCTTAATTCAGCAATTTCCAGCATAGTACTCGAAGGCTTTATCATTTCCATTTTCAAAAATCGGAATTTTTCATGCTCCAGGCCTGCTTGAACCTCTAGTCTCTGCATCTCTTCAGTAACTGTTGTCAAACCGGGGGTTAAGCGGGTCCAATTTTCTTTGTCATTCGATCCGAACATTACAACGCCGCCAATTCTCTCCGGAAAACTGGCTCTTACCTGAAGCTCAAAGCTTTCTGCTGATATTTGAAAATCCGGTCCTAAATCCATGTAATGCGCCCGATCCTGCGCTGTATAATACCCCACAAAACTATCATTTGTGTTGTCCAGCAGATTCGGGACTGCATTACCAAAGGTTGAGCTAACAAACATATTCGTAAAATTAACACTTCCATCTTTCATTAATGGCGTCAATTCTTTAAGACTTTGCACTGCAAGATTCAGGTCAAACAACTTCTGATAGAAGATCTCGTCAGTGGCATTAGTAATTACATCCATTACCTCAGCATGCACTTGCTTATAGTAAGCTAACGTTGCCGAAATGTAAGGCACATCAGCATGATAAGGAGAAATGACGGCGTTGACGGCAGATTGCCGATCATTCGCTACTACAACAGTAACATCCTTGGTTGTAACCGAAGTACCATCTGAGGCACTCACTACAAAGGAGTACGTTCCCGCATGTGCTCCAGACCAAGAGAACACACCTGAAGTTTCATTGAACAATGCGCCCTCAGGTAATTGATCCGCTTGATAGGCAACAACATCCGTTGCACCTGCGTCTGTCGCAGAGAAATCAAATTGAATTGCCGCTATAGATCCCTCATAGGTAAAAAAAGATACTGGTGCTCTTCCTGATGTAAATACTGGAGGGGTAAGCTGTGCCCCAGCTTTTAAATTAATATGGTCAATATCGACTGTTGTCCCATTTCCTTTTACATTAAAATAAACAAGATCGCTGAAGCCTTGGAACTCATTGAACGCATACTGGATATACCTCCATTGCCCCTTTGTATCAGGCAGTGTAACGGTATCGCCAAACACCTCCATGGTTGCTATGCCATTAGTCCGAATCTTAAAAGCAATGGTTCGTTCGCCGCTGCTTGCCCCCACAAAAGCAATTTTACTGCCCTCATCTGTTGCGGTAATTTCAACGTAAGTAGTGTCTCCTTCTTGTTTTGTGGTGGAGTGACCATCAAGCTTCGTATACCGGTCTTCTAGTTCTCTCAAATCTGGATTCGTTATCAGCTTCGGCAAATTAAGCGTACCCTCGCCCTCTGCTTCTTTAGGAATGTACAGCCAATAATCCCCGCCTCCATCCGGAGACTCCCAATAGAAAGGCAATCGCTTAGCAAACATCTCGCTAAAATAAGGAGCTTCAACCTCCATATTTATTCCAGCTGTATATTTATAATAATAATAAAGGTCATAGACATTACCGCCAATTCTCCCCCTGTAACCGCCAGCCAAGTGTTTATAGATAATCGTTGGATTTCCATTTACATCTGTATGTGCCGCCACTGGAATCCATGGTGTATCATGGCCAATCATATACTGTGCAAAGTAGTCGGCAGCTTTTAATATCCGTTGATCTAGAAATTCATACGGACCCACCGCATTTGGCGTACTAGAAACAGTCCCCTCTACCGGATCTACTTTTGTTTCCTGAGCCAATAATAAACGTGATAAAATCTCTACATTCGTTATATCCCCAGCGCCATGCGCCTGATCTCTGCCCATTTCAACATGCTGAACTACGGGAGGATTAACTTTTTCCCCTGTTACAATATTTGTATCAACCCATCTGAATAAAGCTTTTATCGCGCCATTTTGCCCCTGATCGACAGCGGTTTTATTGACGGTAAACCATTCAACTCCCTCATTGTACCTATCTTTATTTCCTGTAAAAATATAACCCGACATAGCTCCAAGCAGCGGATAAAGATGCTGGTTCATAAAACGATCATTGGTGTGTTGGAACGTTTCAATAACCGGATTAATAAGATTATTCGTAAAATCAGCGACATCTTTTTCCGTCCATTTCAGCTCTTCAGTTGGAGTACTTGTGTACCTTAAGATTTCCGCCGCAGTAACCATTCGATTAAGTGGAATTCCTGTATGAATATGTGCATCATTAAAATACACGTATTTCTCAGGGTCCATCTGTGACCAAATCCGGATAATATGCATGGCATTAGCTCTGTAAACCTCATCACCCGATATTACATACAATAGAGCTTGTGTATAAGCCTTCAACCCATCCGCTATAAATCTTGAATTAAAGCCTTGGCTATTAAAAGCATCGCTCGCTGGTTTCAACGGATCCGCACCACTTTGATTATTAGAAGTGACCGTCCTCGAAGCCGCCGGAGACAGGAGCATTTGATTATAATAAGTGATCCAGGGTTCTTTTTGCGCCCGTACCTGTGTCCTAATATTCTCAAGAATATCCTTAGTCAGGCCAACACCCGGATGTTTGAATCCGCTTTCATCTACAACCTCATTAATGGCAGGTTGGTAATCCGTAATTATCGACAGCTCTGTCGATTCTACTGCGGCTCCTTCTGCCGATAAAGGCACTAGCGTTACCAACAAACTTAAGGAAACTGTGATCCTAAAAATACGTTTAAGCGATTTTCCAAAGAGTAGCCCTCTAAGTGAATTCATTGTTCTCCTCCATTCATTTACATCCTCTGATTTAATGCAAATAAATACCGCTGGCAAATTCATTCACTACAAAATGTTTGTTATTCAGGTCGATAATAACCTCTCCATTAATCTGGAGATTATAAAAATAAATGTCCTTCACACCTCTTTCCTCGTCATAGCCGAATATACGGGAAGGATTGGTATTCTTCCCATTGTAGGTGATATCGCTAAACTCTATATTTTCGATACAGCGTCCTGGCACCGGATTATAGGTTTTATTCCACACAACGCGGACATCAAACAGCTGCCCCAGTTCAAAATCCTCCACCCGGATATTTTTGAAAGTAACCTTACGAACGGTATTGTTGTCCCCTGCACAGATTGCCATAACCCCCCAATAATTTTCCTGCGGCTCGTGATGCTCAAGCACATCGATATTTTCAAACCAAATATTTTCTATAAAATCGCCATTATGTTGGTGATCACCATGAATACCGACATGCATGGCATGAGCAACGTCCGCCCAGAGTATGGAATCTTTAATCGTGATATGGCGTGAGTCTCCATAATACTCTCCACGGCTGCCGTAAATGGCAATGCAATCATCAGAAGTTCTCAAGAACACATCATTAATATCCACATTTGAGCTAGCCATCATATCAATTCCATCACACCAGCCGCGTGTACTGAAAGCTTTGAAGTTATGAATGCGAATATGCTTAGACGCTCCGATATATATACTGTAATGCGGAGGATCAAGCGTGATGATCCCTTCGATCTTAATCTGTTCAGAATGCTGGATTTGAACGCCTCTTAAATAAGTGGTTTTCTCCATCTCCGCCAAATACAGAACACCTCTGCCACGAACAACAACATTCTCAGCATGGTCAATCATTATGGATCCACAAAGGATCGCGCCTCCGGCAATATAAACGGTGGTCCCAGAAGGGATATGCAGCATTGGATTCTCGAATTGATGAAGCCCGGGCATAAAATATATCGTCTGACGCTCCCCGTTAGCCCTTTCTGACAAATGCTGAACTTGTTCTGCGATAGCCGCAAATTGATGTATTCCTGGTTGGACAAGCACTACATTATCAGCATCAAGTTTAGGTGGGGCTGTCTCCAAGGGGTTGGCAAAAAGATGCAAGTTACTAAAACGTTCTCCATTGATTTCAATGGAAAGCTTACACGGCTGCTCCAATGTAAACAAAAGGGTATTCTCTTCGATTTGAAAGGAGATTTGGGATGCCAAAGGGCGAATAACTGCTTGTTCAATCAGCCGGTTATTACAATGAACAGAGACCTCCACCGTGCCTTCCATATCAAAATAAACCATCGATGTCGACCGAACCTGATGCATATCCACCTTTGCTTCAAAAACAAACAGAGATTGCCATACCCCACCAGGCTCTCGTACACTCACTGTAAAATCGTCTTTCCCCAGGGCTTCATTCGGCTGCTCATAAATAATTAATTCGCTCATTTCTACCTCCGCTATCTTAAAATCAACTCACTTAAGGGTTTAATAAATAGGCTGGAGCAAGCTTTTGCTCCAGCCTATCATCCAGTACTAATCAGCGGACCCGCTGCTATTTACGATCTGCCAGCACTTTATTTACCTCATCCGTTACTTCCTGACCTCCGGCTTTTAGCCAGCTATCCTTGAAATTATCAAAATCTTTACCCGTGTTCGCTTCTCCTGTAATCGCCTTGATAACAAACGTATCTTGCAACGTCTTCAGATTGCCCCAATACTTGGGTTTGCTTGTCAATACCGCTGGGCCTAGTACATCAAGCAATGGTATGACACCTGGAGTGATCTTGTCTCTCAAATCCAGCAATTCTTGTTTTACCGTATGTTTTTCCATTGAAGTGTCTGTGGAGCTAAGTGGATTATAGAAATTGCCCGCTCCCATCTTCGGAGCACTAACCTCTTCATCCGCTTTTGGAATGGCAAGGTCCCCTTCCATATCATAGCTCACACCCAATTGACCGAAACCTGTCAGCAGAAAACCTTCGGAATCCGTAGACACATATTCGAGAATTTCCATAATCTTATGACGTTTCTTCTCATCCTTTTCGAGTTGAACACCGAACAATACTGGCGCCTGTCTTGCACCATACGCGAAAGAATAAGCAACGCCATCTGGAGCTGTAAACGGCTTGCCAGGCACGAATATTTGACCTTTCTCTAGACCAGGTTTTGCGACAAACCCAGATTCTTTATAAAAATTGCCCCACTTCCCGTTATCCACCATACCCACTTTTTGGTCAGCAAATTTAATATTGATTTCGTTATTATCACTAGTTATGAATTCAGGATCAATCAGACCTGCTTTGTACCATTTGCTCAATAACGCCAAAGCTGATCGCGTCTCTTCTGTAATGCCTCCATAAACTACGTTCCCGGAAGCATCCTTTTTGAACTGATAAGGGGAAACAGCAAATGCTGAGAAGACACTTGTGAACAATTGCTCTGGAAGCTTGCCGCGGCCGATTAAGCCGTAAGTATCCTTTTTCCCATTTTTGTCCGGATCTTCATTAACAAATTTGGTGAGTACATCCTCAAGCTCTTCCAGTGTCTTGGGTGGTTCTGAGTAGCCAATATTTTTCAGCCAGGCTTCATTATAGCCCGGAATAAATCCATCAAGACCACCTGGCCAAATTTTCGGGATCCCCCAGTTTTTTTCGTTGTATAAGCCTACGCCCCATGCCCCGGAATCAACCGAATCCAATGCTGCTGCATATTTCGGCATCAGGGATTCAATTTCAGCCTTATCAATCGTCGCAATAATCCCTTGATCTGCCCATTGCACCATATCCGTTTCATTTGCATCGACCGGGAAGATATCAGGAATATCTCCAGAAGCTAGAAGCACCGAAAATTGTTCTTTCCAAGTTCCACGTTCCAATTTAATATTTTTGATTTTTACATTAAATTTCTTCTCAAGCTCGGTTTGCACATAGTTACCGTCTTCTTCTGGCGTATTAAAGTTGTTCGCCCAAATAATTTCAATCGGAGCTTCAGCTGCTGATGTTCCCCCTTGACCTTGGTTCGTCGGCTTCGTTTCGTTAGTGTTATTATTCGCCGCATTCCCGCCGCAACCACTCATGACAAGTGAAGCCGATAGGGCTATCGCAGCAATTTCCAACCATTTCTTGGATGTATGCCTCATATTCTTTTATTTCCTCCCTTTTCTAGTTCATCTATATATTTAGACAGCTCGCGGATATAGCGGACTGTTTAAACCGTTCTGAGCCTTCTAACCCTTAAGTGATCCAACCATAATTCCTTTGACGAAGAAACGTTGCAGGAATGGATAGATCATTAATATAGGCAGCGCTGTAAACATAATAATCGCCGCTTTAACCATTTCAGGAGCCTGCTCATTAGTAGGAAGTGGTAACATCGGATCTCCTTCGGCTGAAATAACAAGCCGTCTTAAGAAGAGCTGCAGTACAATCTTTGATTGATCCTGCATATATAACATTGCATCAAACCAAGCGTTCCAGTGCCCTACTGCAGTCCATAGGGCTAATGTTGCTAGCACAGGCTTCGACAGCGGAATAACAATCGTAAATAAGATCCGCATATCATTAGCCCCATCTATTTTAGCTGAATCCTCCAGTTCCTCCGGTATACCCATAAAGAAATTTCGCAGGAGCAGAAGATTAAACGTGCTGAGCAGGCCGGGGACAATATAAACCCATAACGAATTTATAAGTCCCAGACTTTTGATTAGCAGATAGGTAGGGATAAGGCCGCCACCAAAAAACATCGTTACGACAATGAACATTGTATAAAATCCCCGGTGCGGCAAATATTTGCGCGACAACGGATATGCTCCCAGTGACAGAAACACCAGTGTGAGAGCCGTTCCTACAACTGTGCGAAAAACCGTATTCCCCATCGTTTGCCAGACTGTATCTGTTGTCAGTACACGCTTCCAAGCAAAAAAGGAAACTTCTTTAGGATAGAAATGAATTCCCGGCCGAAGGGCTTCCGCAGGTGTGCTAAATGATATAGAGAGCACATGCAAGAAGGGATAAATCATCGTAATACAAAGAATGATTACAAATAGGATTAGAAAGACTTGGAATACTTTTTCACCAGTGGATAGCTTCAATTGTAGTTACTCCTTCCTTACATACATTCATTAATAAAGGCCTTCCTGCCCCATTTTTTTCGTGATGAAGTTAGCAAATAACACCAGGATAAGACCCACCACATTTTTAAATAATCCAACAGCCGTCGTGAGACTGAACTGAAAGTTTTGCAGACCTATCCGGTACACATAAGTATCTAACGTATCCGCCACCCCATAAACAGCTGGTGAATAAAGTGTTAAGACTTGATCGAAGCCAGCATCCAGCACACTCCCTACCCGAAGAATAAGCAGAATAGCAATTACCGGCAGGATCGAAGGAATGGTGATAAATAACGTTTGTTTCCAGCGATTAGCACCGTCCAGAACTGCAGCTTCGTACATTTGGGAATCGATGCTTGCTAATGCAGCTAAGTATATAATCGTTCCCCAGCCGATTTCCTTCCATATTCCTGACATAACGAGCGTAAAGCGGAAATATTTCTCGCTGCCTAAAAAGTAAATGGGATCAAAGCCGAGCCACTGAATAATATAATTGACCACACCCGAATTCGGAGATAACAAAGTGATCAATATCCCTCCAATAACGATCCAGGATAAGAAATGGGGTAAATAGGATATCGTCTGTGCAACCTTCTTGAAGAAGGAAAACCTAAGTTCGTTAAATAACAGCGCCAATATAATCGGTGCAGGAAAACCAAAAATGATATGGTAAAAACTGATAATAAGCGTGTTCTTAATAATTTTCCAAAAGTCGGGTGAAGCTGTGAACAAATATTCGAAATGCTTAAAGCCGACCCAAGGACTTCCCCAAATTCCATCACGAATAAAATAATCTTTAAAAGCCAGTTGAATGCCATACATCGGGCCATAAGCAAATACGGTATACCAGATGATCACGGGAGCTAGTAATAAGAATAAATATTTGTTTTTTTTGTATTGGCGCCAAGTATGTGTCCACCTCGAGACTTTCGGCTTAAGATTCTCTCCCTGTTTTTGAATGCCAGCAGTGCTTGCCGGGTTCATAGTTGTTTTCTCCTTCCGAATACGATTTTGCGTTAAGACTGTGTCTGAACACCCCTTACGTTAGGGCATTGTAAGCGCTTTTTCTATTGTAAATTCATTAAAATCAGTAAATTATCTTCGTATTGGGGCTATAATTTTTCGAACAAAAGAAAAGACAATCGCGAGACGATTGCCTTTTCCACATGGATTAGAGAATTATGCACTTGAATGACTCGATTTGTTTGCATTGCCTGCGTTCCTATACTGGACCGGTGTAACTCCGTAACGTGTTTTGAATTTGTTGTGAAAATATTGCGGGTTACGATAACCCACCTGAGCAGAAATCTCAGCCACGGACAGCTGCTTATTTTCTCTTAATAAATCAGCCGCCTTTTCCAACCGCACTCGGGTTACATATTCAGTGAATGATTCATTCATAACGGTTCCGAACAAGGTAGAAATATACGAGGGCGCCAACGAAGCAACCTCAGATAATTTATTTAGCGATAAATCCTCTTGAATATTATCATCGATAAAGATTTTTAATTTATGAATGATCTCTGTATGTGCGTGATTACCTGACTCTTGAATATAAGCTGTAATTTGTGCTGATAAATCACGAATGGAATCAAGTGTTTCGGCCAACGTCTCCTTTTTGAACTCATCGAACAGACTGGAAGGTGAAACGATTTGTTGCAGATCAAGCTCAATAATGGTCTGATACAGGACCGTAACCAACTGAAGCAGGCCTAACTCAACCGTCTCCAATTGGACATCACCTTTCTCCATGACCCTCTGGAAATCATCCATAAACCTGTTCATCGTAACGTCATTGCCTGCCTTTAATGCATTTTTATAAAGATCAAAAGAGAATAAGTGTGGCGTAACATCATTAAGCGGGATATGTGAATACAGCACAATAGCTTCCGAACCATAGATAAACCGATATCGATAGGCATGTAAGGCATTTTGATACGAAAAGGGGATTTCTTCAGGTGCCTGAACCTTCGATCCAAGCGCCGCTCCAAAGTGTATTTGCTCGGGTAACCCATTTTTTATAAGCTCCAGCTCCTTCAATAATAAAAGCTCCAGCTCATCGTGATCCTTATTCAACTCACTGAAATAGATAAGCGCCGCTTCCTGGGTATTTAAGCTGACGAATTTATAAAAGCTATAGGCAGCATGCTGTTCATAAAAAGCCCTGAATTGCTCGCAATCTCCCTTGGTTATACGAATATAGCTAGTCATATAATGACATTGCAAAGGTAAATAATCGTAGTAATCCGAGCCAATGCCTGCACCTAATACCAGATTTTTTAGTTCATTCACTTTAGCTTTAGATTCTAAGGTTTCGATTTTTTGACCTAGCTTTGAGATAGTACTATCAATAATAGCGAACTCATTTTGCTCATAGTTTACGGTGCCTGGATGATAAAAGCTGCGAACATTGTTTACAAGCTTCTTCATCGGAACATATACACGTTTGGAGATCAAATAAGCGAATAGAAGCCCAATTAACAATACTAGAATACAGCTGACAAATATTTGACTCTTCAGCTGCTTTGATGAGGATACAAATGAATTCATAGGCCGTATTAATACGTATTTCCATTGATTATTCGAGGTTTGGTCATTTTTAAAAGACAACACATATTTGTCGCGTTTATTATAATGAATTTCCTTATTGTTCCCCGCTGACTCCATCCATTGCTTAGCAGTCTTAAGCCCCTCTTCGACGTTCGAGCCCGTATGGATAATAGGGCTGCCCTTTTCATCAAAAGCATACAGCTTTTCCATCGGCGAGCTCATCGTGCTGGAAATCATTTTATTGATGTATTCTAAGCTAACGTCAATATACATAGTGCCGGTTGATGACTTTGATAAAGCACCATAGGGAAGGGCGATTGCGTAAGTCAATACCTCTTCTTCATCTGATAACGTTCTATAAGTCCAGCGGTTTAAGGCTGGTGCCACTGAAGTTTTCAAGAAGGAAGCATCTGGAGAATTGTCCAGCTTCGAATAAAATTGGCTGTTATCGATGATATAATTTCCTTTCTCGAAGTATGCGGATATTTTGTAAACGCCTTCATTAGTAAGCTTGAAAATTTCGAGATCCTTGCGAAAAGCTAATATTCTGCTCGTATTTCCTTCCCATTCACTGTCCAGTAAATAATTCAGCATAGACTGATTCTCTAACGACAAGGTAGACACTGCGCGGTTGCGGATACTATTTTCGTATTTTTGCAGCAGCGTATTCTCCACAAAATCACTTGAGGTCATCAGTCGTTGCTTACTGTCTCTGGCAATCTCATCCACCATTAAGCGATTAGCCTGAACATACAGATAACTGCCCACAAGTCCGATTAAAACAACGGCTAATAATGTGAATGAAAAAATCAGATGGGTAAACCATGTGCCTCCATTTCTTAGTCTGCCGCCGATCTTCATCACAAGCCCCCCTTTAGTTCATAACCCTATCTCTGTAACGTTCTAAATTGAAAGCATTTATAATTAAAGATACTAAAATGCACCAACTTTAGCCATTATAAAATCTTCTGTTTAAAGATAACGCATCTTATAAAACCGAAAAAAAACAGGCTTCCCCGAAATTAATCGCTGGAAACCTGTTTATTAAACCTATACGAAACATCTATCACGATGAAGTAAGTAACTTCAATGCCCCCGCTCTCTTTTTAAATATTCCTTCACCCATGCAATCCATTCTAACCTGTGCGTATATACTAGGATCACAAAGCTCCCAAGCCATACCCACAGGATAGGAGCAGACCACTTACTGATGCACAAATAGACAAAAAGGAGCAGCATTCCGCTAACCACTTGCACACCATCCGAGACAGGTGAATTTCCTCTGCTTTTGTACCCGCTGCTGAGCACTTTCAACACTGCCAGGATGACTGCTAACGCTAAAGAGGCTTTGAATCCTGTCAACGCACTCCATACCCCAAAGGTTACGGCGATCGCCTTCCCTCCTTTTCCTTTAAGAAATGGGGAGAAGGCATGACCGGCAATAGGAGCTAAGGCTAGCGGAATAATGAAATAACCCTGACTATAATGACTTTCCATTACCCATAAAAGAGGCAGATATCCTTTTAAAAAATCCAACAACACCCCAAAAATTCCGAATTTATAGCCAGATGACTTCCATAGATTCAAAGCCCCCGGATTACCATCGCCTATGACCTTTAAATTCTTTTTACGCGCCAGCCCAAGCCAATAGGAAAACATAAGAGATCCCGACAAGAATAAACCCGCGACCCACAATATGATCATTAGTCCCTATGGCCTCCCACCTGGATTTGCCTTCCTTTCCAGCTTACATGCCTCAGAAAAACGACCTGATATATCGAATAAAGCATAATCAAGATAAAGAAAAGAGTAGCAACCACGTGAAATACTGGAATGACGATGCCAAAAACCCCTACATATTTAATAAAATAAAAGAGCTGGAACATATAAAGGAGATAACCAAAAAGTAACGGCAATCCCCAGGAAGTATTCGCAAAAATAAACACGGTTTCTGAGATGATGAGCCCGACCACCCAAAGTGCAATTGGAATAATCGTCCGCGGGCTTAACGTTGAGGTGCTTAAGACAGCCCCTTTACTGAAGCCTTCAATTTCACTTTTTATCCCCTTCGGATACATACGAAAAGATACTAAGCCATAACCGATAAAATTTCTAATGGGAACACCTGCCGCGATAAACTTCTCTCCTAAAGACAAATCATCCAGCACTTCAGATCTAATGCTTTGATGGCCATTAACCTTTTCATAATCCTGCCTTAAAGCTAGAATACACGAACCGTATAAACCTTTTTTGGCGTTATTCTTTTCAAAAACAGAGGTGAATGTGAAGATCCCCAGCATATTCATGATTAAGGCAAGTTTCTCAAACAGCTTTTCTGTATGATGAAAAGGAACTACCGAAATGACGCCTTTCGCTAGCTCCCTTGCTTTTAATAATGAGGCCAGAGCGTTAGGTTTTAACCGGATATCTGCATCCAGAAAAGCAAAAATATCGCCCGAGGCTTGTAAATACCCATTCCATACTGCCCAGCTCTTGCCCGTCCATCCCTCAGGGAGACTGCTGTTCGCAATAACCTTAACTCCATAGCTTTCGGCAATTTCCTTGGTCCGATCCTCTGAGAAGTCATCCACAACAATAATTTCATAGGGAGTAACGGTTTGGAGCTGGAGTGAGTCGAGCAGAAAACGCAGATTATATTCTTCATTTCTTGCGGGGATGATGATGGACAATTTCTCCGGTCCTTGAAAATGTTCGTGATCAGCGGCCAATATATTCTTTCTAAACAATATAAAACCGGAGAGACATCCAACACCTATAATAATTAACAACCACATTTACAGCTCCCCCCTCCTATAGCTATATATATGAAGGGTTAGTCCGTAATATATTCAATTCAAATTTAACCGACATTTACTTTTGCTGAGTATTGATTAAGCTTTTCTGTACACAAGAGCATAACGATGGCGAAAAAAACGATCATCGCAGGAAAAATACCGAGCGTGAATTTCGAAGCTAATAAGCCGATAAAAGGCGGCATCAGCGTGGTGCCGGTATAAGCAGTTGCCATCTGAAAGCCCATAATCGACTGAGCATGTTTCTTCCCGAATCGTACAGGGGTTTCATGTAGCATACACGGAAAAATGGGGGCTAACCCTAAACCTATGATCATAAATCCTACAAGTGAAACTATAGTTGGAAGCGGCAATACTAACAGCACCGTACCAATTAAAGCAATGAGCTGACCATATCGAATTAGCTGTTTATTACTCATTTTAAAAGTAATGAAACCCGTCACCATTCTACCAAAGGTAATCCCTAGATAAAAAAACGATACCCATGTCGCTGCAGTTGATGCAGGAATGTCTTTAATGTTTACAAGAAAGCTGCTCCCCCATAACCCCATACTCGTTTCGATGGCAGAATAAAATAAAAAGGTTAACATTGCTAGCTTTACCCCTCTTAATTTCCATGGTTTTGTGTTCTCTGCGACATGCTCTTGCTCCGGATGATTGAACTCAAGATCACTTTCAGCATGCTGGTGGTTATTACTCCCAGCCACTCTATCCCATAAAGGCAGTGTAACGAATAGAATAATAACTAAGCTCAATTGTATGTAAGCAACCGTAAGATAACCTTGCCGCCATAGCCCTTCTCCAGAGATAAAAGAGCCCATAATAATAGGACCCAGCGTGGCGCCCACTCCCCAGAAGCAGTGTAACCAACTCATATGATGGGCTTTATAGTGCGTAGCCACATAACTATTTAATCCGGCATCTACAGATCCCGCACCTAAACCGAGTGGAATTGCAGCAATAATTAACCAGACTAACGAAGGTGACCCTGCAAAACCAAACAACGCTACAGCTGTCATGATACAACTAATAAGAGTCACTTTCCCTGTACCAAAACGTTTAAGGATAACACCACTCATTAAACTGGAAACAATTGTCCCTACTGCAATAACCATCGAAAGAATTCCAGCCGTACCTAATGAAGCATTTAAGTCCATTCTCATCACTGGCCAAGCGGAGCCAAGCAATGAATCCGGCAATCCCAAGCTAATAAATGCTAAATAAATAATAATAAGAAAAAAAGTTGCCATAGTTATCTCCTTAATTGTTCTCATCTATTTGTTGTGAAACTAATAAGCCTAATCCAAGACTTTGTAATCCATTCAGATAATCACGCTTCAAGTGACTTACCGCTAACGCTGGAAGATGCTCCTTCGGAACGTATGTGGCACTTCGTTCATAGATTTGATTAAGCATGGCTGGAGCTAATTCATCCTCACAAAAAATAATATAATGCGGATTCAAAATAGAAGTCATAGTAGCCACTAATCGACTAATCGCATCCACACTATGATTCGATTGCATATTTGATCCACTAGAATCTTCAGTTAATGCCTCTATGAAATTTTTATGATCATACTGTGGCAAAAATTGAACTTCTCCTGAAAAAAACGTCTTTCCTCGCACGATTTCACCATTGACCGCGATCCCAGCCCCCGGACCATTTTTCCCTAAATACAGATACATTAGAGATATATTTTCTTTCAAATTTCGTTGCGTCATATAGCCGATTACAGCAGCATTCATATCATTTTCCACGATTGTCGGAATAGATAGTTGATCTTCTATGTGTCTTTTCAAATCTAAATTCTGATATTTCTCATAACCCGGAATCAGAAAAATCTGCCCATGATTCACCGCACCTGGAACTCCAATAGCCACAGAATGAATTTTAGGATTGGCCTTTTTTTCATCTTCAATAAGCATGACCAGTTTACTAACATCTTCCTCAAGAATACTGGGCAAACTCCCTTCTTTGATTACCTCACCAATGCAATTATAGATGGTATAATTGGTTTCATTTTTTTCCAAAAAAATAGCCATCCCTAACCGATAATTCGGATTATAGGTGTATCTTATTGCCCTTCTTCCCCCACTTGACTCATCCAGACCGCTGACCGTTATTTCCCCTGCCTCTTCCATCTGCATTAGAAATTTACTTATCGTTGGGAAACTGTATTGCAATTTATGGCTTAACTCTGCCTTCGTTGCTTTTCCTAGTTCTACTAATGCTGTTCGAATATTTCGGATAATTTCAGATTTCATTTGCTGTGAAGGAAGTCGTTTCTCACTCGCCATGGCTCTCCCACCTCTCACCTATAGTCATACTGACTTATTAAACGCGTTTAATAAGTCAGTATGACTATAGCAGCAATTAAACCAACCGACAAGTTAATTCTTGAATCAAGTTTCTTCCGTAGGTGCCAGAATGAAATAAGGAGGCGTATAGCCCCCCTAATCCCTAGCATTTATCATTATCAAAATCAAAGCCTTTGTAGGATTCGTTCCCACCTTCCAGGATGACTATCGTCTAAGTACACCGGCTGAAATCCTAATTTCAAATAAATACGGATGGCGGGCAGTCTGAAATCATCGGTTTCTAAAGAGGCTGCCGCTCCACCTGATTCTCTTATTTTGTGCAAAACAGCAAGACTTACAGCATAACCGAGACCTTTGCCAGAATATTCCGGAAGCACTCCAACCATATGCAAGTACCAGCTCTTATGGTCTCCACTGCTTAATTCCCAGGCCGTAGCTGTCGCTACAGGCTGATCCCCGCGGCAAATGAACAACAAGCGATCAGAATAAAACGGCACATGAGCACTGATTTTATCTGCAAATTTAACTTCTCTTGTAAAAGAATGACGGATAAGATCCTCCCAATTTCGCTCATCCTCCGGCTGGAAGGACGTAAGTTGATACCCGGCAGGACATTGAAAAGCAGGCAAGTCCGACAGTGTTTCTTTTTTCATTACAAGTTTGGAAAGCGCCTGTTCCACCGTCAAATTCTCACCTTCGATCTAAAATCAGGAAAAGCTACAACTTTCCCACCCATCTCTACTGATTCCATAGACAATGTAAACACAGAGCTCCAAGTAACGGCATCATATACGTCCACCGAAGGGGTTCGATCCTCCTGAATCGCGGAAATGAATTCTTCAAGCACCATAAAATCACCTCCGCCATGTTTCGTCCCAGCAGCGTATTCGCCCCATTTTTTCCATGTTGGATGATCATAAAGTGGCTGATAGCTGCTTAGCGGCTCCCACAATTCCTCTCCATCTTCTATATTTTTGGGCGAAAGATTCCTGAACCAGATCAAATCTTCTTCTTGCTGATGGCGGCCCGTATTATACGCCCCTTCAGTTCCTTGCAGCAAATAATGAGTTTTGTTATGAGGTCGTACAGAGCTCCAATCTACACGCAGCTCAATCAGTACACCCTTTTCCGTTTGGATGACCGCAACCGCACTGTCACCTTGCCGCCAGAAACCTTCACGCGCTGCCGGATGATCTTTTCCATAATGCTCTCCAAAATAATATTGTAAAGATCTTGATTTAGAAACAAAAGTCGAGATGCTCTTTAACCGATCTCCATCAGGCTTATTGAGATTAATCCATTGGGCAACTGGACCTATAGAATGCGTCGGATAATTGATCCCGTTATACTGCTGATGTAATTGCCCCCGCCAAGTCAGAGATCCATCCGGATGATGAGTCAAATGACGCAAATCATGGATGTATCCGCCTTCCAGATAAGTAATTTCACCGAACATGCCTTGATCCGCCATATGTTTAATCGTCAGATTGGAGCGCGAGAAGCAGTAATTTTCAGACATCATATATTTAAGTCCAGTTTGTTCAACAGTTTCGATAAGCTCCCAAGCTTCCTCTAAAGATTGGATCGAAATCACTTCGCTTAGGACATGCTTACCCGCTTTTAAAGCATCAATAGATTGTCTGGCATGCAAATGCATGGGGCTTAAGATAAACACCGCATCGATTGCCGAATCTTTTAACATTTCATGATAATCCCGATATGTTCGGATGTCCGGAAATTTCTCTTTCCATTGATTAAGAACCCACTCATTCAAGTCACAAGTGGCGGTCAGATGTATCCGATCCGATAGAGAGTATAGTGCATTCATAAAACTGGCCCCACGATTCCCGCCTACGATAGCTAATCTTACTGGCTGGCGATTCATTGCTGGTCCACCTGCTTTCTGTCCCTTTGAAGTCGATTTATGATTAGTTCCTGATCTCTCGCCTCCCCTTCAGCCTGCGGATATTTTTCATAATCAAAAATGCTGAAGGTAAATAATGAAGACCATTTACTCAATTGCTCACTCGCCAGACTCACCATTTCTAACCGGATCTCATCTTCAAGCACAGTGAGAATTCGAGCAGCAGGAATATCCAGAATGGAGGCCGTTTGAATGAAATGCCAGTTGTCTTGTCTAACGATGGAATGTACGTGATTATGGCCGTTAAAATAAAAACCCACACCTTGCCACTGCTTCAATATCGGCCAAATATCCAAACTGGGATCCAGTGACATCATCGGTTCGGTTGATCTAGCGGTCGTATTATACAGGGGATGATGGCCAAAGACGAATAGTGGCTTATCTGTAGTCCGCTTCATTTGTGCTTCGAGCCAGGCTAGCTGTTCATCATCAAGTGTTCCGCTCCAATCGTCACGATTTTCCCGTGCGGTATCCAGCAAAATAATGATCGCATTCGTCTCTTCAATAACACTGTATCGCTGCTGCCGGGTGACGGAAAGGATTTCTTGCTTAGGATAAGTGTACGTATCATGATTGCCAAGAACATGTAGAAACCGCCTAGGATACTTGCTGTCCTTAATCTTACCCAGAATATAATTAAATTCGCTAAATTCTCCTGCATGCACCATATCTCCTACAGAAATATGATAATCGGCTGGGATGGACAAAAACAGATTCATAAATTGCTCATAAAAAGCATCTCGTGCTTCTTTAATCAAAACCTTGTTGTTTAACAATTCGTCCGGATAATGTAAGTCTCCGATAATCGCCAGCCTCATAAATGCCTCCTCCTAACCTTTAATGCCAGAGCTCATAAAACTTCCTATCACTTGCCGCTGGAACAATAAGAATCCAATCATTAAGGGTGCCGAAACAATTAGCGTAGCCGCGCAGACATCCGACCACTGTGCACCAGCTTCCGTGGCTTTTGCGAACATCGCCAAACCTACGGTTAATAAGCGATTCTCCTCCGAATTGGTTACAATAAGGGGCCACAAGAAATCATTCCAATGAAAGCTGACCGACACGATAGCAAAGGACACATAAATCGGGCGTGACAGTGGGACATAGATTCTGGAAAGAATATGCAGCCGTGAGGCGCCTTCCACCCGGGCAGCTTCATCGAGCTCATAGGGTAATTGCTTAAAGGATTGTCTTAAGAGAAACACTCCAAAGGAGGAAGCAAAGTAAGGCAGCATAATCCCTAGCTTGGTATCCAGCAGACCCATTTCATTCAACACCTGATAGTTGGAAAAGATAAGAACATCCGGTGGCACCATAATTTGCACTAAAAATAACATGAATAGCAGATCTTTTCCGAAGAAACGTACCCGCGCGAACGCATAAGCAGCCATCGTCATCGTAACCAGCTGCACAGCAAGAACAACACCGCACACCAGCAATGTATTCATTAAAAACCGTCCAAAAGGTGCTCCATTCCAGACATGAATCAGATTCTCAAACGTCCAGCTCCAAGACCAGCCCGAACCGATAGCAACGTCTTTGGGTAAAAAGGCCGTTCTGACCACCCATAGGAAGGGAATGATCCAGACCGCGGCAAAAGTAAATCCAACCGCATGCCACAGTATCTGCTGGATTCGGCGCTTCGTTTTTTCTGAGTTCAACATGCGCTCCTCTTCTATAGCTTTACGTGTATTCTGCCTTAATACTAAGGGCAGCTTTAATGGATTATCCTCCACGGATTCCACCTCCTATTCATAATGAATTTTCCGATCCCAGCCAAAAAACTGCAAAGAGGAAATCAGAAGCAACAGCACAATCATGATTACCGTCATCGATGCAGCCATTCCTTGATCGTAGAAATTAAAGGTTGTCTCGTAGATATAATAAAGCAACAGGTTGCTTGCATTGTTCGGGCCGCCTTTTGTCATAATCCAGAGATGGTCAACCAGCTTAAAGGAATTCGTTATCGCCACAACAGCCACGAACAATGTAGTCGGCATCGTGAGTGGAATTGTGATTCTACGAATGGAAGTAAACGTACCGACTCCGCTTACAGCAGCCGCTTCATATAAATCCTTAGGAATCTGCTGCATTCCTGCTAAATAAAAAATCATAAAATATCCGGCTTCTTTCCAAATCATCATGATCACTAATGCGCCCATCACCGTATCAGGTGTTCCCAGTAAATTCACAGGCTGATCTGCAATCCAAGAAGCCAATCTGGCGAAAAGCCCAAAATGAGGGGTATACAGAAACAACCAAATGTTCGCCACCGCGATCATTGGGATCATATTCGGATAGAAAAAGGAAAGACGTGCCAGTCCCCGCCCTTTTATCGCCTTGTCGGCAAACAGTGCCATCAAGAAAGCCAAAACTATTGAGGTTGGTACTGTACCAAGGGCGAACCATATATTATTACTGAACACCTTCAAAAAAACATGGTCATGCAATAGATTAGCGTAATTGTCAAAACCTACGAACAAAGGCTCAGGAGTCGCTAAGTTTTTCTCATAAAAGCTGAGCCAAAGGGATTTAAACATAGGGTAATAAGTAAACAAGCAAAGAAAGAGCAGCGAAGGCAACACAAGTCCCCAGCCGAATCCGTTTCGTCTAAGCCTCTCAGTCCATCCGGCATTCATACCATTCAATCCTTCCCTGTTAAAGGTTGTTACGATTATTGAATAAAGGAATGACGCCAGAACAAGTTACCAGTCTGTTCTGGCGTACCCTATACCTTAATAATTACTTATTGAAGGGAGCTAATGCCTGATCTGCTTCTGCTTGCGCTTTTTTGAGCGCACCCGCTGCATCAATCTCTCCTGCCAATGCCGCTTGAATTTGATTCGTTATTGCCGTCGATACTTTACCATGATTATGAGTGGATAATTCCCGGAAAGCATATTCCAGCTGGTCTCTTGCAACCAATGCTTGCGGGAAATCCGCCGTATATTTCTTCATTTCATCTGTATCATAAGCGGACTTTCTTACGCCAACATAACCGGATGAGCTGCTGAAGAGGGCCGCCTGTTCCGAAGCCGTCATGTATTTGGCGAATTCCCAAGCTGCTGCTTGTTTTTCAGGAGATGTGTCCTTGAAAATATACAGATTGCCGCCACCAGTGGGTGATCCATATTGCTTTTGTGCAGGTGGGAACGCTACGCCGAATTCGAATTTCGCATTATTTTTTACGTTGGTTAAGTTGCCGCTTGTATGCATCATCATGGCTGTTTTACCTTGAATGAAATCCGTTGGAACCGTGGCCCAATCAATAACACCTTCCGGCATCGCCCTATATTTATGGGACAAATCCAACCAGAATTGCAATGCCTCCACATTCTCCGGTGTATCAAACATCGCTTTTTTGCCATCGGAGGACATTATGTTTTGCTTCGGATCAGACGCATTTTGCCGAGCAAGCATTTGAAACATCCAATACGAATCATCATTGCCCGGAATTTCCAGCCCCACGTGACCGTCTTTGTTCAGCTTCTCAGCATAAGTTACAAGCTCATCCCATGTAGCAGGTGGCTTCTCTGGATCAAGTCCTGCGGCTTTGAACATTTCTTTGTTGTAATACATAACAATCGTGCTTCGCTGAAAGGGCAGGCTGTACGTTTTACCTTCAGACTGAGTATCCTCCACAAAGGCGGGATAAAAGTCTTCCATTTGAATGTCCTTGTCCTTCGCAATATAATCATCCAGCGGAATAATCGCATTCATATCGAGCATGCTGTATAGCTCTGTTGACATCATGACCGCTACATCCGGTGGCTGCTTAGCTTGTACACCCGCTTGAATTTTTACGGTATTATCACCGTAATTGCCTGTGTACACGGGATTAACTTTAATCTCTGGGTGCTGTTCCATGAATGTATTAGCCATCCCATCGATTACTTTAGTAAGAGGACCACCCACATTAACCGGATAATAAAATGTAATCTCCACCGGCTTAGTAGCTGGAGTCTCGGTGGATTCAGGAGTTGCTGCGATTGCTGTAGGCTGAGCGTTATTAGCTTCCGCTTTGGCTTCAACTGAACTGTTATTAGCTTGACCGCAGCCCGCTACTGCCAGCATAGAAACGGATAATAACGTTAGAATGGTTTTGGATTGCTTTAGCATTTCTGTTAGCCCCTTTTTTCGCTTGGATTTGAATTAGAATGCATAATGGCGAAAGTTCACACTAATACGATTTGAGCCTACATCAAGAATATGAAGCTGTGCACCATCTGCGGTGGGCAATACAGCAATTCCTTGAGCTTCAGTACCACTAGGCAGATTGCGATCAAAGGCCACAGATACGTTTCCAGTCTCCGGATCAATCCGGTAAACCGTTTGGGTCGCGTTATCCGTAGAGGCATATAGAACACCGTTGTACACTTCGGCACCTTGAATTCGATCAATGCTTTGGGAAAGTGGAACGGTTGTGATTACATGCATATCGTCGAGGCTAAGCACATTCAAGACGCTGGCATTACTCCACTGAGCTGTATAAACCTGACCGCGAGCGGCATCCACCGCTACCCATGGTACACCGCCAATATGCAAATTCAGCGGCAAAGCATAGGATGTGCCCGTATATTTCAAAGTGTTCACATCATAAAGGGCGATGTAAGGATGCTGATAGTTTTTGCCGTCTTCAATAGGAGCGTATATTTTACCGTTATAGTAGGAAATATCACCGATATGGTCTCCACCTTGGGAAGCAATCTCCAGAGGAATAGCCAATTCATTCCGTGCTTTTACGGATTTGCCATCAAGTCCAGTCCGCAAGAGTCCGTACGAGGAACTAAAGATCCAAGAATTTCCGTCTGTAGCCACCCCTTGTCCTCTTTCAAGAGCATCAAGTAACCAAAAGGTTTGCTTGGAAACTTCATGCCATCCAGCAGTGATCCCTGAAGCTGAAGTTGACTCTGCACTGGATTCTACCTCGGTGTTTACTAGGTTATCCGGTCCGACAGGTGTGGCAGATGCTACTAAAGATAAAGAACTGGTCGTAAGTACCCCCGCGCAAATCAGACTGAATAATCTTTTTAATCTCATGTTTTCTCTCCTCCTAATAAGGTTGTAGTCCGGCATTTGTTCGCCTTACTTCAACCTTATTATAGAAGCTGGCTCCAGCTCACTAATTGAACAAAACACTTCATTCCTTGAATAAAACTCTCATTTACAAGAATAAAATTAATAAACCATATGATTAGGCTTGGAGGAGCTTTGATTCGCATACAGCTTTGGGGTTAGGCCAGTTTCTCGTTTGAACAATCTAGTAAAATGTCCTTGATCGGCGAAACCCACCTGAGATGCAATTTCCTTCAACCCAATTTTCCCGGAACGAATAAGAAATTTAGAGCGTTCGATTCGCAGCCGGATTAAATAGTTATGGGGGGTATATCCTGTCTGTTGTTTAAAAATCCGAATAAAATGTGATTGGCTCATATTAGCCATAGTTGCGAGATCAGTCAGTTGAATCTCATCTTCCAACCGTTCACGCATAAATTGGATGACCTGAAATATCTCTTGGTTGGCGGGAGTTTTACTATTTGAGTGCTGGGGGATCACAGAAGAATAGTGTTGTAACAAGTGAATAATTAACATATTCGATAAAGAGTCGCTGTATATTTTCCCTTTGGCACCGCCATTCTGCAATTCCTCTAGCATCCAAAGTCCTAATTGCAGCAGCTTGGAATCCTTCACATGAAATTTGCGGTCCAATTGGATATGGCCTTCCTTCAGATAACCTGATTCACGAGCAATCTCTTCGATGACCGCTGGTGTAATTTCAATTTTCAAAAAATAGAGCGAGGTTCTGCCCCAAGGGCAAAGAAGGCTCTCATTACAAGGGGTAATATGAATGGTGTAATAGTTTTCGTAGTAGGCTGTGCAGTGAATCCCAATTAAATATTTTGACTCCGAGGACGGGGTGAAAGCTTGCTGCGGACTATACCATTGTGAAACCTGAAGCTTATCCCAACCATAAGTATCGCTTGCAAGAACAGGCTGGGTAGCGGTAAAGGACGATTCTTCCATTTCTCTCATATTTCATCCCCCTTTTCCCCTCAATATAACAAGCCTATATACGCTCCGCGTCAATGAGCTGTAAAAGCTATATTAATTTCCTCTCAGATTCGAAAGTTTTATACGTCGAAACAGCAAAAAAGAGGGGTAGCCCCCCTCTTAGTATTTTTGCATATTCCGTTTCTACTTATTGAAATTATCTACTCTTATTTCTCATCCAACCACAAAATCGCTGTAACGCCACGCGGATAATATTTACTGCCTGTGATCTCACCGGAAATAATCTGATCGCTCCAGCTCCAAATCGACAACTCCGGATGGGTAAGCCAAGCTACGTGAGCACGATCCGCTGCTGCTCCACGTTCCTCCCATTCCAGTCCCAGAATGCAACGAGCGATGAATTGGGAGAGATAGATTTTACTGAGCCAGCTATTATTGCTGGTTGAAGAGATTTTCCAGCCTCCGTCTTCGAATAAACACACTCCCGGCTGTAATACCGCATGCAAGTGCTTGTCGAGTGCACCAATATAGGCGGCGAACCGCCCACTACGATCAAGTGCTTCCTTGCAGCCTGTAAAGTAAGGGAACACAAGGCCTTCGATAGCCGGAATGATCTTGGAGTCATTGCCTTCTCCAATGACAGCCGGAATATACCCGTCTGCTGTAACACTTGCCACCATTGTTGCGGCGCATTTTTCAGCCTGATCACCTGCTGTTTTGGACTGTTCCGCACGCCCATGCTCTGCAAATATTTTCTCCATAGCCAAGTAAGCAGCCCAGCATTTTCCTGCCAGATAAATATTGTTACGAGCCTGACCTAAAGACACATCCAGACTGTCATACGTAGTAATTTCTGCTCCGCCCATCGTACGTGAGCTATCAAGCCCCATGACACCATTTCTTTGTTCAGGATCTGGATGATCACGATTTACCATGCTATCCAGGCATTTCTCCATAATACTGAGATTACGTTCCATCCAGCCCCGGTCGCCTGTATGCTCTACATAAGTTGCTGCACTCAGCACCCAGTTAACCAATTGTTCATGTGTCATATGTGAGAAACAACCATCAATGCCATAGACCTCATAAGCAGAATATCCCGGGCGTGAAACTACATTGGCTACCCCCATATCATGTGTGAAGCTAATTCCACCTGGATACTCTGTATCCTCACCCGGGAAACGCACCGTATCTTCGTAGCTGAATCTTTCCACGAACATATCTAGTTCATTACGTACCGTCCAAGGATTCAAACGCAGCTCATAAAATAACTGATCGACGGTAAGATCAAAGGTATTCATCATCCGGTATTCGCCTTCGTTGACGATCCAAAATGGCTTATTCTTGTAGTCCAGTAATTGCGTGGAGCCGTAATAACTACGAATCGCATGCGCTAACATAAAGGTTTGATCTGCGGATAGGTCATCATGAGTAAATCTATCGTTAGCTTGCTCCGCTTCTTGCTTAAGGATATCAAATCTGGATAATGCATATTCAGCCACTGCCTCTATATTGTTGAAATAATGATTGTAGTAATAGGAAGCATCAATTCCTGAGGTGACATAACCTGAACGGTGAAAACAAATAGCAAAACGGTAAGTTTCTTTTACTCCGGCTGGAACATCCATGATCAAAGCGCCGACGCGCCCCAGTCCAAAGGTCCAATTCTCCTGCAGCTCCTCCGTTAGAATATCCTCCATCGTAAAATGCAGTGCGGACTTTGCAGTTCCTTTTTCCGCAGCAATCGCAATAAATCTCCCTTGGCCAACGCCTGTAATCTCCGATGATACATCATCCAGTCTTCTCATTCCGCTATACACATCTGTTCCCTGAAAACCAAAGAATGCACGGCGCGAGGTGGCGGATGAGGTATTGTCCACTTCGAGTTCAACCAGCACTGCAGGCAGCAGCACATCCTTCATTTCTTCTATAGAAGCAGTTTCTGGATCCGGTACAGAACGAACGGGGGACAGAATCCGGAAGGTCAAATCACCCGCACTCCAGCTGTCTGTGGTTACATGAAAATCTCTGGAAATCTCACGCTCTTGAAAAGGGAACAGAATATTCTCCTTGTCAGGATTAGGATCCGGATTCTCAATATCATAACGTTTACTTTCGTCCTCTCCCCCGATTTCATGAAATGGCAGGGTATCATATCCCTTTCCGTCAGCACGTTCTAATCCTATGAATATATTTTGTCTAGGTGGTTTTCCAATCTCCAGATCGAAACCTCCACTAGCTCCTTTGAATCCTAAAGTGAAACTCGCAAATGCACCAATCGGTGAATGATGGGCATTAAAAAATTGATTATGCGCCATAAATAATAACACTCCTTCCAGCATGGTCCCGGATACCTCCGGGCTATATCTCCATGTTATCGATCTTTCCGGAAGTACAACAGGGTTAAAGCCTTCTTTTATTTGGGCAAATCAAACATCGATAAAAACCTATGTTATAATGAAGCCAAACTTTACAGTAAAAGAGGATTGAAATGATCTCGAATGATCCCGCTTTTCATAATTCTATTGATGGCCAGATGTCTCCAGACATCCAAGCGGCTTTCCATATCTTCGCCGCGCATTGGAGAAAAGTAAATCCGGATTGGCAATATCCCGTACACACTCATCCCATGTTTGAGATTAACGTTGTACTGCAGGGTGAGCAACATATGACGGTCGGCAATAAATCTTTTATCCAGCAAAGCGGTGATATTTTGTTTATTCGTCCCGGTGTAGAACATAGCAGCCTCGGTTCGAATGCTAGTCGTGACATGACTTATTACTGCCTGCATTTCGATATTGATGATCTGATTTTACGGCGAGCTTTACTAACAGCAGACGCTGTTAGTCTAAGTGGGAATACCCCGGAGCTGCGAGCCATTCGTTCCGCTCTAGATGTAATCATAAATTCTTCCATCTTGTCAGAGTCAAAGGACACACACAGAAATCGCCTGATTACATTGCATGCTTCGCTGCAACTTCTAACCGCACTCAGCGGCTGGGTACTTTCGGAAATGCCCCTCCTGGCAGATACAGAAGCTACGGAAAATACCGTCGCCTTAGCTAACGCCATCGAAGGATTGCTGCAGGAATCTGTCGCCTCCGCTGCAAGCACAGGCGAAAGAGGCGGCGGTATTGAGCACATTGCGGCAAAACTCGGATACAGTACAACTCACTGCAATCGTGTTTTCCACCAAATTTATGGCATGTCGCCAAGACAATATTTATCCCGCTTGATCATTCGTCACGCCAAACTGCTGCTAATGGATAATAGTCTATCTGTCGAATCGGTCGCCCACCGGCTAGGATACCGGGATGTGTCCCATTTCAGCAAGCAATTCAAACGCTGGACAGGTCTCCCGCCAATGGGCTACCGCCGTTTAACCGCGAATCCAAATACGCTTTAGTGATTGTTTCGCTTACAAAAAAAGGGATGTACCCTGCAGCCCACTAAGTGGTTACAGGATATATCCCTTTTTATGAATTAACCCTTCGTTGCACCAGACGCAATCCCCTTAACAAAATACTTCTGCAAGGCAATAAACACAATCAGCACAGGCACAACCGACATTGCTGTTCCTGCAAAAATCATATCCCAACGTGAGGAGAATTCTCCGATATAACGGTAAATTTCCACGACCATAGTTTTAGCCTGTCCAGAAGGCAATACCAGCATCGGCATCAGGAAATCGTTCCAGATTCCAAGTCCGTTTAAGACCACCATACTGGCTGTGACGGGTCCTAGCAGCGGGAAAACAATTTTCCAGAATATCGCATAACGAGAACATCCGTCGATCTCCGCCGCTTCTTCAATTTCTCTAGGAATGCCTTTGACAAAGCTTGTATACAACAGGCATCCAAAGCCCACCGCACCGGCTACATAAATTAGAATTGGACCGGCAAGGCTGCCGTATAACCCCAGCATTCTAAGCTCTTTAAATAGAGGAATCATATACGCCTGAAAAGGGATCATCATTCCTGCTAAAAAATAAACGAACATGAACCGAGTCCATCTGGCATTTCTGCGTTCAATTGCGTAGCCCGCCATCGGAATAATCAAGACCTGTGCCGCAATAGAAAATGCTGTCAAAATCAGACTATTCAGAATAGCCCGTGGAAACTCTGTTTCGGTTAACAGATATTTGAAGCTGTCCAGATAAAGAGTTTTCGGAAAAGCGATGGCATCCTTCATAATCTCTGCATTACTCTTGAAGGCTGACATTAAATTAAAGAATATAGGAAAGAAAAAGATAATAGCTACTAATAATGTAACAATGAAAAGTGCGATTTGCCCAACTCTTTTACGTGTCTGCATCGTCATTTTAGAGCTGCACCTCCCGCTTCTGGAGAACCTTCACTTGGAAGACTGTAATGATGAGTATGATTAAGAACAAGACCATCGCCAGTGCAGTACCAAAACCTTGTCTTAATTCACCAAACCCGACCTTATAAATAATATAAGTTAATGTCTCCGTCTCAAAGCCCGGACCACCATCGGTCATGACAGCAATCTGATCAAAAATCTTCAAGGCGCTGATCATCGATAATACCATACATACTGTCATTGACCCCGCAAGCAGCGGAAAGGTAATATGCCGAAACTGTTGCCAGCCCCCTGCTCCATCAATACTGGCCGCCTCATTCAATTCCTGCGGAATACCTTGCAATCCAGCGAGATAAATGATCATATAATAACCCGCGCCTTTCCAAACGGTAGACAAAATAATCGACAGCATTGCATATTTAGGATTGCCCAACCAATCCACAATCCAGGTTCCAAGCCCAACAGACTCCAGAATCTGATTAAATACACCAAAGTTGTAATTCAGGATCATCGCCCAGACGAAACCCATTACGATCCCACTAAGCAACGTAGGGAAATAAAATACACTTCTGAATAAATTCCGGAACCAGCGTACCTTATCGACCATCATAGCCATTGCAATTGCTGCAATATTCTCTAAAACAACAAGTGAAATGGTCATGATCATCGTATTTTTCAGTGCGTTATGCACCCTTGGACTATTCCAGATTTCCACAAAGTTAGCGAAGCCGATATACCTTACGTTGTCGCTAATGCCATCCCATGAGGTGAAGCTTAAATAGACACTGCCCACTGTAGGGACGATAACGAACAAGGTGTACAAAATAAATGATGGTAATATGAACAGCAGAGCGTAGGACTGCCATTTTTTCTTTTTCTTTTTGTGCTGCACAGTGCCTATCAATGACTTGTCAGCATTTACTGCGGATGTAGCCATGGCTACTCTCCCTCCCTTCAAAGACCGCGCTTGTTAAAAAGAGAACCTCTGCAGCAGCAGAGGTTCCTCGATCAGGCGCTGCTCTTACATCTGATTAGCTTTCACTTGGTTGTCATACTCTGTATCCGCATCTTTCATGTACTTCGCTACATCTCCATCTTTTACCACGAGATCCTGCAACAGCTTGTAGTACCAGTTACGGAACTGTGGAGGGATCAGATTGTCTCCCCACCAGTTATTGATCGCCAACGATTTCACTACATTCGGGTCAGCAATAAGATCCAAAGCCACTTGCATTTGTTCACTTGTGTCATAGGTTACTTTCTCTTTTGTTGAAGGAATCGCATTTATGGTTGCTAAATAGTTCGAATACTGTTCTGGGGCGAAGAAGAAACGGATAAAGTCTTTAATGGCTTCTGTTTTGTCTGCATCCTTAGCGGCTTCAGCCGATAAAGACCAGCCTGCTGGTGACGGAAGACCAATGACATTGATTTTCCCTTTACGGTCAGGAAGAGCGTAGAAGCCAAATTCAAAGTTCGGGTCCGCTTCAGCGATTTGTGTAAACATCCACGTACCGGAGTACAATTGTGCTGCTTTGCCAGAAACAAGAATCGAAGCGGTCTGATTGTCGCCCGTGCTGAGCCAACCTTTATCAACATAATTCTTGAACAATTCTTTGAAGTCCGTTATGCCTTGAACTACATTAGCATCCGTGAAGCTGACCGTTTTAGCGGTACGTTTGGAGTTCCAATCTGCATCTTTCGAGTAGACCTCATCAATCAGGAATTTATTAACCCAGAAGCCCATATGGAAAATATCTTTTCCGCCTACTACAATCGGAGTAATGCCCGATGTTTTCAATTTTTCTTGGATGGCGATGAATTCGTCATAGGTTTTTGGAAGCTCGGTGATCCCTGCATCCGCATATGCTTTTTTGCTGTAGATAATTCCTTGGGGAGCGTTCACTTGCAGCGGTGCATTCCACACCTTACCATCCACTTGTGGAGGGGCTTCGAACAAATCTAGCAGATCGGAAGGCAGCTCTACAATCTTACCCGCATCGGCAAAAACTTCTGTATCCCGCATTTCCACCAGGTCCGGGAATTCACCCACAGCATCCTTTGTTTTCAGCCAGTCAAGATAGGCAGCGGATGAAGTTTCGCTTAAATCTTTAATAGTGACATTCGGATTAGCTTCAGTAAATTTTTTGACCGTATCTGAGATAGCTTTTTTGGTGGCCGGATCTCCGGAGGCGTAACCTATCGTAAAGCTAACCTCTTTTTTGGTCTCTTGCGGTGTATTTGAAGGCGTCTCGGATGCTGGCGTATTAGTTGCCTTACTTCCTGCATTATTATTATTTCCACCGCAAGCAGTCAAAACTGTTGTTGTGGCGAGTAACAATACGGATAGTTTCATCATTGTTTTTTTGTACATAGCATAATAGCCTCCCCTTTTAGTGAACCGTGGAAACTGAAGCAAGATGTGCGCATCATCTCTCGAAAGCGTTTCCGTTGCTAATAGAATAGCATTCCTTATAAATAGTTAGAATGAACTTTTTTAAGCGGGATATGCGGTGAATTTAAGAAGTAAGTAAAAAAAGAACGAAAGACCGCAGTCTTCCGTTCATCGTCCATCCTTTACGTATTCTCTGAATCTGAGATTTTATACGGGTCCTCTACTATCGGAAGCAACAATAGAATCGATGTCCCAATATGCTCCCGGCTGCTGATAGATACCCCGTATTCTGCACCGTACACAGTACGAATTCGTTCATGTACATTTTTTAGTCCAACATTTTTGCTAGGCGAACTAGGCTCTTCCAAGTTTTCAGTCAACTGCTGCACCTTTTCCTTGCTCATACCGATTCCATCATCATAGATCGTAACCAACAGCATTTCATCTTTCTTTTCTATCGTCAATCCAACTGTCCCTCTGCCTTGACTGCGCAAGCCATGCTGGATAGCATTTTCAACTATCGGCTGAAGTGACAATTTCAGAATGTACCAGTTCAGATCCACTTCGGGTGAGAGATCGACAACAAGCTCAAATTTATTCTCATACCGCACAGAGATAATATAGAAATAATCCCGTAGATGCTCCAGCTCCTGTCGTATGCTTACCCTATCCTCTCCATAGTCGATTACATATTTCAACTGGTTAGAGAGCGATAAAATCATATCTGCGACCTCATCATTATCTTTATCCACCGCATTCATTCGAATGACTTCCAGGGTGTTGTATAAATAATGCGGACGAATCTGACTTTTCAGAGCATTTAACTCCGTTTGCTTCTGCTTGATCTGGGCAACGTAAGCTTCATCGATATAGGCTTGTAAACGCTCGACCATTCGGTTAAAACCATGACTAAGTCTACCCATTTCATCATTGCTGTTCACGACCATCTGGGTATCCAAATTACCGGATTCTACGATAGCCATTTGCTTAATTAAGTTCCGAATCGGAGCAGCCAGCCGCCTAGAGAACCAGACGCCCATGATGATCATTGCAATCGCACAAATAAACATCGCTATAAACACCGTCGTACGGGCTGAAAAAAGCTGATCGAATAAATTCGCCCGATGAATTCTGGCAGTCACCGTGCCTTTAAGAAAAGGAATCTCTTCACTGAGAACGATCATCTCCTCGTCCTTTTTAGCCCGAAAAGCCTCTCCATTCGTTGACCTTGTCTCATTCGTGAAATATACATTTCCGTCCCCATCCAGCAGAAATAATTCATCCTGTCCCCCCAGATTTAATTCTCTGAAGAACTGATTAAATAACGAAACATCCACGTCCATAAACAAAGTCCCGACAATCTTGGGATCTTTGGTGACACGCCCAGAAATATCAATTAAAGTACGGCCGATAGTGAACACACTGCGCTTTGAACCTGTGTAATATTCTTCGGAATGGGTAGGGAAAATTGCCACTTGTGAAGGGTTTGGAGCCATTTTAGTTAACCACTCTTGATAAGGCAGCAAATCAAAATTGACCCCTCTGTTTTCTTTTTCCTGATAGTAGAGCTTATCGTCTGACGCCCTATGAAAATAAACACTGGTGATGTAGGAATCACTGTAGAGAACTGTTTTTAGAAAGGTTTCAATAGGAATCGTATTGATCTGCTCCAGCTCATTTACATTATAGGTTTGATTCTGCGAATAACTCTCGATAAAACCTTCATATCGCCCTGTATACATCAGCTTAGAGACCTCATTGTACTGATTGAAGGCAGAATTCAGGTTATAGCTCATATATAGAACCATTTGCTGCAAATTACTTGTAGTGTAACGCTCGACATATCCAGAAAAAGTCTGTACAGAAATGTAACTAAGTGCAAAAAGCGGAATTAAGCCGACTAATAAAAAGGAAGCGGAGAATTTAACAAATATACTTTTGGATCTTCGGCCCCAGATAAACATGAATGAAGGCATCCCCTTTGCTATCCATCTGACTATTGGCTTTTGAAGGATTGCTTATATTCTTGTGGCAGCTTGCCATATTTCTTCTTAAACATATCGCTAAAATGCCGGGCATTGTTGTAGCCTACACTATCGGCAATCTCATAAACCATCATATCGCTTTGCAGCAATAAACGAAGGGCATGATTCATCCTCACCTCAGTGACATAATTCTTAAAGTTCTGTCCGGTATGTTTTTTGAAAAAGCTGCTGAAATAATAGGAATTCATAAACATCATCCCTGCCATAGATTCCAGTGTAATATTTTCTGGATAATGCTCCTCAATATATGCCTTCACCTGGGAAAGCTGCTTCAGCTCCTTATTGCCCATGCGACTGCCAATTTGCCCGGACATTTTGCTCAAAAGCACACGGAAATCTTCCTCCACCTCTTGGAAGGTAGAATAATTGGCCAATCGTTCAAGAATCGGATTTGTATCCTGAAGTGATGGACCTGCTTCCACACCGAATTGAATAAGCTCCTGTTCAAGCTGCAAAAAGGTATTGTATACGGTAGAAACGGCTTGGTTTCTATTCCCGCCTGCCATCTGCCGGATCGTCTGAAATAATCGCAGGCACTCCTGCTCAATTTGTTCTTTGTGTTGTGATTTCATGGCAATCCCAAGGGCGGACTGGATTTCATGCAGCGGAGTTTGAATCAATGATTCACTCTCATACCTGCTCTCTTTAACAGGAATAACACGATTAGGCCCTGTAAAATATTTATAATTTAGCGCTTTCAAAGCTTGGCGATAAGATTCATCAGCATCATCCATACTGTCAACAGGATTGCCTACTCCAAGGGTCACCTTTAATTTCAGAAAACTTGTGATTTTGTCATGGAGATCTAAGGCAATTCCCGCTGGTTCCTCAGCATGCTCATGCTGGAGCAGGATACAAAAACGTTCCCCTTTACGGAACATATAACTATTATCGCTTTGCTCCACGGTTTCTTTAATAATGTTAGACAGTGCAAAATCAATCAGCTTACGTTCGCGTTCTTCCCATCTGGAAGGCTGCCCCGACGATTCGTCCGTCTCTACCAAACAAATACTGACGTAGCGACTTAGCGCAATAATCCCCATATCAAGCAAGGTGTCTGCTGTTCCCTTATTGCCGTCCGTCAGCTTATCGAGCAATTCTTCGATCGTTAATCTGCGGTTTCTCTGTTCATAATGGTTCAGCTTCTCTTTGTTGCGCTCGCCTTCTGTTTCTTGACGAATAAGGGAAACGGCTTTGCTCACAACCTGTTCCAGCTGGTTTTTGTTCACGGGCTTCACCAAATAATCCAGCGCACCATATTGCAGTGCTTGACGGGCATACGTAAACTCTTGATAAGCGCTTATAAAAATAACCTTCACCGCTCTGCCAGCTTCATGAATTTCACGGATGATATCAATCCCTGTATATCCTGGCATGCTTATATCACTAATAATCAGATCAGGATCACAATCCTCGATCTGTTGTTTCAGCTCTATTCCATCACTGGCCTCTCCAACAATGGTGAGTCCAAGCTTCTCCCATGAAATCAGTTTTTTTAGACCTCGCAAAATCACCGGTTCATCATCGGCGAGCAGTACCCGGATACTCTTCATTATGCAGTCCTCCTACCTTCGAGAAATCATCCCACAGCTGTCCAATCATCTTAATCTTATGATAACAGACAAACAATCTTTGGTGCAGCTTCAAGCGGATGAACTTTCTTAAGAAGAAACCGCAGTTTCTTAAGATTATTTTATCTAAGCTTAAAAAGGTGGCGGGCGTAACTGCCGGGAATGTTTGGACTTCCGCCGTTACTGCTCACCTGTTATTTTTATCTAAAGTTCAATAAAACAAACTATCCTCTACTTTAATATTGTTGAAATAGAAACAAAAAATCAATATAATTTGTTAAGGTAAGAGCGCTGGGAGGACAGGCCATGAACAAAGAAGATCAGGTCATGATGGGTTTCAGGGACGTATATAACAAGATGGTTTGGCTTAATAAGGATAAGATGGAAGACAGTCTTAAGGGTTATAAACCTTCTGAAGTACATTGCATCGAATACATTGAAAAAAATGCAGATTCCAACGTCACAAAACTTGCAGAGTCCTTTTATATGACTCGCGGTGCCATAAGTAAATTAACTAAGAAGCTCATCCAAAAGGGCCTCATCGAAAGCTACCAAAAATCGGATAACAAAAAAGAAATCTATTTTAGGCTTACTGAGCAAGGGAAAGTAATTTATAACATCCATGAGGACCTGCACAAAGAGTTCCAAGAGCGGGATAAAGCCGTATTTGAGCAGGTAACTGAGGAGCAATTTGACAGTATGCTTAGCTTCGTAGAAAAGTATAGTAGGCATTTGGATGCAGAAATAAAGAAACAGGGTATAGATTTTAATCCGAATAAATTCGAATAATGAAAATGAAACTCCATGCAGCCGGGCTCTTATGAGAAAGGCTGCATTTTTATGTTCATTATTTTGTTGACACGGAAACAAAATCGTGATAAAAATGGTGATGTATCAAATTTGTTTCCAAGGAATCAAAATACCAGCTTTGAGGAGAGAATTTAATGTTCAAATTCAGATCACATAATGAACAGAACACAGAACAAACCGTAGATAAACACGCTCTAATCTTCGGTTTGATCTCTGTGTTTCTGTGCGGAATAGGCTTCAGTATCATCATGCCCGTTGTCCCATTTTTAGTGCAGCCTTATATAAGCAATCCGGGAGAACAGGCTATAGTTGTCACGCTGCTAACCTCTGTTTATGCAGTCTGCGTATTTTTTGCAGCCCCTGCACTTGGAGCTTTGAGTGACAAATATGGGCGTCGTCCATTACTTTTGGTATGCCTTTTGGGTTCCGCAATTGGATACTTAGTTTTTGGGATAGGAGGAGCGTTATGGGTTCTCTTTGTTGGACGTTTAATAGAAGGTATAACCGGCGGAAGCATAGGTACTATCTTCGCTTATTTTGCTGACATCATTCCTCCAGAACAGAGAACCAAATACTTTGGCTGGGTGAGTGCGGTTGTAGGTGTAGGCACCGTCATTGGTCCAACGCTAGGCGGTTTACTTGCCAAGTTTGGTTATTCTGTACCTATGTATTTCGGAGCCATAATTACCTTATTAAATGTTGTTTACGGATTCTTTTTTATGCCTGAGAGCCTTGACAAGAACAATAGACTGAAAGAGATTACCTTGGTAAGACTGAATCCATTTACACAGCTTGCAAGCATATTGTCCATAAAAAACTTAAAAAGACTACTGGTCTCAGCATTCTTACTCTGGATACCCAACGGATCTTTACAGGCTGTTTTTTCACAATTCACAATGGATACTTTCAGCTGGAAGCCTGCACTAATCGGACTGATGTTTTCAATTATGGGCTTCCAAGACATCATTTCACAGGGTTTCATCATGCCTAAGCTTTTGCTGAAATTTAGTGATAAACAGATCGCAATTCTTGGAATGGTTTCGGAGATTATAGGCTACAGTCTTATTGCACTATCTGCTTTGTTCTCATACTATCCGCTTTTTATCGCTGGAATGTTTATATTTGGTTTTGGGGATTCGATCTTTGGGCCTTCATTCAATGGGATGCTTTCCAAGTCTGTCGATTCTAGTGAACAAGGGAGGATTCAAGGAGGTAGCCAATCTATTCAGGCTTTAGCAAGAATGATTGGGCCTGTCATTGGCGGTCAAATATATGTATCACTTGGCCATGCTGCACCCGCTTTTATGGGGATGATCCTGATAGCTGCGGCAATATCCGTTTTGTATAAGGATACGCATGTAAATATGTAATCTTGCAATCTCATGTTACAATACAACCTGAACTTATATTTTTAGAAGGCGGTTGATACTGTTGATTTACATCATCAAATTTGTATACAGCTTTGTGCTTCCTCCCGGCCTGTTTATCGTGCTTCTGCTAGGTTTAGTCATTTGGTTGTGGAAAAAAAACCGCCGGCCAGCACTTGTTCTACTCGGGGTTACACTATTAATGTATTTCTCCATGACACCCTTAGTCAGCGATGCGCTGATCGGCAGTCTAGAACGGAAATATCCGCAGCCGGAAACTTTGCAAGGAGATGTCATCGTCGTACTCGGCGGGGGCGCCAGCTCTGGCACACCGGATATAGATGGCGAAGGCAATTTATACGGATCAGCAGCAAATCGCCTGCTTACTGCTGTTCGCCTCCATCGGCAGACAGGTCTGCCAATCTTATTTTCTGGCGGACAAGTATTCTCCGACAGTGGTAATGAAGCGGATATCGCGCAAAGACAACTACTGGGCCTCGGCATACCCGAGGAGGATATCCTGATCGAGAATCAATCCCTCAACACGGAGCAAAACGCTGTAAATACCGCAGCCATCCTGCAACAAACCGGACTTAAAAAACCTATACTAGTTACTTCAGGTTTTCATATGTCCCGAGCGATGTTGCACTTTAAGAATGCGGGGCTAACAGTGCAAGCCTATCCTACGGATTATATCGCCAGCGCTGATTTTTCACTACAGCCCGCCAAGTTCAGTCCCTCCCCAGGAGCGATCTCCACAACAGGGTTAGCATTAAAGGAATATTTAGGCCAGCTTGCTGCTCGTCTATTTGATTAGTTCTGTAAACTTCGCATGCACAACCTCAGCGAGTAACTGTGGGGCTACATCCATTTGCTGGCCAATCTTCCCAGCGCTGACAGCCATCGTTTCCAGCCCTTCTGCGCTGCTGTCAATGAACGTGGGGTACAGCTTTTTCATTCCAACAGGTGAACAACCCCCGCGGATATACCCAGTCCATTTCTGCAGATCCTTCACTGGCAGCATCTCAATTTTTTTCTCTCCGGCGGCTTTGGCCGCCTTTTTGAGATCCAGCTCTTCGGCAACTGGGATAACAAAAACATAAAGATTTGCGCCGCTATGAGCGACCAACGTTTTAAAAACTGTCTCTGCCGCCTTTCCAATCTTCTCAGCCACAGCCGTGCCGTGGATTAGTCCATCTTCATTGTCATAGGCGAACACTTCATACCCAATTTTTTTGGCATCCAGCATTCGCATCGCGTTGGTTTTAGTTACTTGCATTGTTGACCTACCTTTCTATATCCTCTATTCCTTACCTTTATGATCAAAGAGGCCCCAAAGCTATGATAGCTTTCAGGACCTCCTGTTGCTGCCGTGCCCATTAATCTCTGGGATAATTAACCTGCATGATATCCATAAAAGGAACTTTTATGATTTCTTCATGGTTACTGAGGTGTACTTTCCCGGTTCGCGAATCCATTTCCACGATCATGCCGCGTACCTCTTCTTCTTTTCCCCATACGGTCAATAAAATCTCAGAACCTTCTTGCTTAGCTTCAACTAACTGATTACCTAACTCCTCAAGCACAAATTCATCTCTTGTGGGCCGCTTGGCCACCTTTGCTTTTGCCACACTAATCCTCCAATAAGCTATTACGGATATTAAGTATATTAAATACTAAGTATGAATGCTCTCATTTATTATACCATGTTTCAGATTAAGGCTCGAACCCATTCTGGCTCAAGAATAGCTCCTCTTCGGAAAAAACTTGCTGAAGTCCTTCATAAACTCTGCGATAGGCTGCAGGATCATACCAATCTTCCAGTTGCAGCTCTTCATATAGGGAATAAATCCCTAATCTCCGTGTGCGTTTACCGCCGCTGCCGTCGCCCATAAAATAGTCATCCACACAGACTCTATCCACCAAAGCCCTTAAGGTCGCTGGAAAAGTTGGACTGCTTGGCAGTACTGGCGCTATAGTAGCTTGAACAGGGATGCCAGCTTCACGTAGAAGCTGTAACGTCTTCAGTCTTGCAGCAATGGGTGGGGCGCTTGGTGTGATTTTTTGGCGAATATCTTCACGGTCTGTTTCTACAGTTATACTTACACGAACCTTATCCTCTAAACGTAATAATAAATCTATATCTCTGCGAACCAGCGGACTACGCGTCTGCACGAATAGGAAATCGGGCGGATCTTGAACCATAACCTCCAGTAAAGATCTCGTCACCTCTTCCTTGTGCTCTACCGGTTGATAGGGATCTGTGCTTGACGACATAAAAATAGAGACGGGACCTTTCGCCTTCGCTTTGTGCAGTTCTTTTTGTAAAATTGCAGCCGCTTCTTGTTTAACATCTACCCACGTCCCCCACTCCTCTTTGCGGAACAGCGAGACAGGCATTTGGCGTACATAACAATAGGAACAGCCATAAGTGCAGCCCGTATATGGATTTAAGGAATGACTGTAGCCTGACAGATAACCTGTTCCTTTATTCAGCAAGGTTTTTGGGGAGGTGTAATTGGACTCTATTTTCATATATCTGCTGTATACTCTCCTCTCTCCAACTGAAGTAGTTTGGTCTTCATATCCAAACCACCCCGGTATCCTGTTAATGTCCCATTCTTACCAATAACCCGGTGGCAGGGCACCGTAATCAGAATCGGATTCGCACCAATGGCAGTCCCTACCGCACGCACCGCAGCTGGTTTTTGAATATGTGTAGCAATATCCGAATAGGACCAGGTTTGCCCATATGGAATTTCACATAACGCCTTCCACACCGCAAGCTGAAAAGGAGTACCCTGATAATCAAAAGGAATGCCGAAGCTCTGCCGGTTCCCTTGCAAATATTCACCAAGCTCCTTTACATAAGGCGCCATCTTTTCATCGTTCTGTACCAGTTCACTCCCCGGAAAACGACGTCTAACCCATTCGCTTAATTCCTCAAAGGGTTGCTGCTGCGAACCCACATAACTTAACCCCTTCTCTGTGGCTGCAATATAAAAACTCCAGTCCTTATCGGTTAATAATGTCCAGTATAGAATAGCATTTGTTTTATTCTCCATGATTCGGTCCCTCCAAAATAAAATCAGAAGCCAACGTTACTTTCTGTTTGTTAAGCTGACGAAACTGTGTGGGCGTATACCCCGTTTTTTTCTTATATAAAGTAATAAAATATGCTGTATTGGGCAAACCCACGCGAAATGCAATCTCAGCAACTGTCTGCACTGTAGTAAGCAAATACTCAGATGCCTTAGCGATTCTCTTTTGCTGTATATAATCCACAGGAGTGATTCCTGTTACTTTTTTAAAGGTTCGATGTAAATGATAAGGACTGCCATGACATACCTCAGCTAACGTTTCAAGGGAGAGGGGGGCCATATAATTATGATCAATGTATTCCGTCATCACAGCTACCCATTCCTTATCAGGAAGACGCTCACCTGTCGGTTTACATCTTTTGCAAGGACGAAATCCGGCAGCCAGCGCTTGTTCAGCATTCTGAAAAACACACGCATTCTCCCGATTGGGTGCTTTGGATTTGCAGGAGGGTCGACAAAAAATCCCTGTAGTCTTCACCGCATAAAAAAATATGTCGTTATAAGCAACATCGTTTTGCAAAATAGCCTGCCATTGCTCCTCAGTCATTTGTTCCTCATCTTCAATCCTGTTCATCGCCTTCACCTCTAATGCAATTATACCCCTGAGCAGGCTCATCTGTACTCAATTTGGAATGGAAAAGCAAGATAGTGAAATCCAAAAGAGTGAGATTGCTCGTAATTACACTTTGTTTAGCGAATACGCACTACCTTTGTCAACCGTGCAGGGAGCCGCTGCTGGACAACGAATATTACTCCTAACATGACTACGTGAACTGGAGGAATCGAAATGGATATTTTAAAAACAAAAGATGCCGCAGAGCTGCTGTCAGTTAGTCTAACCACAATTAAACGTTGGGCTGCCATGTTCCCTGATTTTTTTCCAAAAGACCGATTTGGCCATTATGTGTTCTCAGAGCAGCAAATCGACCTGCTCAATCATATTAAAGACCGTATTAATCACGGAGAAGCCTTGGAATGTATACAACTTACACTCACGAATGAGCAGCAAATTTCCACATCACAACAGAAAAATCCACTACAGCACACAGATGCTGAGCCTATGAAGGATATCTTGTCTCGCATCAACAATGTTGAACGTGCACTCGATCAAAAAGCCGATGAAGTAGTATTGATACAACTGCTACAGCAGCGTGAGGAGCTTGAGGATCTACGATTAATGATCAAGCAAATAGCGGCATCCATAGAGCCGTTGCAAGTGTCTAACGGCAAACCGCTCACCTCTTATGAAAATTCCCAGTCCACTGCCACTACCAGACTAACGGCTCCGCCAAGAAAACGCGGCCTGTTACGTTCTTTATTTTTCTTTTAAGCGTGAAATGTAAAAAAAGAACCTACTTCAGACAATCCCGAAGTAGATTCATATAAGTATAAACATATTTAAGATCTCCCCCTGTCACCCTAAACGGTGGCGGGGGTTGCTTTTTCCTAATAAAAAACTCGATCCTCCGAAACATTCTACTCTTTATGCAATAAAGCTGCTCCTGCAATTCCCGGGTGTGTCATTTCGTAAGGGTCCAGGATCAGATTAAGCTCTTCTTCGGTTAGCACATTATATTTAATGCACAATTCCCGAACAGATTCCCCAGTCAAAATCGCCTCTCTAGCAATCCGCGATACCACTTCATATCCCAGATGCGGGTTCACAGCCGTAATGATTCCGACACTCCGCTCCACGTCCCGCTCAAGCTTTTCCTTATTGGCTTCAATCCCAGCCAGACAGAAGTCTGTGAAGACTTGGAAGGAATTGTTCATGATGCTGATGGACTGAATGAGATTGAACACAAGCACAGGCTCCATAACATTCAGCTCCAGTTGACCCGCTTGGGAAGCCAGACAGATCGTATGATCGTTCCCTATGACTTGAAAAGCCACCTGATTAATGACCTCTGCCATAACCGGATTAACTTTGCCCGGCATAATTGAAGATCCAGGTTGGCGAGCAGGCAATGAAATCTCATTAAACCCAGTCCGCGGACCGGAGGCCATCAACCGCAGATCATTAGCGATCTTGGACATGTTCATCATGCACACTTTTAGGGCAGCAGACACTTCTGTATAGGCGTCCGTATTTTGGGTGGCATCGACTAGATGATCTGCCGTTACGAGCGGCAATTCACTGATCTCAGCTAAGTGCTCTACCACCAATTCAATATAACGAGGATCAGCATTTAATCCTGTACCCACTGCTGTTGCCCCCATATTGACTTCATACAAATGATGGCGTGTATGCTCAATACGTTTGATATCTCTTTCCAGCACTCTGCGATAAGCCTCGAATTCTTGACCCAGACGAATCGGCACTGCATCTTGAAGATGTGTCCGGCCCATTTTTATCACAGGATCGAATTCATCCGCCTTTACCGCAAACACATCATGCATTCTGTGCATCGTTACAAGCAGCTGCTCCAGCAGTGAAAGTGTGGCAATATGAATTGCCGTCGGAAACGCATCATTTGTAGACTGCGCCATATTTACATGTGAATTGGGACTTAAGTGACGATAGTCCCCCTTTTCATGGCCAAGCAGTTCTAAGGCACGGTTAGCAATAACCTCATTCGCATTCATGTTTAACGAGGTACCCGCACCACCCTGAATAGGGTCTACAATAAATTGCTCATGCCACTGACCCTCGATGATTTCTTCTGCTGCTTTCACTACAACTTCTCCAAGCCCTCGATAGAGACGGCCAACTTCCATATTTGCAAGCGCAGCGGCTTTTTTTACAATCCCCATCGCTTTGATTAACTCTTTGTGAACCCGATAGCCCGTAATAGGAAAGTTCTCGACTGCGCGTAGTGTCTGAATCCCATAATAAGCGTTCTTCTCTACCTGTTTACTGCCTAGAAAGTCATTTTCTACACGAAATTCAGTTTCAATCACTGTTATATCCCTCGCATTCATTATGATTAGGTTTATTAGAAAATAAGTAAGCGCAATCATTTCTATCTCACTTAGATATTAACCTTTATTGTGACAAATGTCTCTCAGAAAAATAGGGTATAATGTAATTAATTACTATTTAGTAACCTAACACCGCTATTCTTTGCTTTGGGAGGATTGAATTACCAAATCGTTAGGCCTAGTTTATCCAGATAAATCGTCACTCACCCCAATTATAAGTATTTTGGACAAAATCACGTTTACGGATACTTAGGTATCTATTGCGGGCTGTACAAAGGGACATCACATCCTTTCATGTACCTCCTTATTAAAGAAGCCGGCCAAAAAAGGCCGACTCCGATTACTATTTATCACAGCAATTGTGTATTTTTTATACTGAATAATGATCTAATGAGATCTGGATTCCATTAAGCTGAGCTTGCGGTAATTCTGACTCCCTGCTAATACTCAAAACTAAGCTTTCACCATCCATGTTGGTATAATTCGCTACTAATACCTCTCCCACTTCAAAATTCCTTTCTTTATGAGCCATAGCTGCGGCAAAAGCCTCTAAACCAATAATACCACATTCGGCAGCTTTCTTAATGCCCAATGCTTCAACGATTACACCGCCCGGCATCCCTGCGACGGATACCTCTATGAATCCGGACCGTTCCTGCAGCTGATAGGGGTGAGATAAATAAATAACAAAATACGTCTCACCAACCTGCCCGTACAATGTGTTAGGCTCTTGTTTCCATTCCCCTTGGGGAAGTACACCAATGATCGTATTCTTTTCACCCTGGGGGATTGGGAATAAAGAAATAATGACATTCTTGTGATAGAGAACCTCCATATAACGGCTTTGATGGCGGGGATCTCCCTCATTGTAGCCTTGTCCCGGGTGGAAGAAATATAGCTGATTTGCGCCTCCCTTTCCACTCACAGGTAACGAAAAAGCCCAGCGAAGCTGCTCATTATCGAATTCCTCAACCCGCTCCCACATCCCGCCTGCTGCAAACTCCGCTGTAATATAAGCATAGGAATGAAGCAAAGGCTGCGGCTGTGGATCCGTTGGGACAACCTTCTGAGTAATCTTCCTTACTTCCATTGGTGTCTGGCGATTCATGGCTGCGGCTAATATTTCATCGGATGCTTGATAGAATAATAAACCGGCATACTCCGTGCGTGGCATCATCTCAGGCAGCTGGAAATCTCCAAACTGAACATAATCATGAAGCACATTAGCATCGCCGGGAACATCATGCGGCCAACCTCTAGAATGCGCTCCAACCCAAGCGCCACGCAGATAGAATTCAGCTCGTACATTCCATAAATGGTCAAGCATTTCTTTAAGGCTCGTAGTAAGCTCCGTATCCTCAGGCGGGACAAGTTCCAAGGCACAGGTGAATGCCTGCACCCAATGCCAAAACCACGGAAGACTGCCGTATTCAGGCATCCCTTTAGTTCGAATATATGCCAGCGTATCCTTCAGACTCTGCCGGCCATCCTCAAGCAATATTTCATCCGCAAACATGGTGCCAAAAATCAGCTTAGCAGCTGTATATTTAGCTTCATGATGCCCAAAAGTAACCACCGGCTTACGGTAGAAATCACTGCGATAAATATGTCCAAACGCTGTATTCAGAACTATGCGAAGTTGAGCATTTAATGCTCCTCCGTATCTTTTGCAAAAATACGCCAGCAGGTTGCCCATAAGCTCCACTGGTAACTCATGTGGTGACGCATCTCGTGGAACCGGATTCAAACCGAGCGGCCAATGACCGTATAACTCCGTGCCGGGCTGTCGGTTCTGAAGCATTAAGATCTCCAGCAACACATCCTGTGCTTTCTGTTTTGCTTGCTCACGATCAAAAGGCAACTCAAAAGAATCATCAACAGCCGCTGCAAAAAGATACGAAGCATAATAAAAGTTATTTCGCACATCATCATGGAACCAGAGTCCACTTTCCAATAAAGGGCGTTGCTCCGCTTCCAGTGCTATTTTAAAAATAATTTCTTGCTGACGTTCCTTATAAGTACTCTGGATATTTTTCAACCCCGGCATTACTTTTCAACCTCCATCATTTCAGTTTTATATCCTCTTCAGGCATTCATGAAAATCGAGCATAATAGCTCTATTGTGCACACTTTCCGTTCATTTTGCAATTGGAAAAACCAATAAATAAACATAAATAAACGAAATAAAAAAGATTAGTACTTGTAAAATGAACTTAAATATACTAAAGTGTACCTATACGAACGATAATATGTACACAAAGGAGATTGAACATTCAATGGAAAGACGTTTCGCATCCCATCCTAATGAAGTAAAACAATTTGACACTGAGCGCCTCCGTAAGGAATTCCACATTCCCGTTATTTTTGCTCCTGATGAGCTAAAGCTTGTCCTTACCCATGAAGATCGTATGATCGTTGGTGGAGCTAATCCTGTAAAAGAAGAGGTTGCGCTTACTACTGACCTTAAAGAACTTGGGGTTACTTATTTCTTGGAACGCCGTGAACTGGGCATCATTAATGTGGGTGGTAAAGGCTCCGTGGTTGTAGATGGCACAGAATATGAAGTAGATTTCAAAGAATGTCTTTATGTAGGTCAAGGCTCTAAAGATGTAGTCTTCAAAAGTGCAGACGCTTCCAAGCCTGCTAAATTCTATTTGAATTCTGCTCCTGCCCATCAGTCCTACCCTACTACCAAAACCACACTGGCCGATTCTGAATCCGGTGCAATGGGTGGTCTGGAGAACTCTAACGAACGGACAATCCACCGCTTCATTCACACAAATGGGGTGCAAAGTGCCCAACTGGTTATGGGTATGACCCAACTGAAACCAGGCAGCATGTGGAACACAATGCCAGCACATACCCATCCACGCCGGATGGAAGCTTATTTCTATTTTGATCTTCCGGACGATTCCGTTGTGTTCCACCTGATGGGAGAACCTGACGAAACCCGCCATATCGTAATGCATAACGAACAAGCGGTTATTTCTCCAAGCTGGTCCATCCACAGTGGTGTCGGCACTCATAACTATACTTTTATCTGGAGTATGGCTGGCGATAATAAAAGATATGATGATATGGACCCCGTATCCATGAAAGAATTACAATAGAGATAAATCAATTACGGAAAGATGAGGCAGGCGGATGAACCCGATACGACGACACGAGATGATTATGGAAGTTATGCTGAACCAAAAAGATGTAACGGTGAATGAACTGAGCGATAAGCTTCAGGTTACTGGAAAAACAATACGCGAGGATTTAAGCAGGCTGGAGGAACAAGGACTGATCGTACGTGTACATGGCGGAGCTGTGCTGGCACAAAGCGACCAGTTTGGTATTTTGCCCTCCAAGGACCCGCTGGATAAATACTCTGACGAGAAGACGGAGATTGCCTTGCGTGCGCTTGCTCATATTGAACCGGACGATATTATCGCTCTTGACGGCGGTAGCACTACGCTTGAAATTGCTCGGCGTCTGGACAATATGCCACTAACGGTAGTCACCAATGATGTATACATCATCAGCGAACTGGTTCCCAAAGATAACATCCGTCTGGTCGTTCCCGGTGGTTATCGTGTCCGTAATATGTTGGCTGGTCCTGAAGCCGTCTCCTATGTACAAAAGCTTAATATTCAAAAAGCGTTCCTTTCATCGACTGCTATTCATATAGAGCATGGGCTCTCCATTTATACCGGAGATTTAATTGAGTTCAAGCAAGCCCTTGTATCTACAGCCCGTAAGGTATTCGCGGTTGTAGATCATCATAAATTCGGCCATACTGCACTGCGTACCTTCGCTTCCCTACAAGAAGTTGACGTGATCCTGACGGACAACGGGCTCTCCCCCGAAACGGCAGAACAGTTCCGCAGTGCAGGCGTTACAATTGAATGCGGGTAAAAACCCGGAATAACAATCCATTTACAATAAAGGGGCGTAATTTATATGTCATCATTATTCAGCTTGGCAGGTAAAACAGCTATTGTAACAGGCGCAGCTCAAGGTCTTGGACAAGGAATCGCGCTTGCATTTGCAGAAGCCGGTGCAGATGTTGCATCAGTCTCCCTTAATTCGAGTGAAGAAACTGTAAATGCAGCAAAAGCTTTTGGAGTAAAAGCAGTTAGTATCGAATCTGACTTAAGTGATCATAGCAAGCTGCAAAGCACTTTTGACCAAGCGCTAGAGCTGACCGGACATGTTGACATTCTCGTAAACTGCGCAGGAATGATCCGCCGTGCACCGGCTAAAGATCATAGTGAAAAAGACTGGTTTGATGTAATCAATTTGAACCTGAACACAGTGTTCCTTCTGTCGCAAATCGCAGGCCGCCACTTCCTGGAAAGAGGATCCGGCAAAATCATTAACATCGCCTCCATGCTCTCCTATCAAGGCGGAATCAATGTCCCTGGTTACACTGCGAGTAAACACGGGGTTGCTGGTCTTACTAAAGCTTTTGCCAATGAATGGGCAGGCTCCGGTCTGAACATCAATGCCATCGCACCAGGCTATATGGCTACTGAAAATACCGCTCCAATCCGTGCCGACCAAAGTCGTTCGGACTCTATCTTAGACCGTATCCCTGCAGCACGTTGGGGAACGCCTGATGATGTTAAAGGTCCTGCCGTATTCTTGGCTTCCGCAGCATCTGACTACCTGAACGGTCACGTTCTTAATGTGGATGGCGGATGGATGGCTAGATAATCCATACAAAAAAGGGGGTCCCATAGGGGCTCCCATTTTTATGTGGATATGAAACACTATCGGACTCAGCTGACCGATCTACATACGCAACACCTAAAGGACTCAGCTGACCTTATACACCGTTTTATCCGCTATTTGGATAGCTATCGGACCTCATAGCCGCTATTGGCGCAAAAAACACCAATTATAAGCTCTTACATGAGCAATAGCGACGCTGGAGTCCGAAAATCTGCTCAAAAGACGATAAATTCGCAAATAGGGGCATCTGGGTCCGAAAATCTCAGTATCCGTGGTTGTGGATCGTTGTGCATCATTTAAATAAGCTTGCAATGGAATTCACATCAAAATCACTAGTCATTCTAAAGTTTCCTGAACTGTATTTGTCCTTCTTATCAAGATCCGTCACATACAGGAAGTTAGTATCCGTAAGATTCATGCCAAACCTCAAGCTGTTATTCACAATAATACTTATCCAGTAAGTCTCCGTAGATTTGTCCAAAGCACTACTTCTTCTCAATTTTACATCTGAAAAAGCATAAATGATCTTTTCAATTTCCTTCGGATCTTCAATAACTACCTTTTCATCTACTAAAGATTTCTCAATCTCGATAGAGGTGATTTCTGTTTCGTCGATTTGATCCAGCACTAAATTCTCAAATGAATTATAACTATGGTAGAGATTAATGATTACTGGGATTTCGATTAATAAAAAAATGAGTACGAGAAATACATAACTTTTCTTCATATTCATAATTATGAACACCCTATTTCTACAAACTCCTCTGGATGAGTGCGAATATAATTGCCGATAATTCTATGCGTATTTGGTGTCAGGTTCTTATAACGTTCGAATAACTCACTAATTACTTCTAACAGCTGAGGGTCTCGATCCAAATCCGTGATGGCCGCATCTGCCCACTCTTTACCCAGGCGATGATTTCTTTCCTCGAGAAATGTCTTTGTTTCCTGAAGCAAAAGAATCATGGGTGAATCGTCAAAAAATCGTATGCCTCCTATCACCCCTGTCCAATACCCTGGCAGGTCTTGCATGTAGGAAATCCAAGCATAATACTCCCCTTCGGAATTACAGCTGTGACCATATAGCACTCTGTACATACATAATGCTTGTTGCCCCTCTGTGAGCTTCGAGATCACTTCTGATTTGGTCGAAGGCGATTTTCCGCGAATCAGCTGAAAGGTAGGCTCCATACAGGCCCATCCTAACCTTTCATCACTTAAAGTGTCCAAGTCTTCCTGCTTCATGGCTACTAAATTCATTTAACTCCTCCTTTGATTAACATCCAAAAATATACATATATTTCTTAACGATGTCAATAAAAATCACTAGGCACATTAAGCAATTCGATCGTTTTTATGATAGGCTTTAAGCAGTAGATATTTTCACAAAGGAGCTTTTCTATGCATAATGAGATACTTACTATATTTGATGAGGCGGGTCACCAAATCGGCACAGCTCCACGGGCAGAAGTACATCGGTTAGGGCATTGGCACGAGACCTTCCACTGCTGGTTTATAAGCACAACCCAAGAAATCCCCTATATTTATTTACAGCTTCGTAGTGAGCAGAAACAAGATTATGCAGGATTGCTGGACATCACGGCCGCTGGACATTTGCTGACACACGAAACGGTAGAGGACGGGGTTCGCGAGGTTCAAGAAGAACTCGGTTTGGAGCTAGCTTTTGATGAGCTGATTTCCTTAGGTACAATTCCTTACTGTATGATCAAAGAAAATCTTATCGATAAAGAACGAGCGCATGTTTTTGTTTATAACAATCCTTATCCTCTGGATGATTTTAAGCTGCAAGAAGAAGAGGTTGCAGGAATAGTTATCACAAAGTTTGCCGACTTCCGAAGCTTTTGGCAGGGAGAAATACATAGTCTACAAATCGATGGTTTCAAAGTGGATTCAAACGGGCAAAAAATCAACATTCAACAAAGTGTGGATCGGACTCATTTTGTGCCTCATGAAGCAGCTTATTTCACTCGGATCATTGAGGGCATCGAAGCGATAATTCTAACATCACCCATCGTCACAGAGGACATATGATCATTAATCCTCAAACATTTACAGTGAATGGAATCCAATACACGATTAGATCTGCAGCCTCTCATGATGCTAAATTATTATCTGAATTAAGAGTGCGGATCGATGGAGAAACTGAGAATTTAGATCGGGAACCAGGCGAAGCCTTTATTGATGAAAAAGGGTTTGAACAGCTTATTCAAGCCGATTCAGAGAAAAATAATAACCTTTTTCTAGTCGCAGTAGTTGATAAACAAATCGTTGCGTTCTCCAGATGCGAAGGTTATTCCTTAAAAAGATTTGCTCATAAAGTAGAATTTGGAGTATGTGTGCTGCAGGATTATTGGGGATATGGTATTGGAAAAAATCTTCTCGCCGAATCGATTGCCTGGGCTGACACTAACGGTATTCAAAAGATCACCCTAAATGTGCTGGAAACGAACACCAACGCTATTAAGCTATATCAAAAGCTTGGCTTTGAAATCGAAGGGATTTTAAAGAAAGATAAACTTCTATCGGACGGTAAATTGTATAACACCATTATGATGGGAAGAGTTAAGAACTGATTTTATTCAAAAAAAAGGCAGAACCTGAAAC
>NZ_JBBODA010000011.1:0-180371 GCF_038002705.1 Paenibacillus sp. FSL H7-0716
TACATCCCGCCATCTCAGCTACTCCATCCCAATTCAACGGGATTTATACCGTACATCCCGCCATTCCTGCCACTTCGAGCCAATTCAACAGCATTTATACCGTACATCCCGCCATCTCAGCTACTCCATCCCAATTCAACGGGATTTATACCGTACATTCCACCATCCCAGCCACTATGAGCCAAGTCAGCCATATATCATGTTACTCAAAACCGCTCATCACTTCATATCTTAATCTAACCCAATTTTATAATCTTTACAGTGTCCACGCGCACTTTTACTCCACCCGTTGCTCAGCAATCCAAGCGTCCATATCCTCCGGGCTCCACGCTATGAAGGTACCCTTGCTCATCTCGTTCAACACATCCAGCGCGCCCAGCTTCCGCAAAAGCCTTCCACGAACTTCAGCAGAAGGTTCTTTTTCCTTAATCCGGGTACGCATGGCATGCACAAAATCCAAATATGGCTCATACGCCGCATCCAGCGCTTTTTCAAGCACATTTTTGATCTTCGTTGCCGCAAGCGGGCCAGCACCCGAAGTAGATACAGCTACCGTCAAACGTCCCCTCCGAACCACTCCAGGCGTGATAAAGTTTCCCGCTTCGGCATGGCTGGCCACATTTACATGAATTCCAAGCCGCCTAGACTCCTGAGCAACCTCTTCATTAACCGCCCTATCGTTAGTGGCTGCATATACGAGAAAGGCCCCACGGAGATCTCCGGGAGCATAAGTACGGTCCATCCAGATCAGGAGACCTTTTTCAGCTAGAGAATCAAGCGAATCTGTCAAAGAAGGACTAATCACCTTAACCGCCGCTCCAGCTTCCAACAGCCCGCTCACCTTACGTTCAGCCACGACACCACCGCCAATAACCACACAGGGCTGCCCTTCACAATCCAGCATTATGGGTAAATAACGCGTCATGCCCTTCACTCCCCGCTCCAACCGTGAAAATCAGACCAAGAATTCAACAGAAAATTCAAGATAATAAAAGCATATCCTAAAATCGCCCAGCGAGCCATACTTACTCCACTTTTCCGCCCGGACTTCTTAAAGATAATATAAAATATGTAAATCCCAAGACCGATAAGAGTCGTTAATACTTTTAAATCCTTCAATAAAAGCGTCCGTCCCTCGGATACTATAGATAAACCAGCCACCACCAGTGATATTCCCAGCAAAGGCGTGCCCACCAAAATAGCGGTGTAAGAGTATTTATCTGTAGTCTCTAGGTTCGGCAAACGACGGATCCGGTCGCTCCATTTCTTGCTTTTGAGTCTGGTGTGCAGGAACAAGTACAATATTGCAAAAACCGTCCCTAACGTCAGTGCTGCAAAACTCAAATTTGCCAAAATCACATGCATCGTCAGCCAGCCATACACCGCACTCCAAGTCTCAAGCGTATGTCCACCCGCCGTCAGCCACACCCGATTAAGCAGAAAAACACTAAACCCAGCCATACTGAGCAGCAGAATCGTAAACTCGCCACCACGTGTAAAAGCCACCGCAAGCGAAGTCAGCACAATACTAAACGCAAACCAAAACAAGAAATCATAAGGTGTAAAAATAGGCAGGCCTTTCTCCTGAGAGAAACGAATTCCAAGTCCTGCAACTTGCAAAAGACCCACAACAACAAGAAGCCCCGTGCCTAACCGCTTCCCACCCGGACTCCTTTTAAGGCAATCCGAGAAAACAAACAGCAGGCTCAGGGCATAGACCAGCAGAGCGGCGTCATATATTCCGTTCAGCAGTTGCATATTATTCACCCGCCCAGCAAGCCTGCCGGAGCAAGCGCCGTTTTAGGCACAGAAAAATCAGCGCTGCCAGCCGTACGTTCTCCAGAACTAGACTGCTTAACCGGGGCAATGTCTCCATCATCTGAATCGGATTTGAGCTGTTCCTGCAATGCAAAGATTTTAGAAAAATAATCAAGAGCTTCATTCCCCTGCTTACCGCCGGACAGCTCTTTAATTACATTGATCGGATCATGCATCATCTGGTTCACGATACTTTTAGTCAGGCGGCGGATTACTTTCCGCTGATGCTCGTCCAGCTCGGGCAGCTTGTTGAACAGACTCTCCATCGTTTCTTCATGAATCGTATTCGATTTATCCTGGAGCGCCCGGATCACCGGTCTTACACCAAGCGTCTTGAGCCACAGCTGGAACTCATCCATTTCCTCGCTGATCATCACTTCAATCTTCGCAGCTTCACTTCGGCGCATTTCCAGATTGTTCTCCACAATGCCCTCCAGATCGTCAATATCATACAAAAAAACATCCGGCACATTTGCCGCCGCAGGATCAATATCACGTGGTACAGCAATATCAATCATAAAAAGCGGCCGCGAAGGGCGGCGTTTCATAGCATGCGCTACCTTATCAGCCGTAAGCACATACCCGTCTGCTCCTGTTGAGCTGATCACGATATCTACTTCATTTAGAGTTGTTAACGCATCTTCAATCGTGCTCGGCTTACCCGAGAACTTCTCCGCCAATTCAATCGCACGCGACAGCGTACGGTTAGCGACAATCACTTCTGCCGCACCACTACTGTATAGATGCTTCACGGTAAGCTCGCTCATTTTGCCGGCGCCGAGAATCAGCACTTTTTTCCCAGTGAACATGCCAAAAATCCGCTTGCCCAGCTCCACAGCCGCATAACTGACAGATACTGCACTCTCGCCGATTGACGTTTCACTATGTGCTCTTTTGCCCAGCGTCACCGCTTGCTTGAACAACCGATTGAACCAAGTTCCAGTTACACCCTCAGCCTGAGCTGTGAGAAAAGAACTCCGCACCTGTCCCAGGATCTGCGTCTCCCCAATCACCATGGAATCCAGACCGCAGGTCACGCGGAACAAATGCGCAATCGCCTGTTCGTCTTCATAAATATACATATGCTGAGCAAATTGCTCGCTTTTCACACCAAACCATTGCTCCATAAAGCCGCGGATGAAATAACCAGCCATATGAAGGCGGTCCATCACCACATAAATTTCCGTACGGTTGCAGGTAGCTACTAAGACCCCTTCTAGCACACCCTTCGTCTTCATCAGTTGATGGAGCGCTGCCGGAAGATCACTTTCCGCAAAAGCAAACTGTTCCCGAACCTCCACGGGAGCCGTACGATAATTCAGGCCAACGACGACGATGTGCATCGATAGTTCACCATCCTAGTCTCTATAAGTTGCTGAAATCCAATTATATAAATTAATATCTTACATACCGTTCACTTTCACAACATCTCAAAACACTGTGTTAAGTATATCACACGAAAATAAGACTTTTTACAGATTTTTTGAACGCTTTATGAAATCCAGATAATAATTATTATAAATAAAAAACCGTAGGTTCGCTACGGTTAGGATGAGTTATTTTTAGCTAATTTATAAGGTTGTGATAGCAAAAAGGAAACATTAGGACCTACTAGTTCTTAAAATCGTCAAAAAGTCCGTTCTCCAAAAAAATAAGTCACTGCTCAGTGACTTAAAACTTCTCAGGTTTCTTAACTTTTATCGACGCTACTTCTCCACACTTTTTACAAAATGTGATGAGATCACCTCGGAAGTTGGACAAAAATATTAATTATATAGTAGACTCTACTCTTTTTAGAAGTCGCCGATGCTTAGACCAAACTTTAACCCAAACACGATTTTCATCATCTAGATAAAAACGAATATTCACTAATTTTAAAGGCGTCCATATTTCTTTAAAATAGTAATTTGGCATTTGGCGTCTCTCCCACGAGAATAATATTGATATAGTTATAAGTATAAAACTATTAAGCAATATTGTTTGTCGTAATGCGCCTTAAGCCAAGATAAGAAAAAAATGTTTTTGTCGGATTATAGTGTGAACATTCTACAGCAGATTAGCGAAACCAGTTCTTAATCTGATCAAGAGTACTTTTTGCCTCCGGACCATTGTAACCAAAGGTGTTGCCGATCATTTTCACATACTCGTTGAACGTTGTTTCTCTACTTTTTCGGTCACTCCACCAGCGTTTAGCGTTATATCCTGATGCAGAACCCACATATGTCAGCTCAATCTCCGATTTTTTGTAAACACGACCAAAAAGAAATTTCACCCTCCGCATGTGAAAGTCAGAGGAAACAACAATCGCAGATTTAAAACCGTATTCTTTCATTATAGGAAGAGTGTACTCGGCATTCTGATAAGTGCTATCCGCCGCGTTCTCGGTATAAATAACGTCCTGTGGTATGCCTAAAGCTAGGGCGGTTTGGATCATATCACCCGATTTACTCGTTGACTCTTTAGCATTGGAAAGAATTATATAAGGAGCATAGCCTGCTTTATATAACTCAGCTGCCTTTTCCACACGACCTTGGCCTCCGCTTAGGACGATGATTACATCTGAATGTTTGGGAGATTCAGATAGAGCTAAGAAACGGCCTGCACTGAATAAACCAGTAATTAACAATAGCAAGCATACGAAAAGGACAAATCTTTTATTCATTAAATTACCTTTTCTTTTCTTAACCGTTAAGTCGTGCATAAATCACTTATGCGATTCGTTACTAAGGATTTGTTGCCACCATTCAGCATTATCAATATACCATTGGATCGTCTGCGCAATTCCGGTCTCAAAAGTATAAGTTGGCTTCCAACCTAAATTCTCAAGTTTCGTTGGATCAATGGCGTAGCGTTTATCATGTCCTAATCTATCTGTTACAAATTCAATCAAATCTTCAGATTTCCCCAAGGTACTGATAATCGTCTTAACTACTTCAAGATTAGTTCTCTCATTATGACCACCTACATTATAAACTTCACCGCTTACTCCTTGGTGCACGACAAGGTCAATGGCCGCACAGTGATCCCAGACATGGAGCCAGTCGCGAATATTTTTTCCATCTCCGTATACAGGAACTTTCTCTTCGTTTAATACTCTTGAAATGGTTAGTGGAATCAGTTTCTCAGGAAAATGATAGGGGCCGTAATTGTTCGAGCAGCGTGTTATGTTCATTGGTAAACCAAAGGTCTCATAATACGCACGAACTAACAAATCAGACGCTGTTTTGCTAGCACTATAAGGACTGTTAGGCTGCAAAGGTGTTTCTTCGGTAAAAAATACAGTAGGATCAAAATCGAGTTCGCCATACACTTCATCCGTAGAGACATGGAGGAATTTAGTAATGCCGAATTTTTTAGCTGCATCCAGTAGTACCTGTGTCCCCATAACATTCGTACGAACGAATATCGCAGGATCAGTAATTGAGCGATCCACATGGCTCTCCGCAGCGAAATGAACAACATAATCGAATTTTTCCAACTCAAAAAGAGACAATATTGCCTCTCGGTCAGCAATGTCAGCTTGAACAAACCGATAATTGGATTTGGACTCAATATCCTTATGCTTCGTTAGATCACCCGCATAAGTTAACAAATCCAAATTCACAATATCATAATGCGGATATTTATCTACCATATACTGTACGAAGTTGCCTCCAATAAATCCGGCACCACCCGTAACCAGCATCTTTTGCTTACTCAATGAACGCACTCCCGATCTATTAGCTTTATTAGTTATTGTAAAAAAAATTCAAATTAGCATCTTTTAATAAAGGCGCCTTCTCATCCTTGGCAGATAATACAGGTGTAATATGAAGAGGCCATTCGATGCCAATAGAAGGATCATTCCACAGAATACCCCCATCACATTCCGGGGCATAAAGCTCATCGCACTTATACTGAACCTCTACGTCTTCTGTTAGTGTCATGAACCCATGTGCGAATCCTTTTGGGATCAGCAGTTGCTTTTTGTTCTCAGCGTTCAGTTCAATGCCGAACCATTTACTATAGGTAGGACTACCTTTTCTGATATCTACGGCTACATCAAAAATAGCACCACGTGTACACCGAACCAGCTTCGTCTGTGCCTTAGGATGTAATTGAAAATGCAAACCACGTAATGTTCCTTTAGTCGCAGAGTAGGATTGGTTATCTTGTACAAACTCCATGTCAATTCCATGCTCTTTAAACTTAGCTCCGCTATACGTCTCCATAAACCAACCACGGTGATCCCCAAAAACAGCCGGTTCAACGACTAATACGCCTTGCAAAAAGGTCTCTGTAATTTTCATCTCTGCCACACTTTCAGTTATTAGTATTGTATTTTACCTGTTGCTACTTTCATCAAATACTGACCATACCCCGTCTTACTTAACTTCTCCCCGCAATTCCACAAGTGTTCTTTAGTAATCCATCCATTAATATATGCAATTTCCTCAGGAGCGGCGATCTTGATTCCTTGATGATCTTCAATAGTCCGTACAAAGTTAGTTGCGTCGACAAGACTTTGATGAGTTCCTGTATCTAACCAGGTGAATCCCCGACCTAGAAGTTCCACATCAAGCTCACCAAGATTTAAGTAAGCTTCATTAATGGAGGTAATCTCCAATTCCCCACGTGAAGAGACCTCAACATTCTTAGCAATCTCAATAACTCTGTTATCATAAAAATATAGACCAGTAATTGCATAGTTAGATTTTGGCTGAGTTGGTTTTTCTTCCACGCTCAATACTTTACCTTCTTCATTAAACTCTACCACACCGAAGCGCTCTGGATCTTGTACATGATATCCGAACACCGTTGCTCCTTGTTGTTTAGAAGAAGCACGTTGCAACATCTTCCGCATTCCATTTCCATAGTAGATATTATCTCCAAGGATCATGGCAACTGAATCATCACCTATAAAAGATTCACCCAAAATAAAAGCCTGCGCTAAACCATCAGGACTTGGTTGAACTTTGTATTGTAATGAGATGCCAAATTGAGAACCGTCACCTAATAAACTTTCAAATCTAGGCGTGTCCTCTGGAGTGGAAATAATTAGAATTTCTTTAATGCCCGCTAGCATTAATGTAGATAGTGGATAGTAGATCATTGGTTTGTCGTAAATAGGTAAAAGCTGCTTACTTGTGACCATTGTTAATGGGTATAGGCGCGTACCGCTGCCGCCTGCTAGGATAATGCCTTTCATTCATGCCACCTCTTCTTCTTTTTAGAATATATATAGAAAAAGCTAATTTTAACATATTAATTCTAGTCCCTGCTGAATAAATCTCTCGTATACACTTTTTCCTTAACATCTTTAATCTCATCAGACATTCTATTGGCAACAATAACATCAGAGATACTTTTAAATTCATTGAAGTTCTTAATAACTCTTGATTGATTGAATTTTATTTCATCTAGAGAAGGTTCATATAAAACAACTTCAACACCTTTCTCCTTAATACATTTCATAACCCCTTGAATAGAGGACTGCCTAAAATTATCCGAATCCATTTTCATAGTAAGTCTGTAAATACCAACAATCTGAGGCTTTCTAGCTAATATCATTTCAGCTATATGGTTTTTTCTTGTTCTATTAGCATCTACTATTGCAGTCATAATATTATTAGGGACATCCGAGTAGTTAGCCAATAACTGTTTTGTGTCTTTAGGTAAACAATACCCACCATAACCAAATGAAGGATTATTGTAATGATTTCCTATCCTAGGATCCATCCCAACTCCCTCAATTATCTGTTTTGTGTCTAAACCTCTTACTTCTGCGTACGTATCCAGTTCGTTAAAAAATGCAACTCTCATTGCAAGATATGTATTAGCAAATAATTTAATAGCCTCAGCTTCTGTAGAATCAGTTAAAAGTACTGGTATATTGTCCTTAGTAGCTCCATTTACAAAAAAACTGGCTACTTTTTCAGCTCTTTCAGATCTTTCGCCAACTATAATACGTGCTGGAAATAAATTGTCATATAATGCTTTGCCTTCCCTCAAAAACTCCGGTGAAAATATAATATTTTCCGTTTTAAACATTTCTCTAACTTTCTGTGTGTATCCAACAGGCACTGTAGATTTAATTATTATTAAAGCCTTATTGTTTACAGAGATTATATCGTTAATAACCTTTTCAACAGTTTGTGTATTAAAATAATTTTTTTCAGTATCATAGTTGGTAGGTGTTGCTATAATAATAAATTCTGCATTTTCATAGGCTTTACGGTAGTTAGTAGTTGCAAATAAATTTAGTTCTTTAGTACTTAAATATTCTTCTATTTCACGATCACATATCGGTGATATCTTATTATTAATCATATCAACTTTATCCTGTATAGTATCGAGCGCTATAACTTCATTATTTTGAGCTAGAAGTATTGCATTTGATAGTCCAACGTACCCGATACCAACTATAGTTATTTTGGCCATTTAATATAAATACCTCCTAAACTAATTTTTCTGTATTTATGTACTCATAAATTGTTTTAATTTGTTAAACGATTTAGCAATATCCCTCCTTTTCATGATTAGAAATGTAAAATAAACAACTATATATACAATTCCACCAATTAAAGAGGAAAAAAACCAACCACTAATAACAAAAAGAGACACGACAATTAATTCAAGAATAATATCTTTCATTATTGATAATTCTAAACTTTTACATAATAGAATTTCTGCAAATAGAGATCTAAATGCCAACAATAACAATATCGAAAGAACAGCAAAATGTAAATTCTTTAGAATTAAAGTTGTTATCACTGTTATTAAAATGCTAATGAATAAAGAAATTAAATTAATTTTCAACAACAAGGATTCTTTTCTCATGGCCTTATAATATGTATTAATTAACACAGCCGTTCTACCTTCAAAAATACACATTGGAAATAATAAGCACATATACATTAACGTATCTGCGTAATCTGGTAACCATAAGGTGAGTATAGATTTCATAGGAAAGTATAAAATTAATACTCCCAAAGTAACGACTAACAATAAATCTCTTATAGTAAGGTATAAATTCGAGATTTTTCTCTCATCAGTTCTCTTTAATAGTGGAAACATTATTATCCCAATTGCATTAATGAAAATCATCATTAAATTCGAAACGCTAAACGTTAGTGAAATTTTTCCAAATGTAGATACTCCCCAAAAACGTTCAATCCCAAACCGTACTACACCAATTATCATAATATTTGCGATATTTGAAAACATCAATTTTATTCCAACCTTAATATTTTCGAACATCTCTATAAAATTAAAATAAAATATAGATAGTTTTTGAAATGCAATTTCTTTGCAACAATACATTGCATACAATAAAAAAACAAACTTTGCGCTAATGTCCGCTACTATTATCAGTTTATAATCTCTGATACCAAGAAGCAAAAACAAAACTATCAAAATAACATAAACAATTCTATCCAACATTGTAATTTTTGCGTACTCTTTTATCCTGTTAGTAGCTTGAAGAATGTATAAGAACATGTACCGAACGTTAACAACTAATAGACAAAGGGCCGTCATTCTAATAATATAATTTCTATCAGAATCATGTATATTTAGTAAAGTAAAAACTACAATTAAACATGCAATCGAAATTTGAGAAATAGTAAGCATTAAGAATTGTGAAAAAAATAACTTTTTATCTAAATTTCGGTAATCATCCCCACCGTATCTTAAGTATATTCCATCATTCCATCCAAAATGTAAAAAACCGACATATGAAGTAAAGAACATATACAATTGCCAATATCCATATTCTTCTACACCTATTAATTTAGGGACAACTAGAACAACTAGACTGGAAATAGCTAAAGAGACGAGGTTTGAAGTGAGAGTATATGATAAGTTTTTCATTACACTTTTTGCTCTAGTATTCAAAGCTCTAACCTCAACATTCTTATTCATTTTTAAATCAAAACCAATATGTAAAGTGATATTTTAAAACATAAAAAAATAGATTATCCCTTCGCTTTTTGTATGATATCTCTTTTATTATAAACTATTGAGTTTTCTCCCACGGTACCTCGAACCACAGTACCTGCGGCAATCACTGAATTTTTCTTGATAATAGTATTTTTCAGAATTATTACATTCGCACCTATCCACACGTTATCTTCTATAACAATCTTTCCTATTTTAAAATTATTCGCATAATCTTTTGCCAAATAATCATGATCATGATCAAAAACCATAACATTAGGTCCAAATAGGACATTATTTCCAATATTAATATCTCCTCTACAAGTAACTATACAAGCATTATTAAAGTTCACCCCAGTTCCAATAATTAGTTTTGCAGATTCTCGAACTCTTATAGATACATTTTTATTGAAAATCACTTTCCCTAATTTAACTTCCGACTTTTTGTGAACTTCAAAGTTCAGACTTATTGGGAGTAATATACGAGTATTGAAAGATATATTCCCATTATTTAGAAATAAACTTTTTAATTTGTAATATAAATACCTGCTAAAACCAAAAATCTTCCTAAACAATTAGTTCACCTCGAACAATTCAGAATAATGTCAGTTTAGAAATTAATAATTCTACAAACTTTATTTATGAGAAAAGTATAAAGTTAATAATTTTTTATAATCAAATAGAATAAAACCATGAGTACAAAACTAGATTAAATAATATTTTGTGTGTAAATAAATGACTAGTTTCTTATTAATAGTCATGTTTATGCAGTAATGATCGTACCCTATTAAATACTAACCTCACAGATGACCCCGAACCCATGATCTCCTAATTTTTGGTTTAACAAGCCAGTTGTACAATAAAATCAAATAAAAGATACGAATTAAATATCCAAGCGATAATACATTCATGAAAAATCTTTCTTCGATAGAACATTCAATTATAGTTTGAAATAAAATTGCATATATTATCAAATTCACACCTGGTTTATTCACTATTCTTAAGTTCAAGTACAATGCAGAATAAAAAATCCCCAAGAAAATTTCAATAAGTACAAAACCAAAAAATGAAAAATCTTTAATGTATCTCATGTACGAAGTGTATACATTTGTTTCATAATTACCTATTCCAACAAACTCTGCTTGTTTTAATAATTTAGGAAAATGACCATCAAAAATACGTAAAATATCGTAAATGCCAAACAGCGTACTTCCACCAAAAAATTCCGAAGAACTCCCTGGGTTTTGCAAAAAATGATCTAACGCCACCACAGACGATCCAGTATAAATTGATAATGTATCAACTAAATTCAATTTTGCAGTCTTGCCTGTATAACTTCCAAGGAGATAAAAAATAAGTAACATCGATATAAATGTGAATAAACCAATTCTTAAATATTTTAAATTTTTATCATTTTTCCATCCATTTTTAATATTGTAAAGTATTACACTAATTAAAAAAGCTGAGCTAACTAAATAGATAAATTGCGTTCTTCCACCAGTGAGTATTATCTGAATTACATATATCAGTATAGGGAAAATATACAAAAAGTACTTTTTTCTGAATTTTGTGAATATAAGATTATAAAGTAACACAAAGAGTATTAAATAAGTGTATGAGTATGATATGATTACAAATTGACCTAAAATTTTATTAGTATTCAACTCATCCAAACTAGTTGTTGCGATTCTAGCGAATTTTAACATAGGTAGATTTGATGATGATGAATAACCTGCGCTATATGCAATATTTAGAACTTGTTTATAGTAAAAAAAGGTAACTACAGACATGAAAATTATTGACAGAACAATAATGACTGTATGAATATTTATAGGTTCTCTCAGCATATTTTCATTATTTTTTTTTGAAATTTCATAATGATAAGAAAGTTTTGTCTTATAAAGTCGTCTAACAGTCATTTCACCTAAACCAAAAGATAATAATCCTAGACCAATCGTCATCAATGTTTTTAAACTCAAATCTACATTCCAATTACCGACATTGGGAACAATAAATAAACAACTCAAAATAAACATACAACAACTTATCACCCAAGGTGACATTAAATCCCTTTTGGTAATGAAATAGCTCAGAAAAAACATTAATAATAAAAATGAGATAAGAATAAATATCATAAAGAGCCCACTTTCAATTTGTCTTATTACCAAAAATATACATACTAAAATATAAAACAAGAAATAATTTAAGTTTGTAGAGAGTAAGTATTACTGCTTTTTTTTTATTTTTCTCTCCTAGTTCAATCAACTTACTATAATTATAATTTGCTTTGAAACAATCTAACTTCGATATATTTCTCAAAAAAATCATTTTATCGCGTATACTTTTCGTTTCTATTTTAGTAAGTGCAAACAAAATTTGAACAATATAACTACTCAGACATTCATTCCAAATTTCATTTTCAAAACTTTGAGAATTAATCATTTTATATTCCAATTCTGCATTAATTATATATGCGTCAAGTTTGTTATCATTAAATTTAACTGCAGTACTATGTGAAAAACGTTTATAATGTATATAATGTTCGGTAGGATTTATAGCTAATTTATTTATAAACGGAAATATAGAAAGATTAAAATCAATATCTTCTCCTCCATATTTTAATTTTTCATTAAAATAAATTTTATTTTTTATAAGTTCGGCTTTGTATAAGCCGTCCCATACATACACTAAAAACTTATCTTTTTTCAAAAGCAAATAAGCTTCCTTTATTTGTTCCCTTGATAAAACTTGAAATTTTTCAGACCTAATTTGAACTTTTATCTTTTTTGTTTCTGATACAACATAATAAGAAATACCATATTTCACAATATCAGCTTCGTATTTTTTCGCTATACTATAGTTTTCTTCTAAAAGCTCATTTGAAAACTCATCGTCATTATCAGCAAAGGTTATATATTCTCCATTTGAGAGTTCTATCCCCCTATTTCTTGCAGCAGATATACCTTTATTATTTTGATGAACAACCCTAATTCTATTATCTTGACTAGCATAATAATCACATATTTCTCCAGACCTATCCGTTGACCCATCATTTACTATAATCAATTCAAATTCTTTAAATGTTTGTGACAATATACTTTCAATGGCTAAAGAAATATATTCTTCGGAGTTATAGACTGGCATAATAATGCTAATTGGAATCATTCTTTTCTCCTTATGATTTCATATTGTTCAATTACTTCTCTAGCTGTCCGTTCTATACTGAAGGATTTTTCAGCACGTTCAAAGGCTCTCTCCACTATTTCATCCATTTCATTTTTATTAAGAATAGCGTACTTGATTCTATTTGCTAAACTAATATAATCACCTTGATGATAAATTAATCCTGTTTCCATATCATTGATTATTTCGATAGTTCCACCAGTATTCGAACCTATTACCAGTTCCCTAGCAAGCATTGCTTCAACAGTAACTCTACCAAACGCCTCCATTTTAGAACATATTAATGCTATAGAACACAACTCTCTAAATGTTGAAACATCTGTATGATAGCCATGGAAAATAACATATTCATCTAGCTGATTATCTTCTATGTATTTCTTTATTTCCGAAAAATATTGCACATCAATGATATTACCAACTATATGTAGGACAATATTCGCTACTTCTCCACTATTAACTAAAAATGATATAGCTCTTACTGCTTCATACTGCCCTTTATCCTCTGCAATTGCTCCAACCAATAAACAGGATATTTTATCATTGCTAGACTTTCTTTTTAGAACGGTTTTATTATTATTCACCTCTAAACCATTATAAATCAATTTAATTTTCTTTTTATCAAACTGTAATGAAAAATGATTATAAATCGCACCAGAGATTGCCATTATTTTTTCTGAATTCGATACAAGCTCATAAGTTTTTTTTCTATTATAAAATGTTAACCCAAAAGTTTCTTCAGGAAATTCCCTAATATGCCAAACATATGGAATATTAAGTTTCAGCAAGGATTTTGCACCAACTCCATATATAAAAGAGTTGTAATGAATTAAATCGAAATTAAATTTGTTATTTTTGAAAAAGGAATAGAAACGATATTCTGCAAATAAATTAATAACTATCTTCGCCAACTTCTTAATTTTTTTTTCTTTTTTCAGATCACCTAACCAAGACCCAGAGTAAATGCACAAATTCTCAATCTTAAGTTCGTCTAGTTTTCTACTCAGTTCACCTTTTTTGGGAGTAATCACAAAAACGTCCACTCCTAGATTGCGAACAGCACAAACTAAATCCACTAGAGACCTATTGGCACCTGATAAATCTCCTAGATGTGCTATGTAACATATTCTCATCTCTATTCTCCTAAACGTTTGTATATATAATCAAGTATTCAATCATTCTTTAAATCCATTTTCAATCCATGTAATATTCCTTTGAAATAATTCTTAATCTTTTCTTTTTTATTAGATTCAAAAAGAATTGCTAGAGTTAATACTTTGATTAGTCTTAAGTACTCAAGTTTAACATTCATTACCTTTCTATACTTTCTAATATAATACGTTATATTACGAGCAATAAAGTATTTTCTAAAGGCGGAATGATTCGTTACCCTTATCTCCTTAAAGAACAATTTCTTTATTTTACTATCACCCAATTGGTGGCTTAATGCCACGTCATTCATTCTAAGAATTTTATAATTATTTATAAAAAGCCTTGCGCAATAATCAAAGTCAACATAATCAATAAATAGTTCATCATTAAAAAAACCAATTTCATTCCAAATTTCTACATTCGTTAAAGATGCAGAAGTTATACATCTATTAACAAATTCATAATCAATGTCTTTATTAGGTTCAGTTAATAAAACATTAATTTTTGTATCAATTATTTTTGGGCAAATAATCCCAATATTTCTTTTTTCAATATATCTCGATGACTTAACAATTAAATCATTAGGACATATTGAATCTTGATCCAATGTTAATACCCAATCAGCTCCTTGTGTCTTTGCAATTTCCATAATTTGATTAAGACCTTTAGCAACCCCAAAATTCCGTATATTATTAACAATAGTTATATTCCTTAAACCCTTAAATGCTCTTTCAATTTCTTCGATATTAGAGGAACAATTATCAATCATATAAAGCTTATCAACTTGCGGTAAAATACTATTCACATTCTCTTTTAATCTATAAATGTCTGGATTAAAGAGTATGATTCCACCTATAATTTTCATCAACATTTCTACCTCTCTTTAATAAATAGTGAAATATTGATCCAACACTTCATTAAAACTTTCAACCGAAAAATGCTTTTCAAAGACTTTTCTTGCGTTTTTTCTCATATTAAGTAGTTTCTCAATATCTAAATTACAAATACTTGAAGCAAGAATATCAATATTATCATTCATAATATTGATACCTACGCTATATTTATTAACTAATCTTTCAGTATCAAACTGAATATTGTTAATTATTGGTAAACCGCCTTGAAAATAATCTATTGACTTCATCGTAAGACCTACACAAACTTCATCTTTCATAATATTGATTCCGAAATGACATTTATCAAATACTCTTTGTTTTTCTGTATAATCATATACTTTTCCATAGTATTCCACTGAAGCTCCAGTTTCTTTTATTTCTCTCATTAGCTTCTCTCTGTTTTCTCCGTCACCAATAATATGAATTGTTGTAGGTTTTAAACGGTGAATCACTTCTATTGTTTTCTTTATTTTTTGTATATCAATAATATTATTGATAGATCCTAAATAGCACAAATGAATCTCGTTTTCAGACAAGTTAGGAATACTCTCATATGAGATTTCTTTTTTTGCCAAGTAAAGTGTGAACGACTTCAAATTCACTAACACATCTTTCAGAATGGATCTAAATAAATCGCATTCCGAAATTATAAAATCAGCATGTTTCAAATTTTTATCTCTCATTGATTGCCAAAATGAGAATGGAGGGAAGTTCTTAATCTTCCCTATTGGCATCGTTTCAGGCCAAAGGTCAATTAAATCAAAAATCAACTTCACTTTCGGATTCTTTTTTTTATAGTTAGCAGCAAATTTCGCTATAGAATTCGGAGGGATAATTGCATATATTAAATCCGGTTTATTGTTTTCAACAAGTTTGAAAGCATTCTTCGCAAATATATAATGCGATTTCATCCTAGAAAAAGAAAGGTTTTTGTAGTAAGGCTTTGAAGGTACAAATAAAAAATCTGCTTTTTGTTCTGTTCGATACACTTTTTTAAAATGTCTAAAATCAGACTGAATAACTGTAACTTTATGACCGTTGCTAACAAAATATGCGTGGAGAAGATCAACCCTCTCTTCATAAGTATCAAAACAATTTACTATTATTACATTCATTGCTTTATCTCTCCACTTCAGTCACTGTAATAGATTCTCTTAAGCTGAGTACTCTATAGTTAACTTTATACTCACTGATATTTTGTTCATAATACAGATTCCCAAACACCTTATTTACTATACCTACTTTGGTAATCATCATTTTTATAATTGGATTAAATACTTTAGTTAATCTAATGCGTTTGTTGTGAGCCTCAGCAATACAACTAACCATTTCGCTTGTTTTAACATACTCACTATTTTGAGGAAAAAAAAGACCACTCTCATAATTATCTATTACAAGCTTTACAAACTCGCAGAGATTCTTTATATAAATCATACTTCGCTTGTTATCATAATCAGGAAAGACAGGTAGCTCCCTAGCTAATCGCGATAGTCTTACAAAGTTGCCCTTTGAGTGTCGACCATATACCATTGGAGGACGTAAAATAACAACCCTAAAAGAATTACTCTCTAATAACTTTATTCCCTCTTCTGCCTGCAATTTGCTATTTCCATAGAAATTACTGGGTTTAGGTACAGTATTTCTATCTATGACCTTCTCACTACTACTATCACCATAGACGATAATACTGCTTGTGAAAACAAACTGCTTAACGTGTTCTTTTTTTGCCTTTTCCGCAACTTCAATCGCCAAATCGCGGTTTACTTTATAATATTGCTGTTCCATACTTGGGTCCGTAGATACATGAGCAATTCCAGCAACATGGAGTACTACATCATAAATTGAAAAATCATGTTCCTTCCATTCCGTACCTCTAACCGATAGCTCCACGACTTCGTATTGATCTGGCCATTGTTCCAGCCACTTTATAAAATTTGTACCCACATAACTACCTTTACCAGTTATTAATATCTTTCGTCTACTCATCTTATAAAGTTACTCCTTTAGTAGAAGACACTTCCTGTTTTGTTGTTCCTTCCTTTACACCATCCGATTTCAGAACACTCAAGATAGTCATAAAAAATACCTTTATATCAAACTTAAAAGAAAGACTTGCAACATACTCCCCATCCAGGCTCGCTTTCTTCTCAATGGGCAATTCATCTCGACCATTAATCTGAGCCCATCCAGTCAACCCAGGTTTAATATCATTAGCTCCATATTTATCACGTTCAGCAATCAAATCATATTGATTCCATAATGCAGGACGAGGTCCCACGATACTCATTTCACCTTTTAGGATATTGATAATCTGAGGCAATTCATCCAAGCTTGTTTTTCTTAGGAACTTGCCTACTTTAGTAATGAAGAAATCAGGATCTTCCAGTAGATGAGTTGGCGTGTCTTGTGGTGTGTCTGTTCGCATTGTTCTAAATTTTAGTATGTAGAATTCTGATTTATTTTTGCCTAAACGTTTTTGTTTAAATAATATAGGGCCTTTGGAAGTTGTCTTAATTGCGATCGCAATGATTAAAAAGACTGGCCATAACACTAGCATCCCAATTAAAGCTAATAGAAAATCTATGGTTTGTTTCGTGTAAACATAAGGTCTCATAAATTCACCTGATCCTTTTAGTTACTATTTCTCCATATGTAGATCATCTCTATGCCAAATGAGCATAGAGATGATATTTTACTACTCTCTTAATCCGCCATTTTCGCAGCCAGATCTTTTCCCAACTGAAGCTGTGATTCAAATTCACTTTTATATTGACTAATAATTTCTGTACTGTACCCATTGCTGTTCAGTTTTTGTTCAGCATCAGCAACTATACTATTGAAGCTAGCAGTGAATGAGGCTAGTTGTTGTACCCCTTTAGCTTTAATACTTTTCTTACTCGCCTCATCTGTTGCTCCAACATACTCAAACGCAATACTCATTAATGTAGATTGGCTTTGATTTTGAAGCGCCGAAAGTTTTGCTTCTGTGTCACTAGTGATAGTTTCATATGAAACCTTTCCAGTTCCTGCAGAACCACCACCTGTTGCACCTGTACCACCTTGTGCACCTGTTGTATCCGTTGGCGCTGGTGTCGCTACTGGAGATGGGTCCTTAACATTGTCATTGTTTGTCGATCCATTAGTGGCTTGTTCCTGATAAGCCTTCGAAGCTGCAGTAATGGTCTTCGTCTTCTGATCCCAGCTAATGTTATGACCTACAGATTCCGATAAAAAACGTAGGGGTACATATAAGGAACCATTCAGAATAAAGCTAGATTGGTCTGTAGGCAAAGCCTTGGTTGCACCGTTAAATACATAACTTGCCTTAACTTGATTGAGGGCAATATTCTTCGTTGCTGCTGAAGTACTATTCCCGTTCGTTGCATTCATTAGGTATTCTTTAATCACAACTAGCTCTGAGCTGCTAGGCTCTGCAACTGTAACTTTAACGTTTTTAGCATCCCAAGCTACACTCTTTTGCAAAGCATATGACATAAACCGCAATGGAACATACGTTGTATTGTTGTACATGAATACATACTGGCCTGCTGGCGGCTGAATACTCACGCCGTCAAAAATCAAATTCACGTTCATACTTTGCACTTTAATCGTATTAGTTGCAGCCTTAGTCGTTGCACTTGGTACCGCCGCAGCTGCCGAGACAGATATAGGTGCAGATGCTGTTAAGGGTGCTAAACCAATTGAAGCAATTAATGATAAAGCCACGACTGATAGTGTTGCTTTAGACATGCTTATTCACTTCCCTTTTCTTTCGCTTTTAGTCGTTCTTCTTCAGCAATAATTTGGTCACGTGTTTTTCCTTGACTAACTCCGTACTTTTTAGCAATTTGAGATAACTCATTGTATTGCTCATCAGATACTTTACCGAGAATGATACTGCGTGCTTCTCGCTTTTCTTCTACGGTTAAGCCACCTTTGGCTAATTCTTTTAGGCGGTTAATATCAGATACGCTAAGTTGACCAAGTACAATAGAAGCCACATCTGCTTTATCCTTAATCGTTACATTTTCTTGAATTTGCTTAGCTTTATCCGTGGAGACCTGTGCTGTATAACCATCTGAAGAGCCATCTTTTTGTTCTGATGATGGAGCTTTGGTCGGTTCACTAGTAGTAGAAGCTGTTGTTTCACCACTAGGTTTATCGTTATTTTTACTACTTTGATTACTACTTCCCTCATCATTTACTGGTGGGGTAGAAGGTACCGCAGACTCTACAGGTTCGACATTACTATCATCAACTGTATCAGTTGGTGCTGTTCCTTGATCTTGACCACCAACATTATCCTCAGACTCCAGATCAAAACCATCTGCCATTGAATTCATCAGCTTATCGACAGCGTAATTCGCGGCGAACAAGCCGCCAACACCCAGCACTACAATAACTGACAGCGTCCATAAAAGGATCTTTTTCCATCGTTTGTTGAACACTTTATATCCCCCTTTATGAAATAGTTAGCTAATAGCAACTTGGGCAACGGGCTGCATCGGTACAATCTGATTGATTATTTCGCGTATAACTTCTGGTTCCTCAGCGAGAACACGTTCCAAACGTTTAAACTCCAACTCTAACTGATTTAGACTTATTACATTAGGTCTACCAATGAAAATTCTTCCATGATCTGTAGAACCTAGATTTTCTTCATCTGTAAGCAACTCTTCATATAACTTCTCACCCTCACGAATACCGGAGAAATGAATATCAATGTCCTTATAAGGTTCATATCCAGAGAGCGTAATTAAGTCTTCCGCCAACGTTAGAATTTTAACCGGCTCTCCCATATCCAGAATGAACACTTCTCCGCCTTTGGCGAAAGAACCAGATTGGATGACAAGCTGAACAGCTTCTGGAATCGTCATGAAATAACGCACCATTTCTGGATGAGTGACAGTGACTGGACCTCCGGCAGCGATCTGCTGCTTAAAGGCTGGAATTACACTGCCGCGACTACCAAGAACATTCCCAAAACGCACAGCAGAAAACTTCGTTTGACTTGTAGTGTGCAGGCTCTGCACATACATTTCCGCAATCCGCTTAGTGGCACCCATCACACTGGTTGGGTTAACCGCCTTATCAGAAGAGATCATTACGAATCTCTCGGCACCATATTTATCTGCACAATCCGCAACATTTTTGGTGCCGAAAACATTATTTTTAATAGCTTCCGAAGGATTACGCTCCATTAAAGGAACGTGTTTATGTGCTGCTGCGTGAAAGACTACATGCGGTCTATGGCCACTGAATATGTCCATCATTCGACTACGATCCTGTACATCTGCTATCACAGTCACAATGTTTAACTCTGGAAAACTCTTACGAAGCTCCATTTCAATCGTGTAAATACTGTTCTCACCGTGTCCAAGTAACATTAGCTTGTCCGGACCAAAAGGAGCAATCTGCCGGCATAACTCTGAACCTATAGAGCCGCCAGCCCCCGTAACTAACACCGTCTTATGATGTACATAACCTAAAATACTGTTCAAATCAGCTACGATCGGCTCACGACCTAATAAATCTTCTACGCTAACATCCCGAAGTTTCTTAACTGATATTTTTCCAGCGATCAGATCATTAAGAGCCGGTATAATCTTCAGCTTTGCTCCAGTCTTTTTGGCAAGATTAATAATTTCAGAAATCTCAGTACGTGAAACAGAGGGCATGGCGATGATAATCTCATGAATTTCTCTTTCTTTCACAATCGCTGGGATTGCATAACGATTTCCAATTACAGGAACACCCATAATGTACATATGGTATTTATTCGCATTATCATCAATGAAACCGACTAATTTGGTATGCGCAAAAGAGGGTCCCATCATTTCCCGAGCAATTAATATCCCACAATCACCAGCACCTACAATTAGTGTATGGGTCTTAGTGTCTTTGTAATTGATTCGATCATTATGAAGTACTCTCCACAAAAATCGGACTCCACCTACTAATAAAAGAATAGTCTCCATCGACCGAACTTCTATGGCAAGAGGTACTCTATCCGGCAAAATTAGATATGCCAGTGCAAATGAAAATAAAGACCCTACTACAATAGCTTTAGAAACCGATATAATTTCACCGATACTGGCATATTGCCACATTCTTCGGTAAAGACCGAAGTATATCAGGCTTCCACCAAATGCAAATGTTGCAATCAAACCAAATTGCAGCATTTGTACAACGTATTCCTGAAGAGCATGGTTAGGGTACCGAAACAAATAAGATGTCACAATACTGAACCAAATGATCGCAAGATCAATGAAGAATAAAAGAATCACTCTAGATTTCGCTGTCATTTTCAGTGCCTCCAAAAATAACATTTTTAATTATGAATAAATCAATTTCCATAGTAGTAGTAATAGTACCCTTCACTAGCTTTACGTTTTACATTATTGAGAACAACGCCAAGCATTTTTGCACCCACGCGATCCAGATTAGCTTTAGCTTTTACTGCGATATCGCGTTTTACCTTACCATAACTGACAACCATAATAACGCCATCACTCTTCGAGGCCACAATTTGTGCATCCGTAACCGCTAATAATGGTGGAGTATCAATAAGAATGACATCATACCGCTGACGCAAGTCCTGTAAAAGAGTGCTCATCCGATTAGATGCCATCATTTCCGCCGGGTTGGGCGGGATTGGTCCAGAGGTCATGATTGAAAGATTATTAACTCCAGAGTCTTGGACAGTGTCCTCAAGAACTGCCTGTTGAGACAGTAGGGAGGATAAACCAAAACGGTTGCTTAGTGTAAATGTCTTATGTGCCGTCGGCTTCCGCAAATCGGCGTCAATCAACAATACTCTTTTATCTGCTTGTGCGTAAGCTGCCGCCAGGTTAGCAGATACCGTAGATTTTCCTTCTTCCGGTCCGGATGAAGTGACCATAATCACTTGAATAGTCTGATCTACAGAAGAAAAATCAATATTCGTGCGCAATGCGCGAAACGCTTCAGAGACAGGAGAGCGTGGGTTCGTAACGGTGATCAGATGGCGTTGTTTATTTGGAAGCTGTGACATGTTCGAGGTCCCCCGCCTTTCTGGATGATTGTTTCTGAGTTTGTGCGGCACCTTGCTTGCTTTCATCTTGACCCAATCTTGTAATCATAGCTATGGTAGGCAAACCAAGATACTTCTCAATATCAGCTTCTGTCTTCAGGGTGTCATCCATATATTCCAGCAGGAAGGCAATCCCTAATCCAATCATCAAAGAGACGATAAAAGCAATAGCCATGTTCAGTAAAACATTTGGTTCTACCGGCCGTGGCTCAACAGTTGGATTCACTTTAGCTTCATTCAGAATCGATACATTTTCCACATTAAATAGACTTGGAATTTCTTCCTTGAACACAAGTGAAATGGCATTCACGATTTCAGCAGCCCGCTGATAAGAATTATCTCGAACGACAAGTGTCATCACCTGCGTATTATTTACGGAACTCACATTAACCTTTTTTAATAGCTCTTCCGCAGTAATATTAAATTGCGGATAATCCTTTGTAACAATATCAAGGATGGCCGGAGTCTTAATAATTTCCTTATACGTATTAATTAATTGAATATTGGTATTAATCTGGTTTAAATCAAGCTGCCCCACCGCTGACTGCGTCGGTGTTTGGTTAACGATAATCTTCGTGGATGCCTCATATACCGGGTTTTTAATATACAGACTATATACACCAGCAATACCGCACACCAATACAACTATGCTGAAAATGAGCCATAGTCTCTTCCTGACGATCTGAAAATAATCGCGAAGATCCAATTCTTGTGATGACAAGTGAAATTACCCCCAAGCTATTTCTGAAATATTTCGATGCCTGTTCAAATCTTCCCTATTTGCAAAAAAATCGCCTCCTCTCACCTACATGAGAGGAGGCTGTATACTATAAGTTTTATTTACTTGAAGTTAATAGTACGGTAGATAATTACTGCTGCTTCAGCACGGGTAGCAGTATCGTTCGGGTTGAACTTGCCAGCATTTCCGATAACCAGGTTGTGGCTTGCTGCAAACGCTACGCCATCTCTTAGGGATGCACTGATCTTAGCAGCATCAGAGAATTTGCTGATTGCAGTAGAATCGGTTTTTGCATCAGGATTGATAGATTTCAACGCACGGGAGATCATTGTTGCCATTTCTGCACGTGTAATAGTTGCATTAGGATCAAATTTGGCCGCACTGCGTCCAGTAATAATCCCTTTTTCTGCTGCAACTGCTACATATGGTGCATACCAAGCAGTTGAACTTACATCGCTAAAGCTTTGTACAGCAGAGTTGTTTTCCAGGTTAAGCGCACGAATCAGCATTTTGGAGAACTCAGCACGAGTTACGTTGCTCTTCGGTGCAAATTTACCTGCTCCGACTCCTTCAATCGCACCTTTAGCAGCTACGACTTGAATTTGTCTACCAGCCCATGCTTGTACAGCAGCAATATCATTAAAGGAGACCTTATTCTCAAGTACTGCGTAAGAAGAGAATGTATCACGTGGTTCTACGATGAAATCTCCATCAAGAACTCCACCTTGGAATTGCAGGTCGCCGTATACAAGTTTACCAACGGAAAGCAATTCTTTATCAAGACCATCAGTATTCTTAAGTGGCAATTTGATAGTAATTGGTTGTTTAAATGTGCTTTGTGCTACACCGTTCACACTAAGTGTGAATTCGTACACATCCGAAGCCAATTTCAGCTTGGTAACGGAAGTTACAACTTCTGGTTTAGCAGTAGTTACTGTCAATGAAATCGCTGTGCTGAATTGGCTTACAGGAATCGTTACAGTTACACCGTTGAAAGTAACGGCGATATTCGCAATACCTTTAGCTTTTGCAGCTTCAATAATAGCTTGGGAAAGTGGAACTTCAACTGTAGTAGCGTTTACTGTTCCCAGATTCAAGGTCAAAGTAAGACCAGTTTTACCAGGGTTCGCTGCAACCAGTTTATCAAATTCTTTAATTACATCAGCATCAACCAATTTCAAGGTTGCTTTACCGTCAACAATGCTTACGAGCTTAGATACGTCATAGATTCCTGGAGTTTGAACAGGAGCTACAGGCGTTGTAACACTTCCATTCCCGCTTCCACTACTACCATTACCATTGCCGTTGCCATTACCGTTGCCATTATCGCCTAATCCGTAGGCTTTAATATAAGCAAATGCAAGTGATTTCGCCGCAGGTTTCGCGGATTTAATATTATTGTTCAAGTTTTTCAGTGTTTCTTTCACATCACTAGCAGTAACTCCAAGCTTGTCCAACGCTTGACTTACTGTGAGTGCTCCTGTCCCTGTTGTATGGCTCAATACTTTCGCAATAGCTTCATTCAGCAAAGTATCGTAACCGGATTCGGATGTGAGAATTTCCAACAAATCTGAAGTGGACTTGCTGCTTACCAGATCACGAAGTTCTGTTTCAATACTGCTCAAGAATTCAGCAACACTATCAACAGTAAGTCCAGACACACCCGCTTTAGCTGCAATTTTGCTTACCAAAGCAATGTTTTTGTCATCGTTACGGATCACTTGGATTCCTGAGTAGTCATTTCCATAGACATCGTAGACTACACTAGTAACGCTTTGGAACAATTTAAGTGATGTTTTTGTTTCTTCTCCATCCAGTGAAAGCTTGTTCAGTACTGGAGCAAAAATTTCTGTAAATTCTTTTTCACTCAGTGCTGCAACCTCAGTCTTCAAATTGTAGAGATAAACTGCATCAGTTGCGGTCAATTGTTTGTAAACAGCAAGAACCTTATCCTTAACTGCTGCACTACTACTAACTGTAGCCGCAGATGCTGTGCCTACTGCTCCAAGGCTTCCCAACGGAAGACCCGCTACGGATGCTGCTACCATACTTGCTGCTAATGTTGATACTACTAGTTTCTTTTTCAAAGTCACTAAATATCCACCTCTTCTTATGTATTAAAATACTGTACTACCATAGACCTAGAACAATTCGCCCAAATGCTACGCTATTACGTATAGCACTAAATCACCCAATAAAACCCATTCTACCACTATTAGGTAGAATAGTCAGCCCTTTCGGAAAAAAAATCCAAACAATTTTTGTCGGTTTCCCCTTGTTTGTACGTGTTTTCCATGAATAACCTCGCCATTGGTCATAATTTGCTGAGCATTGCCGCGAACATAGTCACGCATCTCAGGGCCTAATTCTTTCTCCATAACCACATAAGCAGCGTTTAATCCAAAAGGACGATGAACACTGTCATGTGCATCAGAGGCCAACACATGTACTGCATTTCTACGGCATAGCTCCAGCGACAATTTCTGTAGCTTATTCCCGAAAACGCCTGCAAGACTCTGTGCAGTTACCTGCCCAAGTGATCCTAGCTCTATCAGTCTCTCTAGTTTAGAAGGATCAGCAGCTATTTCAGCATTGCGCTCCGGATGGGCGATGACCGGAACGAACCCTTGAATGATCAGCTCGTGGCAGATTTCTTCCATGTTACGTGGTACTCGTGAAGAAGGCATTTCCAGTAAAATATACCGCGAATCTGCAAGACTCAGCAGTTCCCCCCGCTCCAGATCATTCAGAAGTTCACCGTAGATACGGATCTCTTGACCTGGAAGAACAAGCAGTGGATTACCAGCCTGACGAAGTCTCTCATTCATCATCTCCACAGCTTCTTTAATCTTGGGGGCATTATTCATATATTGACCGTTGGCATGATGTGGCGTGGCGATGACTGAAGTAATCCCTTCTCTGTGGGCGTCTTGCGCCATGGCAAGAGCAGCTTCCCAATCAGAGGCTCCGTCATCCAAAAAGGGTAAGATGTGGCAGTGAATATCTATCATATGTTATCTATCGGTCCTTTTCCATAGAAATTTTAGTTTTATCAACAAAAAAATACAACCATTCCCACTAGGAATGGTTGCTTGATTGTAAATGAGTTCATATCTTACGCTTCGGTTGACTCCTCTTGCTGAGATTCATTTGCTATCATTTCAGCATCCTCTGAATCCGGAGATTCATTCTCAGAAGGGCGAATATACCCATCAATTAAGCCCCAAAGCTCGTCTTTGCCGAGACCAATTTCCGAGGAGAATGGAATAAAATTATCCCCTGGCAGCACACCCAGCTCCTGCTTCATGGTCTTGATATGTTTTTGCCAGCGTGTCTTCGGAATTTTATCCGCTTTGGTCGCTACAACACACATAGGAAGATCATAATGCTTCAACCAGTCGAACATCATCTTATCATTGCTGGTAGGCGAATGCCGCAGGTCCACAATAAGCAGAACAAGCTTTAACGTATCGCGCTCAGAGAGGTATTTCTCAACCATTTTACCCCATACGGCGCGTTGCGTCTTGGAAACCTTGGCATACCCGTAACCTGGAAAGTCAACAAAATACATGCTGTCTTCATTGATACGGTAATAGTTCATGTGTTGTGTCTTACCAGGCGTGGAGCTTGTCCGAGCCAGATTCTTACGGTTAATCATTCGGTTAATGAGGGAGGACTTCCCCACATTGGAACGCCCTGCCAGAGCAACCTCTGGCAAGGAATCATCAGGGTACTGATCAGGGCCAACGGCACTGATAATAAATTCGGCAATATTAACTTTCATAGGACTTCCTTTCTAATGCACACTACTCGGTGGCTCACTGCTAATTTCATTATGAGGCTCAACTAACGCATGATGCAAGACCTGATCCATATTAGATACCGGTACGAACTCAACATCATTACGTACGCTCTCAGGAATATCTTTCAAATCCCGTTCATTGTCTTTAGGAAGAAGGATCTTTTTATATCCAGCTCGGTGAGCGGCAAGAGATTTCTCTTTCAATCCACCAATGGGCAGTACACGTCCCCGCAAGGTGATTTCACCTGTCATCGCCACATCCTTCGAAACATAACGTTTCGTGAGCGCGGAGATCAATGCGGTTGCAATCGTAATCCCTGCAGACGGACCATCCTTCGGAATTGCACCTTCCGGAATATGGATGTGAATATCAATCCTCTCATAAAAATCGGGCTGGAGCCCCAGCTCCTCCGCCTTCGAACGAGTATAGCTGAATGCGGCCTGTGCCGACTCCTTCATTACATCGCCCAGCTGTCCGGTGAGGGTTAGTTTACCTGTTCCCTGCACAACCGTAACTTCGATCAGCAGTGTATCCCCACCGACCTCAGTCCAAGCTAGCCCAGTGACGGTACCAATCTGATCTTCAAGCTCGGCCATACCGTAACGATATTTGGAAGCCCCAAGATAATCCTTGATGTCGTCAGGAAGAATGATCACTTTCTCTTTTTCCTCAGACACGATTTGTTTCGCAGCTTTGCGGCATAACGCTGCAATCTGCTGCTCCAAATTACGCACACCGGATTCACGGGTATATTCGCGGACAATGCGTAATAAGCTATCGTCTTCGATAATCAGTTGATCTTCTGCAAGACCGTGGTTTTTCTTCTGCTTAGGCAATAGATAACGGCTGCCGATTTGCAGTTTCTCCAGTTCCGTATAACCTGGAATGAACAGCATTTCCATCCGATCCAGCAAAGGACGTGGAATATTATGCACTACGTTCGCTGTTGTTACAAACATTACGTTCGACAAGTCGAACGGCAGCTCTACAAAATGATCACTAAACGTGTTGTTTTGTTCTGGATCCAGCACCTCAAGCAGCGCTGAAGATGGATCTCCACGGAAATCCGCAGCCATCTTATCGATTTCATCCAATAGGATAACCGGATTAATCGTACCCGCCGTCTTCATGCCTTGGATAATCCGCCCCGGCATCGCACCTACATAAGTCCGGCGATGACCTCGAATCTCCGCCTCATCACGTACACCGCCTAACGAGATACGGACGAACTTGCGGTTCAGCGAGCGGGCGATGGAACGAGCCAGTGAGGTTTTCCCCACCCCTGGAGGACCTACAAGACATAATATCGGACCCTTAAGCTTCTTAACCAGCTGCTGAACGGCCAAATATTCCAATACCCGTTCCTTCGGTTTTTCCAAACCGTAGTGATCCTCATCAAGTACCTGCTCGGCCTTTTTGATGTCAAGATCATCCTCTGTCTGTTCACTCCAAGGGAGACTGAGCAGCCAATCTACATAGTTGCGAATGACGCCGCCTTCCGCAGAGCTGACGGGCATTTTTTCCAGCCGGTCGATTTCTTTATCCATCTTTTCTTTCACGCGTTCCGGAACATTTTTCTCTTCCATTAGTGCCCGCAGCTCTTCCGCTTCTCCTACCCGGCCTTCCTTCTCGCCGAGTTCTTTCTGGATCGCTTTCATTTGCTCACGCAAATAATATTCCTTCTGCGTCTTTTCCATCTGCTTTTTGACACGTTGATTGATCTTACGTTCAAGCTCCAGCACTTCACGCTCATTATTAAGAATATCAAGAAGCTTCTCCAGCCGTTTACTAACATCAATCGTCTCGAGAATTTCTTGCTTATCCTTAATTTTTAGCGATAAATGGCTCGTAATGACATCCGCAAGTCGACCAGGCTCTTCTATATCGGATACAGCAGCGAGGGTCTCTGGGGTCACTTTTTTGGATAACGTAATATAGTGTTCGAACTGATTGAGTACTGTACGCATCAGCGCGTCACATTCTTGATTGCTATCTTCATCTTCCGGCAGCTCACGCGCCATAACCTCATAGTACTCATCATTATCGATATAATTAATAATTTCGGCCCGTTCTACACCTTCAACCAGTACACGTATCGTACCATTTGGAAGCTTCAGCATTTGCCGCACATTGGCGACAGTACCGACCCGAAAAATATCGTCCTGACCTGGCTCTTCAATATTCACTTCCGACTGGGAACAAAGAAGAATCAAATTATCTTCAACCATAGCTTTCTCTAGCGCCCGAACTGACTTCTCACGGCCCACATCCAAGTGAAGAACCATGCTTGGGTACACAAGAAGCCCTCTTAGCGGCAATAAAGGAAAACGACGACCTTTTGTTTTATTTGTCATCATCGCTTTCGCACCTCCCATGGCTCTCAATTAATCTCATATGCATTCATTCTAACAAAAGCAGCCCCAAAACACCAACAGAGTCCTTAGATTTCAAGAAGAACCGACTTGCTTTTCCTTAAATAGAGACAACATATCTTATAGCATTTAAAAAGGAAGCAGCAGAATTGCCTGCAGCCTCCTTTATTTTACAGCGACAAATCTCACCTTATTCTTCGAATTAGGGATCAATTTAGTTTAACCCTTTGCAGATTCACCAGCGGCATCGGCCTTTAGGAGTGAAGGTGCAGCGGAGAACAACTCTCCAGCAACCGCAGGCAACCTTACATCAGCTGTATCGGCACCGAACAGATGACGGAACACCTCTTCTACTGTTTCCATTGGAATAACGCGTAATGGCGCGAGGTCAGCGAAGAGAGACTGCCAGTTTTCTTTTGGAATAAGCACTGTAGTGGCTCCAGCTTGAAAAGCAGCTTCTACTTTGGCGATTACACCACCCACTGGCTTAACTCGACCGTGGATGCCTATCTCGCCTGTGATCGCTACCGTGTTATCCACGGGAAGTCCACGAATAGCAGAGACGATTGCTACTGCCATCGCCACCCCTGCCGAAGGTCCGTCAATTGGTGTACCACCTGGGAAATTTACATGTAGATCATAACGATCGGGCTCCAGATTCATCGTACGTAGTACAGTCAATACATTCTCAACCGAGCCCTTTGCCATACTTTTTCGCCGAATCGTGCGGGAGCCTCCACCGATCTCTTCTTCATCCACCACACCGGTCACGTTCAATCTGCCTTGGCCGTTCACAGCAGGTGCTGCGGAAACTTCGATTTCGAGCAGAGTACCCATCCCTGGCCCATATACAGCAAGACCGTTTACTAATCCAATCTGTGGCGCGGAAGGAATCTTGCGTTCCGTACGTAGAGGAAGCTGGCTGCTGCCTGCCACCCATTCCACATCAGCAGCATTTAGTGTATCTCTCTGCTCAGTTAAAGCTAATCCGGCAGCCAACTGAATCATATTAACTGCCTCCCGGCCGTTGGTTGCATACTGTTGCACCACAGTGACTGCTTCCGGACTTGGTTTAAGCCCGATTTTCTGTATCGCGTCACGCGCGATGACGGCAATCTCATCCGGCAGCAGCGGACGGAAATAAATCTCCATGCAGCGCGAACGCAGCGCAGGTGAAATCTCATCCGGAGATCGCGTAGTAGCGCCAACTAGCCGGAAATCAGCAGGCAAGCCATTTTGAAAAATATCATGAATATAAGCCGGAGTATTATTATCCTCCGAATTATAATAAGCGCTCTCTAGCAGGACCTTCCGGTCCTCAAGCACTTTAAGTAGCTTATTCATCTGAATAGGGTGAAGCTCTCCTATTTCATCCAGAAAAAGAATCCCGCCATGCGCCTTAGTCACCGCACCCGGCTTCGGCTGTGGCACACCTGCCACACCCATGGCTCCTGCACCTTGATAAATAGGATCATGCACAGAGCCGATCAACGGGTCAGCAATACCACGCTCATCAAACCGAGCGGTAGTGGCGTCAATCTCTGTGAATTTGGCGTCACTTTTAAAAGGAGAAAGCACATTCTTTTTCGCCTCTTCCATGACAACACGCGCTGCCGCAGTCTTGCCTACTCCCGGCGGACCATAAATAATCACATGCTGCGGATTAGCGCTGCAAAGTGCGGCTTTCAGGGCGCGCAGCCCATCTTTTTGCCCGACAATATCTCCAATAGAAGCCGGACGTGTTTTCTCCGACAATGGTTTAGTTAATGTAATCATCCGCATTTTCCGTAACTTGTCCAGTTCCTTGCGCGACTCTCGTTCCACCGCTGTCTTATTTGTCTTCTGACCCCGCAGCAGATTCCAAAAGTATACGCCGATAACCAGCGCGAAAAAGAGCTGCACGATCATCACAACTATACTTAATTCCATAGGTCATCCTCCTGTTTCGTTCAGTCTACCTTTCCACCCTTGGCTACTATTAGGTAGTATAGCCGTTTCGGTAATTAGTAAACGCGAATTTGCGGATTTGTTGAATTGTTGCCGTAGGATAGACTCTGATAATTAATTTTAAGAGCATTAATGAGTGTGGGAGTGTGAATGTGGCTTATGTAAATTTTAAAAAGGAGAAGATTGTTGAGGTGGTTGGAACTGAGATTAGAGAGGTGGTTGGAGGGAGATTGGAGGAGAAGGAATGAGGAGGAGTGCGGAAGTAAAGGAGGGATGAAGAGGGATGAAGAGAAATGCGGAGAATCGTTGAGAAATACGGGAGAGATTAGTGGAAAGAGAATTTGAGTAACTGTAGTGTTAGGGGGAATCGTCATACTTAGTAACTGAGGATTGAGATCAAGACTATGTGGGGACGAGGAACCTAGTTCTGCGACTGTACCGCTAAGGGTAAGAGCGTCGGGAGTTTCCTGTAGCTTAGTTTGTTGAGTTCGAGGAGGTACTATTAGAAGCTGAGTCAGCTGGACGCAGTGGGTTACTTCTAGATGCAGAGTTAACTTAGTTTGCTGAACATTTCCCTTTGTATCTCCTATGCTCGTAGAAACATCCTATTTAGTACAAAAATCTAAGTATCATTGGTACCCAGCTAAATAATTAGGGAATTCCTCCCTATTTATCAGTGATTCACGACCTCAAAGCTGCCAATTAGGGAAATCCTCCCTGATTATCGGTCGAATCACACATAAATGGGAGAAATCCTCCTTTTATTAGGGAGTTTTTCCCTAATAAGCTTGATTTTGAGCCATAATCGGCTTATTTCAGGGAGAATTTCCCTAATTGTTGCGTTTTACTTCATAACGGACTTCACATCAAGCTCCTTCACATACCTTCTTTTCAAATTCCCACCTTCAGCAAAAGTCATGGCCAACATTGTTACGCCTATATGATCAGCTCCATCAAACCACTTCTGCTACACCTGCTCCATCAGCCACTTTTACAACTTTATCCACTTCAAAACATCAGCTACATCAGCTACATCAGCTACATCAGCTACACCAGCTACACCAGCTACAATAGCACCACCAACTCCATAAGTTTCACCAGATACATCAATTACATCTAAACTGTTATATTAATTACTCCTACATAAACTGCTTCAATAATTAGCCTCCATCAGCCATCAGCCATCAGCTTTTACAATTATCAATCCCAGTAAAAAAGAACATCACGAGCCAGCTTATACTCAACATTTTTGACGCCGATTCCCCTCTTTACAGGAGTAAGCCAGCCTTTTTCACAGAGATTCTTTAGCATCATCCGTACTGTTTTGGGATCTAGCGTGAAATAATTAGCGACTTCTTTAGGGCGTATCACCCCAGCTTGACGCACCACTAAACGCATGATTTCCTTCTCAGCGATTAGCAATCTGCCACGCGGTGCATCTACAATTTGGTAGCGGCTTAGCGCCAAACGCAGCAGTGTAACACATAACTCAGGGCGCTGTTCAACATCATCATAGGCAAATGAAAGTACTTGATAACCCATTCCGTACAGAAAAGTTTCACGATTTAGCTCATTACAATACTTCAGCCTATCCATGTCTCTTACATGAGCTGCATACCCTTTGATCTCAAACAAAAGCTTGATTGGTCCCGGCAAAAAAGCAAAATCAGCAAAATATGCTCGTCTTTGAAAATCCAGTACCTCATACTCCGGATGAAGATCATTGAATTCACCACGAAGCGGCCACCAGACATTCTGCAAAAATAATTTCTCGGCGTGGCCATGACCTCTCTCCAGCCTCCCCCGCCGTTCGCCCGTTCTGTTTGCAAGATGATGCGCAATAAATTTTTCATGGGCTTGTTCATAGTTCATGTTTACTCATTCCTTCCTCCAAAATAGGAAATAAACACAAAAAAACGCCCCATGGGCCCCGGGTTTACCGGAGCTGCACAGGGCGTTCTTCGCCACTTAGATCACCACTTACCTAACGTCGCCCAAAATTACTATACGATGCTAAGAAGTGTTTATAATATTATGAGATTGAAAATTCTTATAAATACCATTCAGGCCAAGTTACTTCGACTGCACCGGAGGTGCAAGGTTAGCGTGGGCGCGGCCTGGGATTTCGCCCGTTGCCTCGTAAGCCACCACGATCGCATCAATTTCCTTCTTCAGCTCGTTCACGAGTTCTGCTTCAGGCACTTTACGGATCATTTGGCCGTAACGGAAAAGCAAACCTTCTCCACGAGCGCCAGCAATACCGATATCTGCTTCACGTGCCTCACCAGGACCGTTAACAGCACAGCCAAGGACAGAAACTTTAATAGGCACCTTAAGCTTCGAAATGTATTCTTCCACCTCATTAGCGATGGAGAAAAGATCGATATCCAGTCTTCCGCAAGTCGGACAAGAGATCAGCGTCGCCGCGTTAGAGATCAGACCAAACGTCTTCAGCAGTTCACGCGCCACCTTAACCTCTTCAACCGGATCGGCACTAAGCGAGATACGCAGTGTGCTGCCGATGCCCATTGAGAGCAGTGCACCAATACCTGCGGAGCTCTTCACAGTACCAGCAAACAATGTTCCAGATTCTGTAATCCCCAAGTGCAGTGGATAAGGAATAACTTCCGCAGCCTGACGGTAAGCTTCGATGGCCATTGGCACATCGGATGCTTTTAGAGAAACGATAATGTCGTGGAAATCCAGTTCCTCCAGAATACCAATATGGTATAACGCACTTTCTACCATGGCTTCTGGGGTTGGATATCCGTATTTTTCCAAAAGATGATTTTCCAAAGAACCGGCGTTTACACCAATTCGAATCGGAATACCTTTTTCTTTACATGCTTTAACTACCGCTTCTACCTTTTCGCGACGACCAATGTTCCCCGGATTAATCCGTACCTTATCGATGCCGTTCTCGATAGCCATCAACGCTAGCTTATAGTTGAAATGAATATCCGCTACGAGTGGGATATGAATCTGTTTCTTGATCTCCTTGATTGCGGCAGCCGCCTCTTCATTGTTGACAGTTACGCGTACTAGCTGGCAGCCTGCTTCCTCAAGCCGCAATATTTCAGCTACAGTAGCCTCCACATCAGCGGTTTTGGTTGTACACATGCTTTGAATCGCAACCTCGTTGTTTCCCCCAATAATGAGCCCGCCAACATTGACAGGACGGGTTTGGTGTCTCAAGAACATGATTTTTCTCCCCCATAACGCCAAAGCTCCACCCCTTCGCTCCCGCTAATGTGAAGCGGGATAAGCGGAAGAAAGGTGGAGACTGTGACATGTATTGTTAAGGAAAAGCGGCTTACGCGCTTTCCTCTTTTTTCTTGTCTTTCTTAAGGTTGAGCTCAGGCAAAGCTTTCTCCTGAACGACCTGTTCCGTGATCACACAATCCTTAATATCATCGCGTGAAGGAACTTCATACATCACATCGAGCATGATGCTCTCAATAATCGCGCGCAGTCCACGGGCTCCCGTATTACGTTTGATCGCTTCCTTGGCAATTGCTTCGAGTGCCAATGGTTCGAACTTCAACGCTACGTTGTCCATTTCCAGCAGCTTGATATATTGTTTAGTGAGTGCATTTTTAGGCTCGGAAAGGATACGTACAAGCGTATTCTCATCAAGCGGCTCCAAAGTCGAGATGACTGGCAGACGGCCTACAAATTCAGGAATAAGACCGAATTTGAGTAAATCTTCAGGCAATACCATCGACAAATATTCGCCAGGCTTAAGATCCTTTTGTCCTTCAACTGCTGCGTTGAAGCCAATGATTTTTTTACCGATACGGCGTTTAATCATTTGCTCCAGACCGTCAAAGGCACCGCCAACGATGAACAGGATGTTCGTCGTGTCGATCTGAATAAACTCCTGGTGAGGATGCTTACGTCCGCCCTGCGGAGGCACAGAAGCAACAGTTCCTTCCAGAATCTTCAGAAGCGCCTGTTGTACACCTTCGCCGGAAACGTCACGAGTAATGGACGGATTCTCGGACTTACGTGCCACTTTATCAATTTCATCAATATAGATAATGCCGCGTTCGGCTTTCTCCACATCGTAATCTGCAGCTTGAATGAGTTTGAGCAGAATGTTCTCAACATCCTCGCCGACATAACCAGCTTCTGTTAGAGAAGTAGCGTCTGCAATAGCAAAAGGAACGTTGATAATCTTCGCCATCGTTTGTGCTAACAAGGTTTTACCAGAACCTGTTGGACCGAGCAAAAGGATATTACTCTTCGTCAGCTCAACATCTTCGATCTTACTTTGGCTGTTCACACGCTTGTAGTGGTTATAAACCGCTACAGAAAGAGATTTCTTCGCTTGCTCTTGACCGATTACATATTGATCCAAAATATCGCGAATTTCCTTTGGTTTTGGAATATCCTTCAGATCAAGCTCTTCCTCATGACCGAGCTCTTCTTCCACAATTTCCGTGCAAAGCTCGATACATTCGTCACATATATAAACGCCCGGTCCTGCTACAAGCTTACGAACCTGCTCTTGTGATTTACCGCAAAAAGAACATTTCAATTGCCCTTTTTCATCATTAAATTTAAACATCTAACCACCCCTTTAAGATTTCATCGGTGAAGAAAGAACCTGGTCAATAAGCCCATATTCCTTGGCTTCTTCCGCGCTCATGAAGTTATCGCGGTCTGTGTCCCGTTCGATTTTTTCAAGGGGCTGACCTGTGCGATCTACATAAATTTGATTCAGCTTCTGTCTCGTCTTGAGGATCCAGTCAGTGTGAATCCAAATATCAGACGCTTGACCTTGAACACCGCCGAGCGGTTGATGAATCATAACTTCGCTGTTGGTCAGCGCATATCTTTTGCCCGGAGCCCCAGCTGTTAGAAGGAGCGATCCCATGCTTGCTGCCATCCCTACACAAATGGTTGAAACATCCGGTTTGATATATTGCATCGTATCGTATATACCCATGCCGGCTGTTACTGAACCACCGGGTGAGTTGAGGTACAAGTGAATGTCCTTCTCGGGATCATCTGCTGCCAAAAACAGCAATTGAGCAATAACCAGATTGGCGACATCATCGTCAATCGCACTGCTTAAGAAAATGATGCGATCCTTGAGCAATCTGGAATAGATATCGTATGAACGTTCTCCACGACTTGTTGATTCCACAACCATTGGTACCAGACTCATGCCACCAACCTCTTTTCTCTGTACAGATTAGTCTTATCGTTTCAGAAATATTTTAACACGTTCACGGCGCGATGTCATTTTTTCACTACAGTGGACAGTCCGCTGCTTGTGAATTGTGACGTTACCGCCCCTATTACCTTATTGCCATACGTTCATACGGATACCTATGTAGTCACATATATTTGCGGCCGAGGATAAAAATAAGGCACGTAACGAAACTTACGTGCCTTATCATATCTGTATGGAGGCCGTGTAACTTGGCCGTTCTAGGTAGTGTCAAGCTAAAACGCCTTCGGCGTCCTTTTGAGGACGGTAAGCGTTTATGCGAGAATTATAAGAATAAAGTATAAAGTGAAACTTATACCTTCTTATAATTTTAAAATATCCTACTCAGCTTTAGTGTCTTCAGCAGCTGGTGCTTCTTCTACTGCTTCAACTTCTACACTATTGCTAACAAGGAAATCAATGGTTTTACGCAACGAAAGCTCTTCGCTCAAGCTGCCCAGTGAACCGTTAGCTGCCAAGATGCTGCGGATTTCTTCTGGAGTACGTTTGTAAGCTTCAGCCATAGTAGCCAACTCTTCGTTAACTTCTTCTTCGGAAACTTCAATGTTCTCTTGTTTTGCGATAACTTCCAATACCAGGTTGTTGCGAACGCGTTTTTCAGCATCGCCTTTCATTTGGTTCTGCAAGTCTTCACGAGTTTGGCCGGAGAAGCTAAGGAACATATCCATGTTCATGCCTTGTTGACGAAGACGAGTGTCGAAGTCACGAACCATGTTCTCAACTTCACTGTTGATCATAGCTTCAGGGATTTCAACTTCAGCGTTAGCTGCTGCTTTATCAACAACTGCATTCTCACGAAGGCCTTTCAGTTCTTCCTCTTTACGGGATTCGAGCTGAGCTTTCAGATCTGCTTTGTACTCATCCAAAGTTTCGAATTCACTTACATCTTTAGCGAACTCATCATCGAGTGCAGGAAGTTGTTTGCGTTTGATTTCGTGCAGCTTCACTTTGAATACTGCTTTTTTACCCGCAAGGTTCTCTGCATGGTATTCATCAGGGAAAGTAACTTCAACATCTTTGAAATCTCCAGTAGCCATTCCTACCACTTGCTCTTCGAATCCAGGAATGAAGGAGTTGCTGCCAAGCTCAAGAGAGTGACGTTCAGCTTTTCCGCCTTCAAACGGTACATCATCTACATATCCGTCAAAATCGATTACAGCGATGTCGCCGTTAGCTGCTGCTTCTTCTTCAACTACTACAAGCTCAGCATGACGTTCTTGCAGACGAGCAAGTTCAGCACTCAACTCTTCTTCAGTCACTTCAGCTTTTTGTACTGGAACTTCCAGACCTTTGTAATCGCCGAGCTTCACTTCAGGTTTAACCGTGATCTTCGCTTTGAAGATAAAGGATTGGCCTTTAGCGAATTGCTCAATATCAACTTCAGGACGGTCTACAGGGAAGATGTCAGTTTGTTCAACTGCTTCACCGTAAGCTTCAGGAAGAAGAATGTCGATTGCATCTTGGTACAAGCTTTCTACACCAAAACGGGATTCAAAGATCGGCCGAGGTACTTTACCTTTACGGAAGCCTGGTACGTTAGCTTTTTTAACGACTTTGTTAAAAGCTTTATCAAGTGCTGCTGTTACGCGTTCTGCGTCTACTTCTACTTCAAGAACTCCAAGGTTCTTCTCTATTTTTTCCCATGTTGCTTTCATATTATACTTTTCCCTCCAAAATATAGGTTCACAAGTTTACTTCAAATAATGATACAATCCACGCACAGAATAACCATTATATTATATACAACATTACTTTATTTATCAAGTAGAGAAGTCTTTACAAAACCCTTGAGAGCACGATAAGCTCCCTCAAATTGAAAGCGCATGCCGTCTGTGATGCCATACATTCCACGTGTCTCTTCCTCTTGTCGGGAGCCGTTTAAACTTTCAGAAACAAATTGGTGCAAAGCTCCTGCCCAAATATCCAGCAAAACGTCTTCGCCTTCCAGCAATTTCCGATATTCGTCCGACCCATAAATCGACATGATGAACTGACCCCAGAGCTCTTGTGCAAAATAATACAGCGTAGGCTCATGCACCTCAGCCTGCTCGGCTACCCGCTCCAGCACATGACTCACCTCCGGAGGAAAATCCTCCGTCTGCAGTGGCACGCTCTCGATCTCTACAAGTACCGTTTCATGTCCGCGAATCAGCTTCACTGTTCCCTGCATCCCACGCCGCTTAAGCGTCTGCAAGGTCCGAAATTGTAGCAGTGGATGAACATTATCCCCCTGCAACCAAGTGGTCAGCTCCTCGTCAACGCCGCCACCTTCCAGATAGGATAGCTGCTCTAGTGCAAGTATTGTCGCCTCAGACAGAGGTTCATTCATCACCCGCTGCAGCAGCTTTTTGGGATACCCCGCATCCTCGTTCATTTTGGATTTGGCCAAAAAGCGGGCCATATCCTCTTCCCTTAAGTCTTCGTCTTCGGGGTGAACAGCTCCCTCCGCATCTCCATTCTGGGACGCGTAAGGAAATGCCGTTTCGAGCCATTCCAGCAGGGACCGCCATTCCTCGTAATTTCGCTCTTCCTGTCCTTGACACTGCAGCAAAAAACGAAGCAGCTCCATCGCTTCCCCGTAGCGTTCACTTTCCAGCATCACCGTCAGCTGGATTTGATAATAGTCCAGTGTCTTGGGGAAAAGGACGATATTCTCTTTGGTGGCGGGGGAATCCGAATGTTTAATGAGGGCACCTCCTTATGTCTACTTATGTGAATGGAATCCTAACCATTATAAAAGTTATTAATACCTTAAGCTTCTTCCGAAACTTAATAATTGTAGATTATAGCATACCCCGTACTCTTTTTAAAAAACAGCTTGAAAAAAAACACCCCATATGATATGATAATTCCTGCTTGCTTTTCTGCCAGCAACCATGTCCCGGTAGCTCAGCTGGATAGAGCATGCGCCTTCTAAGCGCACGGTCGGGGGTTCGAATCCCTTCCGGGACGTCATATAGAAACAGCCTTCCTTCGGGAAGGCTGTTTCTGTGTTCAGGGGAGGGGTTGGGCGGAGTTCTGGGTCCGATGGAGCTTAGCAATCGAAGCTCAGTTTCCATGAGTCAGTACCACATCATACCCCGCCGCATTAGAACATTACGGCTGCTTTTCCGGAGAAACGCCGCTACATGCTATCTAATTGCATTTTTTGCAACTAAAAGTACCCTTTTTCCTCCAAAACTCGCTTTAATTGCATTTCATACACTTATATTCTCAGATTTACGCCTAGAATGACCTTTTCACCATTTTTAACTGCACAAAGTGCAATTAAACCCAAACAAACCTATCCCCATTAAAAATAAGTGCATAAAGTGCAATTAAAAACCACTCTTATCACCATTACTCATTACTCACCACTGACTACTCATCACCTGTAGGTTTGGGACAGCGGGGTTTGATTGTAGCACCTCCAAAAGCAGGAAAAACGCTCCTCTTAAAAGAAATTGCCTCATTACTCTCTACTCACCACCCACCACTCATCGACTATTACTCTTCACATTCCCATTTCTAATTTTTTAAATATGGGAAATTTTCCAGTTTTCTAAGCTAAGCGTGCCCAATCTAATTACTCAAAAGACACGCACATTAGCAATTTTATTAATGGATGGAGCACTCTGTTTATTTAATCGGGAATAAAAAAACTGTTCACGGCGATTTGTCGCCGAGAGACAGTTTTTTATGCATAATCTTCCTATATGAGCGGATCAGCGCCCTTTGCGGCGATTTCCGAGCCAAAGCGGAAAACGGAAGGCAAAGTTAATAAACAAAACTACAAATACGAGTACTGCCGCTGATTTGTCAGCGATTTGCCGCGCATCTTCTACAATTGCCTCGGATTGTACATACCATAGATGCACTGCCAGGGTTTCACCCGGCGAGAACAGATTAAAGTCCCACATTTCGCCCGAGGTACTGAGGCCAGCGGTAAGGATAATAACCGCAGACTCCCCGAAGGCGCGTCCAGCAACGAGACAAATCCCAGTAACAATGGCTGACATTGCAACGGGTAGAACTACTGTGCGGATCACATGGAATTTAGTCATGCCCAGTGCATATCCAGCTTCACGCATCTCGCCAGGAACAGCACGAATCGCTTCCTCCGTCACACGTGCAAGCATAGGCAGATTCAAAAGCGCCAAGCTTACTCCACCGCCAAGAATCGTCAGGCCGATCCCAAAATATTCAGCAAATATCGCAAGACCAAGCATACCAAATACAATCGAAGGAACCGAAGAGAGAGCTTCTACACATATACGCAGGCCGCCTGTAAAAGCATTATCCGGAGCATACTCCGCCATATAAATCCCCGCACCTAAACCGATAGGGACGGAAATAAGCAGCGAGATGAACAAAATATAAAAAGAGTTGAAAAGTACAGGACCGATCCCGCCACCTACGTCAATCTCTTCAGGCTGTTTAATCAGGAAGTCAGGCCGCAGCGCTGGCAGACCTTTACTAAGAATCGTGAAGAGCAGCCAGAAGATTAGCAGCATGACTAAAGCCCCAAGCGTATAAAACCCAATAGTCGCGAGCTTATTGCGTCTCTGAGCACGCGCTGTATACTTTGTACTTGCGAATCCGTTCACGCTGCATCCCTCCTTTTTCTACCCAGCACGCGGATGATCAGAATCAGTACAAATGAAATCACCAACAGAAGAAAGGCCATCATATGTAGGGCATAATTCCAGGTTGATTCAAACTCTACATTCGAGATTTGCATAACGATGTTACTAGTCAAGACCGAAGCAGGTGTAAATAAGGTTTTCGCCAACTGTGGTGTGTTTCCGATAACCATTACTACAGCCATTGTCTCCCCCACAGCACGAGTCATCCCGAGGATGACTGCGGAGATAATCCCTCTGCTAGCCGCAGGCAAAACAACACGCATAATGACTTGCAGACGGGTAGATCCAAGAGCGTACGCAGCATCCCGATATTTGCGTGGAACAGCGACAATAGCATCATCACTGATTCGGCAAATCGTTGGCAAGACCATTAATGCGAGCACGAGGGCCGCAGCCAGCAAACCATCACCCAAGCTCTCCCCACTAACTCTACGCAGGAAAGGAAGTAATACCGTTAAGCCTAAATAACCATATACTATAGAAGGAATACCAACGAGCAAATCGAGCACCGGGCGAATGAAGGTCTTCATCCACTTCGGAGCAATCTCCGCACAGAGCACGGCCATACCCACCGAAATAGGTACTGCGATCAGCAGGGTCAAAGCCGTCAGCGAAAGTGTATTTACAATGAAGGCAGCAGCCCCAAAGGAGTCCTCTTCAGGCGTCCAGTTAAAAGAAAAGAAAAAGTCCGCAGGCGAGAGATGACCAAAAAGAAGCAGCGCCGTTTTGCCGATAAATAGGATTACAAGTCCAAGCACGAAACAAAGTGCAAGAATGCTGAATAAGAAATAAAAGCGGAATAATCGGTTGCTAAACATATGTCTACTGTGACGTTTGGAGTTGGCGCTAACTTCTGTAACGCCCTCCTTAACCTTAGTTGCCAAGTTGTGGACTGGTGCCCCCATACTTTCCCTCCTGTAAGCGGCCACCCCCGTATCAAAATCGGGGCTGGCCGCTGTTACCGTTCAATATGTTCTTCAGATGTTATTAACCCTTCATTGCTGCGATCGGAATGAATTTAAGCTTTTTCAGAGAACCTTGTTGGAACTTTTTGCTTTGTACGTATTCGATAAATTCTTTAGTTGCGCCAGTAGGTTGGCCTTTAGTCATGTAGTAACCATAAGCCCAAATCTTATAAGAACCGTTAATTACGTTGTCTGTAGTAGCTGCGATACCGTTGTGTTTCACTGCTTTTACGTCGCCACTTACATAAACAAGGTCGATATAACCGATGGAGTTAGGAGTAGTTCCTACTGCTGTTTTCATGTCGCCGGATGAACCTGTTTCTTTGTAGTTCTTAGCTTTTTTAACAATATCTCCGCCATCCAAAGCTTTAGCTTGATAGTTAACGCGCGTACCAGAACCGAAAGAGCGAGTGATGACAACGATATCTGCATCTGCACCGCCTACTTCCTTCCAGTTGGTGATTTTGCCAGCGAAAATGCCTTTAAGTTGTTCTGTTGTGAGGTTATCTACACCCACATTTTTGTTTACAATCGTTGCAAAAGGAATGACAGCCACTTTGTTCGCTACCTGTCCGTCAAAAGCTTTGAAGCCTGGTACGTCGATGCTAGCATCCCAGTCGCAAGCGCCGATATCAGCGATGCCTTTTTTCACAGCTTGTGGTCCAGTTACAGAACCTTTACCAGATGCTGCGATTTTCACTTTAGGGTGCAGCTTTTGGAATTCTTTTGCCGCTTGCAAGGTCAATGGAAGAAGTGCGGTTGAACCGTTAACGGTGATTTTGCCACTAAGTGAATCTGCTGCTGCTGCAATCCCTGCAAAAGATGCGGTTACCGCGATTACGGCTGTTAAAGCCGTTACTGTTAATTTCTTGAAGATTTTCATTGTACTATTTTCTCCTCTCGGCTCTAGGCCGTTAAAATATGTTTGGGATAATCATTATTTAGTCAGTTGCAGCCCTTTACCGCCTTGGATAACCCATACGCTGTCGCCGCTCACAATCGCAAGCTTGCTTCCGTCTTTAGATACAGATACTTCAGATACATCTTCAGCCGTACGGAACAGTTCGGTCTTTGCACCACTACCATCGATAGAATAGATCACTGTGCTTCCGTCTGCCGTAGTACCTGCCACTACCAAACCATTGCTAACGCCAGTGGACCAATTCACTTCGATATCAAGTGCTATATTAGTGCTGGTTGCGTCCGCTTTTACAAGCTTCAGGGTATTCTTCGCATTGCCGTCTGCATCTGCGCTCAGGTATGCCACATTTCCATCGGCCAAAATCTCTGGGTAAAGCTTGTTATCCGCTGTAGTTGTTAGTGCAGCTGGTTTAGCATCTTTTGTAGCCAGATCAAGCTTGTAAAGCTGCTCTCCTGCCGAGCTGAAGTCTACCGTAAGAGAATCTTCTGTGCTGTCTGCATCATTTTTAGCAACACCCGTTAAATTAACGATATAAACAGCGCTTTTTTCGTCAGCAGAAATGCGCAGTTCAGATTTATTCTCAACCTTATCAGCCAATACAGATTTAACATCACCAGACTCTACTGAGATTTTAGCGATTTTTTCTTGCTTGTCTCCTTGGATGAAATAAATGCTTTTCCCATCTTTGGACCAAATCAGATCTGTCTTCACACTATTGTCGGTGCCTAGTGTTTTAACAGCTCCGCTAGACAAGTTAATCAGATTCAGCAAACCTTTCTCATCATTAAAAGCTCCCCACTGTTGATCCGGCGATACTGCAAAGTCCACAGCACTGTCATTTGACGAAAACACTTCATAGTTACCTGGTTCTGTACTGAATTTGATAAGCTGAGTAGTTTCAGCATCACTTTTGTTCGCGATCAGGTTACCGGCTGCTGTCCAGTGCAAAGTATCGAACAATCCTTCCGGACGTGCAAAGCTCAAAATCGTGCTAGCATCCGCGTCCAGCTCTCCACCTAATGCAATAACTAACTTAGTCAGCTCTACATAGGTTTTACCGTTATAAAACACTGGAGCCACTGTGAACGATTCGGAATTACCATCTACTTGATAGCTCTTTGAGCCTGTTTTGAGTTGCACATTATGTAGTCCTTTGCTGTCGTTAAGTTCAAACCCGCTTGTTCCCAGTACTACCTTAGCCCCAATTTCACCAGCTACCTGAGTCAGCGAGTAAAGCTTGTAACCACTGCTGTTAATGGTGTTAAACACAATCGGCGTTCCGTTTACATTCCAAGTAGTTGTACCCTCTTTAACTGCTGTTACAGCAGCGACTTGATTGGTAGCTACAGATTTTACATTACTGCCGTTGCTAGCTGCAGACACACTTCCAACGCCTACTGTTGCAAGAAGTGCTGAAGCCAACGTTGCGCTAATCCATTTACTGTTTTTCAATTAGATTCACCCTTTTCGTATAGGTAACTGCTAATGTCATTTTCGTCTACAATTGTCAATTCTGTTGCAGAGGAATGTAATGGAAATATTAACTAGTATTCTTTTTTTAAAAATATCAGGTATATTAGCTCATTTAACAATTTTCTTGATCTAAACCAAATGAACTAAAGAGCAAAAACAGCCTTTTTTCGTAAAAAGGTGCTAGGTGCAGTTACCTTATTTAGTTGGAGAATTGTTTGGGATTTGGTGTGACGTAGAGACTAGTTTGAGATTGCAGGCGGGTGGGTGAAGCTTGTTGCCGAGGTGGGCGGGTGGAGTATATTGCAGAGGTGGCTTGTGTGGGGGGAAGCTTGTTGCGGAGGTCGCTTGGCACTTGGAGTATAGTGCGGAGTTCGCTTGGGCGCGTGGGAAAGCTTGTTGCGGAGGTCGCTTGGCACTCGTAGTATATTGCAGAGTTCGCTTGGCGCGTGGGGAAGCTTATTGAGGAGGTCGCTTGGCACTCGTAGTATATTGCAGAGTTCGCTTGGGCGCGTGGGGAAGCTTGTTGCGGAGGTCGCTTGGCACTCGTAGTATATTGCAGAGTTCGCTTGGCGCGTGGGGAAGCTTGTTGAGGAGGTCGCTTGGCACTTGGAGTATATTGCAGAGTTCGCTTGGGCGCGTGGGGAAGCTTGTTGAGGAGGTCGCTTGGCACGTGGGGAAGCTTGTTGCTGGCGAGAGTCTGCTATCAATGATATGGCTGCTGCTTACGATTTAAAAACTAACTGGTCTGTTGGGCACTTTCTGCGTAAGGGTCATAGTAGGAGATTCGGCTGATTGTAAGGGATTTATACCGTTCTTTTACTGACTTTAGTGGGATTGAGCTCATTGTGCGGGATTTATACCGTTCTTTTGTTAACTTTAGCGGGATTGAGCTCATTGTGCGGGATTTATACCGTTCTTTTACTGACTTCAGTAGGATTGGGCTCATTGTGCGGGATTTATACCGTTCTTTTGCTAACTTTAGCGGGATTGAGCTCATTGTACGGGATTTATACCGTTCTTTTACTGACTTTAGTGGGATTGAGCTCGTTGTGCGGGATTTATACCGTTCTTTTGCTTGATTTATCTAGATCATACCTATTAAGTGGCATTTATGCCCTTCTTTTGTCTGGTTTAGGTAAACCCGTGCTATTTTGAGGCATTTATGCCTTTCTATTACCTAGTTTAGGCGGACTGGCGCTATTTAGTGGCACTTTTGCCTTTCATTCAAATCATCTCTATATACATAGTAAAAGAACATGTTGAATTAACAAACGTCAATCGGGTTTAAGCTAATACTGTGGGAAACATTTGTATAAATATATGGTTTACAATTCCTAACTTTTGATGCAGAATAATGAGTGAGTACTCACTCATTTTATGGTTAGAGTGTTTAACGCAATGCAGTTCAACATCAACATCAACATCAACAACATCAACACCTTCTACACTTCTACACTTCTACACTTCTACACCTTCTACACCTTCTACACCTTCTACACCATCAACACCTTCTACACCATCAACACCATCTTCAACTCAAGTATCCCAGAACATTCAGAATCGAGGAGATATACATGGGTTCAGAGGTTCCAGTTATTTCAGTGAGCCATGTCGGGAAAGCGTTTGGAGAAAAACAGGTGCTCGAGGATATTTCGCTTCAAGTGGAACGTGCGGAAACCTTTGGCATACTAGGGCCATCCGGGTCAGGAAAAACAACATTTGTGAAGCTGCTTACTGGTATCGATGAGGTAACCTCCGGCGAGGTGAAAATACTTGACGTGACGATGCCGAAGCTGACTATGCTGCAACAGATCGGGTATATGGCTCAGTCTGATGCCTTGTACACGGAGCTTAGCGCGAAGGAGAATCTGGAGTTTTTTGCAGCGCTATATGGACTAAAGGGGGAGCAACGCTCCAAACGCATCACAGCCGTAATGGAGATCGTTAATTTACAAGATCATTTGCGAAAAAGAGTAGACCAATACTCCGGCGGGATGAAACGCCGCTTATCATTGGCGATCGCGCTGCTGCATGAACCGCCGTTGCTTATTCTTGATGAGCCTACAGTTGGCATAGATCCGGTATTACGGCTATCCATCTGGAAGGAACTAAAAGCGCTGAACCAGAAAGGCACCACCATTGTGCTGACCACACATGTTTATCTGAAATAAATAGCACATAATAATATTGCACACCATTACATAAAAAAAGTAATCACAAGCCTTTGTACTCAAAGGTTTTTTTGTTGTGTTTAGTTTTTTCACTGCACACCACAAAACTTTGTGTTAACATTTAATTCCAGCTATATCTTAATATATTTCAGACCATATTTTTGCACATATTGATAGTGTTATGGAGGGGGGATTTAGTTGAAAGAATCTCACAAAGCGGAAATCATAGAATTTAACAATGATAATATACGATTTACGCTAGTTCCTGTGTGGTTAGACTGGGGGCGTAAGCGTGATGGTAGTATTATGGAAAAGCAAGTTGCTGCAATTGGTTTAAAAGATACCTTGAAAGATGTACATATTATCCACGGGCTAACCTCTTTTATATTAGGGGAAGGCAGCAGGTGGAGAACAAAAAAATATAACACTCAACGAAAGCATGTACACAATATCATTCAGTTTTTAAATTACCTAATAAAGAACAAAAGGAAATTAAAGATCAGTAAACTGTCTGACCTCACCATTCAAATAGGCACTGACTTTCTAACCCATCTAAGTTTTAGAAATCATGACGTAGCCGCAGAGGATGGCAGCATTGAGAAAAACATAACCATTGATAGAGCGACGGTATTAAGCATCAGCAAAACACTTACTTATTTCTATATCTGGTTGAAGAATAATGACATGCTTCCTTACGTTGATGAAGAGCTATTACGGGAGTTTAAACGTAAAAACCACCATAACGGTGAACATTACTATGAATCGATCTTTGTTCCGATTTTGCCTTCTAAAAAAATTAAAAAGTTAGAACACTTCTTCCCTATCAAATACCTACCATTGCTTTTGGAGATCTCTATATTAAAAACAAATCCTATCACTTTAGGATTGTACCTTCAGATGTTTGGAGGATTACGCGTTTCCGAAGTGGTCAATATTAAACGCACTCAATTTTCCCGAACTGTTAACAAGGGGGATTTCTTATTAAACATCGAATCCAGGAATATGAGAACAGATATAAAAGGAAGTACTGGAGGAGGATATGTTAAGAAACAAAGAAGACAACTTGTAATTCAAATCAAAGACTGGGGAGACATCCTATATAGACAGCATTTAGAGCTATATAAAGAGTCAAATAACCTGTCAAATTACTCCCCGAAGGGTGCCCTGTTTGTAAATTCTCACGGAAGAGCATTATCAGAGCCTAGCTACCGTTATTATTTCAAGAAATTAAAACAGGAATTTTGTGATTTCCTAATTCAATATGGAGATTCTGAAGATAAAATAGTAGCTAATCATCTTCGAATAATAGATTGGAGTACTCATATTGGAAGGGGAACATTTACAAACATGATCACTGAACAAACTGACAACATTGCAGAAGTTGCATTTTTAAGAGGTGATTCTAATCTGATGTCTTGTTTACCCTACTTAGCTAAAACAACAAGAGCTAGAGATCGAATTGAAAAACGTATTTCAGAAACCCACGAGGATTTTGTACCTAACTTAATTAATAAACATGCTCTCCAAAGGAGAAAATAATGCATTATACGGTAAGTCAATTATGTACCTTTTTCAAAGAAAAAGGATATATCGTGGGAGAAAAAGCGGCATATGGCATGTTGAATAATCACCCCCATGTCATCAAAGATCCCAAAATCATGATCCCAAAAGAACATGCACAAGAACTTGTAGAACAATACCTTTTAGTCCCCGAGGGCTATATACTCGCTACTGAGGCACTTAAACAATATAATATTGCACAGAATAAGATAGATTCATTAACGGAAGCAGGTACACTAAACAAATGTTTTCGTCTTCTTAATGGTTTTTGGAGAGTTTATATAGATTCAACCAAATTGGACGAACTACAAAAAGACTTTATCACTTACCAGCAACTACACGAACACATTCAAGCTCTCGGAATTACGATTGGCGCTGAGTATATTAGAAAAGTGATGAACACTCATCCTAATGCGATAAAAAGCGAGAATAACAAACAAAACTTACTACACAAGGACGAGGCAAAAGACATTATCAATGGGATAATACCACCTGTTGGTTACCTAACTGTAGATGAAGCTTGTAAACACACAGGACTAAATAAAAACTTAATTCAAGCACTAATAAAAGACAAAATAATCAATACATTTATCCCGAAATACGGAAGACAGAGAACTTTTGTTAATCTACAACAACTGCAAGAAGTATCGGATAGAGAAGCGAATTATTATTCAGTGCCTGATGCAGCATTACTATTGGGTACTTCTCGTACCCACGTATATAAAATAATTCAAGACGGCACTCTCAAGAATTTTAAACTCGACAAAGTAAAACAAACAAAAAAATATTTTTTAGATAAGAAAGAAATCCATCAATTGCAAGCGGATTATTTAAACAAAAAGAATGAAATTCAAAAACCTTTTAACAAAGCCTATTTCATCAAACAATTTTGCGATGAAATATCACATAAATCGCTTACAGCCAAACTTCGTTTGAACAAGGAATTATTCTCTAAATTCATCATCCAAATTCTAAACGATTTAAACGATCGAGAAACGAGTCTACAGAACAGAAAATGGGAGTTAAGTAATACATTTGATAAAGCCATTACCCACCTACCAAGTTTAATTCATACACTGAGCAAAGAGTTCCTTGTTGCTTTGATTGACAATGAACAGATTCCTTATTACGTAAAACAAGATTTCATGAGATTCTATAAGTATGCGTGTAGAACACAGCGCACATCCCCACACAAGGTCTACATAACAAGAAACCGAACAAAAAGCACAATAAGCGAATCCAATGAAGACGAGATATATCCTCCTGCGATTTATGGCCAATTTTATATTCATGCAAAAAAGGTAGATCTCCATATTCCACAAGCCATTCAAAAGAGAACGTATGCTAATATGTGGCTGTTCTCGACTTTACTATTAACAGATATGTGGAGAGCAACGGATCTATTTTACGAATTTCCACGCATCGACATAGACATACTAAATATTTCTGATTGTGCATGGTTCCAAACAAAAAAAATGAATGAGAACCAGGTCCATCTAGTAATAGAACAATTACGCTTATCTTTGAATTTTGCGAATGTAGGAAAAACAGGTGCTGAATTGCTTTTTTTAATGATACCTGAATTAGAAGAAGCTATCGCAACTGCTGCCGTCATATGCGAATTACACAGCAGGGACCTCCCAACTAGCAACGTGGTTCAAAAAGGATTTCTGCTAGGCACATTTTTTGAGGGAATCACGCCCGAGAAATTAAAAACCAGTTCTTCAGGAAGAGCAGTTCACATGAAATACTTCGCTACAGATGAATTATTAAAGAGAACCAAATTTAGCTCACATAAACTATGTAAGAGCACCATGACATATGTTTATTTTTACGTAAGTGAACAAGGTGAAGCTGGAGATATTGATACCCGTAATCAAGCAGATAAGATTTTAACAAAAGGACGATCTCATCAACAAGAAAATTCCGTGATTCCTTATGTAGCCTTTTCAAATAAAGACGGGTCCATGGATAACGTATCTATCAACTTATTCAGACGTGGTCATTTTGGATGGTTGTATAACACAATGGTCTCGCACGTTGAAAGTAGTTTATCCATTCAGCAAAGCATGGAAAAAAGAACCGAGTCGATCGAAGGATTAAGAGATGAATTCTCTTTGCGAGAATTAGAAGATTGGGCGGAAGGCTTACTTCAAAATAAAAAAAACAAAGAATTTGTAGTACGTCGACTCATGAAGATGTCCCGAGAAGAATTAATACAAGAGGTCGTAAAAATCTACAGATGCGAAAAACCAAGTCGCGATGGTCTAGGTCAATGTTTCGTGTTTCCTGATTGCCATTTTCCCGAAAGATCCTCATGTATTGGTTGCCCTGAGTTCATCCCTCAATATCAATTACTAAAGGAAGCACAATCTGAATTTTTACGCCTAACGGATAGTATTAGAAACAACATTTCTGAATCTCTTCGCCTTAGGGACTCTATGTTTTTGTATCGACTGTATATCGTTATCGGAGAAGCTGTAAAGGAATTCGGCAGCGAGAAGGTCAATGCATACATCTCCTTAGAAACAATATCGAACGAATGGCAAGAAGCGAAACAATATCTCGAAATACCAAAGAAGGTGTAATATATGGAGTTAAAGCAAGTGATCAATTCTAGCGGAACATTAAAAACCATTTTGATCGAGGATGTGGTGTTCCATTCCGATGAAATCTCTAAGTATAAAGATATTTTTGATAGTTTAAAAACACTAGGAATCATTGAACAGGGTGAATTTAGTGATCGACATTGGTACACCTTTGACGAGATAAAAAACGTGATTGTCCCCTTGCGCTTTGAATTAGATGTCTACGCTGAATTACAAATATCACTCAAATGTTTCATTGCAAGCCAACTGGCCATGTCAAAAGCAGCGAGCACTGCAAAGCAGACTCTAGAAAATTTAAAAACAATCATTTTTGAAACAAACGGCATTAAATTCGATAATTTTAACTCTTTTTTATCTCAATTGGAGGTTACATCACCTGGCCAAGCATACCGATATAGTCGCCACTTGATAAACTTTTTGAATTTTCACCCTATAAAAAATCGAGACAAATTCCTGGAACGCTGCTACACTATTTCTCGAATAAACACAAAAAACAGAGATCTACCTGAATTAGATGATATTATCGAATTCGACAGGATCGTGAATGATTATTTTCGAAGAACGCCCGTAGAAGATCATTTAACGTTTAAACCCATCCAAATTTTTTGGATCATCACAAATATCGTTCCTCTACGTCCTTCTGAATTCACCTTAATAAAAACGAATTGTTTAGAGAACAAGAACGGAAACTATTATATTGAGGTTCCAAGAATTAAGAACGGCGAAGGTGAAGGTATTCATTACCAAAGCATTCAGATCACCGATGATATCTATTTCTTTATTAAAGAGTTTATTCTACGCCAAAAGCAAATGGGCATTGAATCACACTATCTTTGTTCCTTGGAATTTCATGAGCGTTCATATGAATCCAGTTGGCCGCGCAAAGCTACCGATGGCTCGGAATCATTCCAAGATAGAGTCACATCTACCCAACTTCATGGGTTACTCAAACGATTCTATAAACAAGTCGTTGAAGGTATGTACAATGAGCATACATCCATGAAAATAATACCTGCTCACACTAGACATTTTGCGATTATCAACATGTTCCTTCAAGGCTATAACATGCTTTCCATTGCAAGAATGGCTGGCCATTTAGATTTAAAAACACAAGATAATTATTACAGCCATGCAAAAACATTTGCACAATCGCATGTATATAATTTATTGCGTACCAGCATGGGAGAGAAAATGGGACAAAGCATCCCCAATGGGATATTCGGATGGAGACAGAAACTTCGAGAAAAGTCGGCACGATTCATTAGGTACTCTCACGATGAACTCAACGATAATTACCGAAAAGTAACGCACGGATACTGCAAGAGTGGAAATTTCCCTTACGATTGCGCCGAAGATTGCCGTGTCTGTCTCCCCCATTTCATCTTCAAACCTAGACTAGATGAAGAACGCCAAGCTGGAAAGTGGTTGGAGAGTTACTCCAAGGAATTAGAACAAAAAATCGACTCAACACTCGATTTGATGATTAGCACGAGCAAGAGTCTAAGTAAGCTATCCAATCCACTTACCGAAGCCTCTTTCTCAAACGCTTCAAGGCAACTACAGCAATACATGGACCACAAATTATTAGTAGATTTTAAGATTAGCGAAGGTGAATACAATGGCGGGGAAATCTAATTTTACAGATGATCAACTTATGGATCTAGCTGACGAAATCAAAGCAAAATACAAAGGCAAAGAATTAACCCCTTCTTTATTAGAACGAGAAACAGGGATCGGTCGCATGACCTGGAAGAGACGTATTGACGATTACCTTAACGAATTGAACAACCCCCTGGTTCGAGATATGGGAACAAATTCAGATGATATGATTTTATTCCCCAGTATTGAGACCATTTTCACTAGGCACGGATATAACGTGGATAGCCATGTCAAGTTGGTTAATGCTCTTCATGAACTAGAGTTGTTAGTCCAAGATCTTTATAAAGAAAAACAACAACACAAAGAGCAATCGAAGAAGTACGAGAAAATAAAAGATTCTTTTGAAGAGCAAAACAAAAAAATTCAAGCCTTAAAAAGCCAGAAACAATATTACGAAACAAAATATAACCAACTTGTAGTCTCTAGTTTAGAACCTCATTTACGCAAAGAGCACGGCATTACTGCCGATATCATCGATTTCAACGAAAATAAAAAGTTCTATGAAAAACTTAATTCTTTAGAAAAGAACTTTCCAGAACCAGAGGAAACCTCATCACAGAAAAAGATTGAGGAATTGGAAGACGAGTATGGTTTTTAGCACGTTTTTTCCACTTCGCATCGCGTGTTATCATTGAAATATCAATAGATAAAAAAGAGCTGCGTTATCTACACTATCTAAAGAAGCACTTATTAGCGTAAACTGATATGCTCCCATCATTGTAGCAGTAGAAGTTTTTGTTTTTTACACTGTCCACTTGACAGGGAGCACTTCATTGCCGAGTGCTTTTTAAAATCTATAATTTCTAAGGAGTACTACCTATGGGGAGTATCATTGATCTGAAAAATTTATTGGATGAAGAGATCGAACTCATCTTATCGACGGACTACGAAATTGTTGTAACGGAGACGATGTTTGTCCCTACTATTGATGATTCCCTTATTACATATCCAAATTTGGAAACGATGCAGCAAAAGGTCAAACTGATTGAAACGTGTGTACTATACATCGATATTCGCCGCTCTACCGAACTCAACCTCACTCACCGTAAGGAAACGGTCACGAAGCTTTATTCTGCGTTTATCCGATCCATGGTTAAAGCGGCGGAACAATATGGAGGTAAGGTCAGAGGGATTGTGGGTGACCGCGTGATGGTCGTATTTGACTCTTATCAATGCTGTACCAATGCATTGAACACCGCAATACTCATGCATTCCATCAGCGAGTATTTACTAAACAAACACTTTAACAAAAATGACATTCAATGTGGGATCGGCATTGATTACGGAAAAATGCTCGTCTCTAAAAATGGAATCATCAAACAAGGCGCAGAAAATATTTCCAATAAATCACTCGTTTGGCTTGGAAAACCCGCGAATGTTGCTTCTAAACTTACAGATGCGGCGAATAAAATAACCACCATATCCCAAAAAGAAACGATAATTGAAGAACGTCATGAGTACAAATACTTAAAACAAACAGACTGGTACAAAAGGAGCATTACTTCTTTCTTGAACAATTTAGAAAATACATACAGCTCGGTTCTTAAACATAAAGATCCGAATTTCAGTTCATTTATACATTATCAAGGTACTTCGACTTCCTCGTTCTCTACTCCGCCGATATTGTTTACAGCGGATGTATTTGAGGGTTTAAAAATGGAATCTCCTGAAGATAAAGCATTAGTGAACAGTTGGTGGAAGGAACAAACACAAGAATCACTATCCAATTTCGCCGAAACGATCTACGGGGGAGATATCTATTTTGAGTTTTTTGAAAACTCTAATTAATTGTGCTTAAACAGTCCAGTAATAATTGGTAGTGTAGTATGTTTGCCACTCATTGTTATATTGAAACGAATGTGATGTCCACATATTCACAGTTTGTTTAACACCCCAATCATTAGTATAGGTATGGATTTTTACTTCATCTGTTAAATTATTATAAACGTAACTCGAAATACTGATATGATTAGGATCTTTTGCCTCATCTCCCAGCCGAGTTGACTTGTTTACTGCATTACCTACCCAAAAAATGTCTCTATTATTTTCCCCTGCAATTCCAATTTTAGTTGCCAATATTTTTCCGTCATCAATACCTATTCCAAAATCAATTGCAGAATATTTAGAAAGGTAGTTATTGATTCCACTTTCTGAATCTGAGATCATGTATTTCATTTTCATCGCAGCTTTAACTGCATTGCTTAAAGTAAGCTTGCTTGTTCCTTGAAAAAAAACAAGCATGCTGTCCCCGTTAAAGGAGCGAACTTCACCACCCAGGCTTTTTGCTATCTTAGTGACAGTATGAAAATAAGCCATATGAATTTTAGCAACCGTTCTACGGTTGTGTTGATTTAGGATCTTTGTAGACCCTCGCATATCTATGAACAACGTCGTTGCTTCAAAACGAAGACCTGTATTACCAAAGGTCAGCTTAGTATCATTGATATCAGGTACATAAGTAACATCAGTAACTTCAAAATTGGTATCCATGATCTCTTTTACTTTGCTAACGATATCCTCTTTCAGACCCATAACTACACATCCTTTTATACAAGTTGGGTTAAGAAAATAAAAATAAGAAGAAGTCCAATAAGATAGAACATGCGACTCATTACTTTATTTAACGACTCGGTTTTTGAAAATAAAATTTGTGAAACTTCATATACCTGCGCTGCAATTTCTTGTTCGGCTTGTTGATCTGGCATATTTTCTACTTCTTCTAAGTACCGTTCTTTTTCCATGAGCTTGATGTGTCCATAATAAAATAAGGAGTGATGCTCAGGAAGATAGTGCTTGGCTACACGTGGTTTTAAAATTTGATTAATTATAATTCGGATTTTATACAATAATAATGCAAGGGTTGCGACTCCGACCAGTAGCGTAAGTGAAGATAAGAATCCATTCAAAGGAGACATCAGAAAGGGATTTACAAAGTGCAGTTTGCTTGCGTTATTCACAAATGCGGTTAAAATGAACCCGAAAATAACGAGAATTGCCGACGATTTCTGATCCATAAAGCGAATTAAATCTTGAATATTCTTAAATGAATCCAACGTGAAACTATACTTGGACAAAAAGGACCACCCCGAGTTTTCAATATGATAAAATCTTTTATTTTTCTACAGAATATTTTACCATAATCGACAAATCCAACATACGAACATTTTGGGAATATATCGAATTAGTGTTACAAAATAATCATTGTAAGAATATACCATCAGTATGATAGAATCAGTTGACTGAAAAACAGGAGGGTTAAAAATGAACCTTGCAGAATTGTTTGAAGCGGTGCGACAAAAAAATTATTAATCTCCTTGTAGAAGATGATCTCTATTTCCAATTCATCAGGAAATATTTCGCAATAGCTTTTGTTTTGTTTAGAGAACATCAAAAACAATTCCAATCCTTGTCCAATCGTGAAGTCATCAAGTGCGATTTTCACATTGCGATGTATATGAGTTATGAGTTGTTTTACGCATCATACTCACACTTTTCTATAAGTGTCCATAAATAACACTTTTGGCCCCATCATAAACTCCGCAAAACCTCTGCAATTTTATTCTAATACATTCGTTTTGCCGAACGTTAGACCCACTTTCTCCGTACTTAACAGAGTACAGTATTTAAGCCAATCATAATAAAAAGATAAATATTTTTTTGGGATTCACCAACATACTTTACATAGCATAAAAAACCCCTTATCGTTTAAGGGACTCCTTTCGAATGTTGTGCAATTTTACTATGTGCAGCCTTTTCGTTTGTGCAGATTTTCATTGTGTGCAATAATCTTGAATCAGTTACGCCTATACTCCGTATGTATTTGTATAACAAACCAACCATCTTGTGCATCATTTTTTTATGATACGCATGTCATGGATGAGGCCGAAAAATGTGACTGGCTCGGAATGATCCGTGATGGCAAGCTACTTGCCGCCGACACGCCTGCAGGACTGCTGCAAGCCACCGGTTCAGCTTCTATTGAAGAAGCCTTTTTATATTATGGAGGTGTACGTTCATGAGAATCCGAGCGATCACCTTAAGGATTTTGCGGCAATTTATTCATGACAAAAGAACGATGGCATTAATGTTCATTGCACCACTCCTCGTTCTAAGCTTAATGAGCTTGGTCTTCAACGGTGACGCCTATGAACCAAAAATCGGTGTGTCCGGTGTCCCTCTAAATATGTCAGCTGCGTTAAAAGAACAAAATGCCACCATCAAAGAATATGCCAGCGCAGAGCTGGGAAAAGGCGCTTTAGTAGAAGGAAACATTGACGCTTTGATCACTTTGAACGGAACCGCCGGAGATTCGCAAGTTACGCCTCAAGTGCTGCTAGAAGGTAGCAACCCTACAGCCAACAAGGCAGTAATCATGACGCTTCAACAAATCTCCCAGAAGTTTCTTCCAAGCACAAAGGAACAATTACAGCCGCAGATCAGCTATCTTTACGGTTCTGAGAATATGAAGACGATCGACCGTTTCGGTCCCATTATGATTGGCGTCTTTGTTTTCTTTTTCGTATTCTTGATTGCAGGTGTATCCTTCTTAAGGGAACGAACCACAGGCACGCTTGAACGGCTACTTTCGACTCCATTAAAAAGATGGGAGATTGTGCTCGGGTATGTATGTGGTTTCGGCATATTTACCGTTTTTCAGGCGCTATTGATCTCATGGTATTCCATACAGATTCTTGGCATTATGATGACTGGCAGCTTTGGTTACGTGTTGCTGATCACATTACTCCTATCGATGACAGCGCTGACGTTGGGCACACTGCTGTCGGCTTTTGCAGCCAATGAGTTGCAGATGATTCAGTTCATTCCGCTCATTATAGTGCCACAAATCTTCCTCAGTGGATTATTCCCGCTCGATACCCTTCCACTGTGGCTCCAGCGCGTTGGCCTCGCTACACCGATCTATTACGGATCAGAAGCGCTGATGAACATTATGGTCCGTGGCAAAGGATGGAGCGCAATTGCACTGGATGTCTATGTACTAATAGGATTTTCGCTGCTATTTATGCTGCTGAATGTATTGGCACTGCGCAAGCATCGCAAAATGTAACTTCACAAAATGTAACATCACAAAAGCTATTATCATATAAACAAAATGAATCAAGCATGGAGGGCTATTGTAATGAAAGAGGAAGTTTCTAGGGAACAAAATATAGAAGAGCAGTGGATAGAAGAACTGCTGACCCTTGGCAAAGACGAGAAACTGACACCGAAGCAGATTTCTATTCTACAAGCGGCGATTGAGGTATTTTCCGAAAAAGGATACTCTGCGACTTCAACGAGTGAAATTTCTCAGAAGGCGGGCGTGGCGGAGGGAACGATTTTTCGCTATTACAAGACTAAAAATGATCTGCTGCTTGCCATAGTAGGTCCTACCATGAGTCGCATGCTTGCGCCTTTTGTGCTGCGGAATTTCAACGGCGTGCTTGATATGCCCTACGACAGCTTTGAGGAGTTCCTGCGGGCATTTATGATCAATCGACTGGATTTCGCCCGCAAGAATTTTAAAATTCTTAAGATTCTTATTCAGGAGATTCCTTTTCAGCCAACAGTTAGAGCGCAGTTTGTAGAGAATATTCTTAGCAAAATACTTGAGCGCGTGATTGATATTGTTGAACATTTTAAGGAAAAGGGTGAAATCATCGAGGTCCCTACACCCACACTTATACGCTTCACACTCTCGTCTGTCGTAGGTTATTTGATGAATCGCTTGCTGCTGCAGCCAGATAAGGACTGGAACGACGAGGAAGAAATCAACCTGACGATCGCTTTTATCATGCATGGAATAAGTAAAGCAACACCCCCTATTTGATGCGCACGCCCGTTCTGTTATCATAAGTACTATATTGAATTCGGACTTTTCAAGATCAAGTTATGAGGAAGGAATTATGTTATGGGCTTTAGTGTATCAGAACGGGTAATCAAACTGCTGTGCGGCAAGTCTATTTTTGAAAAAGGATTAGCTTATTACCAAACTGAAAGTGTCGATATAATTGAAGTTGAAGAATACAATGTCTCCATTCCAAATTTGCCCCGCTCTCGATATGAAGCCATTGTTCAGGGGGCGATCGACTATGAAGTTATGGTGGTCATTGATATTGATGGGGATGTCCAGGCAGAGTGTAATTGTCCAGCCTACTCCCATGGGGGGCCATTCTGTAAACATATCGCAGCTGTGCTGATCAACGTTGACGCCCTTAAAACTGGCCGAGATCGTTCAGAGCTTACCGGAGCTTCGCACCTATCTTCTATAGAAGATACTGAGATTCTAACCCCACGTATTTTTACTGATACTGCGCAAGACAACGGGGGAAAGTCCAGAGATCAACAGCTCGTGAGCAGCCTGCTGGGGATGTTCAGCAACCATACACCGCGTCCTAGCGGTACGGGGGCTTTTGTAGATAACAGACTTCCTCTAAATATAGAGTTTACATGCAAGCCGTTCACTTATAGTTACAGTCACACCATGCTTGGTATAGAAATGAAAGTCGGTCCAAAACGTCTATATATTGTTCAGAAAATAAGGGGATTTCTAGAAAGCGTACACCGCGGAGAATCCTTTGAGTTCTCGAAACATTTTATCTATGATCCTGCCATTTACAGCTTTCGGAAGGAAGATAATGTTGTTCTACAGAAGCTGATTGATATTGTATTAAATGAAAAAATGTACCGCGATAACGTCACTCCTTACTCACCTTATGGGGGGAGTATTGGGGGAGATCGGTTGCTGGCCGTCCCTCCTTTTTTCTGGGAGTCGCTTCAGCCTGCGCTTTCAGAGGTCTCTTCGGTATTTTTGCAACAAGAAGAGATGCTGTACGAAGGCATCCATGTGTCTAATGAGGCACCTCCACTCAGCTTTGAATTTGAACAGGCAGAAGAGGATGGATATCATCTAGATATTCAAGGACTTGAGCAGATTTCAGTCTTAGAAGATTACGGGATGGTACTATCGGAAGGTAAGCTGCTGAAGCTATCCCCCCAAGAATGCATACGCCTTGCTGAAATGAAAAAAATGCTGGATTCCTCCCGCCGAAATGGCATCGATATTGCCCATGAGCAAATGGAGTCTTTTATGGATAAGGTTATTCCTGGTCTGAAAAAGCTGGGCAACGTCCATATCGCCGACTCCATTGCGGATCGGATTGTTCAACATAGGCTTATCGCGAGACTTTATCTGGATCGTGTGAGAGATCGGCTGCTCGCCGGACTAGAGTTCCAATATGGTGACATTGTGATCAATCCCTTAGATGAAAAAGCCCATGTTCGCGGGACGAATTTGATTCTTCTGCGAGACGGGGAGGGAGAAGCTCGCATTCTGGAGCTGATGGAGCACGAATCTTTCGCTAAAACCGAGGGCGGATTTATTATGACAGACGAAGAGGGCGAATACGATTTTTTGTACCATACCATTCCGCTGCTGGAACCGCTGCTTTCGGTTTATGCGACCTCCGCAGTCAAAGCAAGACTGTTCACGAGCACTACACCCCCAAAGGTGAGCATTAGTTGGAATGAAAAGACGGACTGGCTTGATTTTAAATTCGATATGGGCGGGATTCCAGAAGCTGAGATTGTTATGGTTCTGAAATCCCTGCAGGAAAAACGCAGATACTACCGCTTGCCTGATGGAGCCCTGCTACCGCTGGAGAGCGAGGAGCTTCAAGAAATCATTACCTTTATGAATGATATAGGCATCCGGGAAGGTGAGATCAAAGGAGTGGAATTTTCTCTGCCCGTTGTTCGCGGGTTACATTTGACCTCCACGGATGCTAAGAGTGACTCCATTAAGCTGGGCAGATCCTTTAAAAGGTTACTTGCGAACATGCGGAATCCTGAGAATCTTGATTTCCCTATACCTGACAGTCTGGTTCCTGTGCTAAGGGATTATCAACAGTATGGGTTTCAGTGGCTGAAGACGTTGGCCCATTACCGCTTTGGTGGTATTTTGGCGGATGATATGGGGTTAGGCAAAACGCTGCAAAGTATCGCTTTTCTCCTGTCAGAACTTCCCGAGATCCGCCAGAATGGACTGCCTGCCCTAATTGTCGCTCCTGCGTCTCTCACTTATAACTGGCTTAATGAGCTTAAAAAATTCACGCCAGAGATCAAAGCTGTCATTGCAGACGGTAGTCTAATTGAGCGCGGGCGGATTTTAAAAAATACAACGAAAGTTGATGTAATCATCAGCTCTTATCCGTTGCTCCGCAGAGATGTTCAGCTGTATGCTAAAAAGTCTTTTCATACCCTGATTCTCGATGAAGCACAAACTATAAAAAACCATACTACACAGACAGCCCAAGCTGTAATGGCGCTTCAAGCCCGGCACCGTTTTGCACTTACGGGTACTCCCGTGGAGAATGCGTTGGAAGATTTATGGTCCATTTTCGGCACCGTGTTCCCTGGGTTGTTTCCAGGCAAAAAAGCTTTTCATGATTTACCAAGAGAAACGGTTGCGAAGCGGGCGCGTCCCTTTTTGCTGCGGCGCTTAAAGAGTGATGTGTTAAAGGAACTTCCGGACAAAATCGAATCCGTACAAGCATGTGAACTGCTGCCGGAGCAAAAAAAGTTATATGTAGCTTATCTCGCCCGTTTGAAAAAAGAGGCGCTTAAGCATTTGACCCAAGATAGCTTCGGCAATAATAATCGGATCAAAGTTCTGGCTGGACTAACTCGTCTGCGCCAGTTGTGCTGTCATCCTGCTCTTTTTGTCGATGGATATGAAGGAAGCTCTGCTAAATTCGAGCAGCTGCTCGAAATCATAGAAGAATGTCGCAGTTCGGGTAAACGTATGTTAGTATTCTCACAATTCACAGAGATGCTCGGCTTGATTGGACGTGAACTAGGATATCAGGGCATTCCATACTTTTATTTAGATGGTCAAACGCCTGTTTCTCAACGAGTAGATTTATGTAATAAATTTAATGAAGGGGAGCGGGATATTTTCTTAATCTCCTTAAAGGCCGGGGGGACCGGGCTCAACCTAACTGGGGCAGACACTGTAATCCTTTACGATCTTTGGTGGAACCCTGCCGTCGAGCAGCAAGCTGCGGATCGGGCTCACCGGATCGGGCAGAAAAATGTAGTGCAAGTAATTCGTCTCGTCACCCAAGGCACCGTAGAGGACAAGATGTATGAGCTGCAGCAGAAGAAAAAGAACTTGATCGATGAAGTCATCCAGCCAGGTCAGGAAAGCTTGTCTACCCTTACTGAGCAAGATATCCGGGAGATTCTGATGATCTAAATAACAATATTGGAGAAAAAATCAGGATATCCTGTAGCCCATAGGGCTATCGGGATATCCCTTTTTCTTCAGATTATGCGATTGTAACTCCTGCACTAGCATAGCCAGCAACAGTTGTTGCAACGTCAATTCCAGCCGTTACCGTTGAAGTGAAGACCAATAACAAGCGTTCTCCCACTGTTACAGGAACGCTTAAGCCTGTGGTATTACCACTGCTAATAGCTCCAAGAGCAATTAATCCTGTAAGCGCAGGACTTAACGTAACTAAAGCCCCAGGTACTGCTGTGAAGGTATTGTTAGGTGTAGTAGATCTGTATAATTGAGCCGTGATTGTTACCGTAGACCCCACCAAACTAACGGAAGCTGTCGCACTGAAATAGGCTGCCATAGACGTAATCGTTCCAGTTCTAGGGACCGAGAACGCAAAGTTCAGCAAGGTTCCAGCCGCTCCGGTGAGATCTATAGTACCGCCTGTAATACTGATATTAGTTGCACTACTACCAAAACCAACTGTACTTGAAGTATTCAAAAGCCCCCCTAATACAGTGGTCATTGCTACTGGAAGACCAGAAGAATATGGAATAATTGCACCTGAACCAGTAGCACCTGTGGCTCCAGTTACGCCAGCAGTTCCTGTTGCTCCTGTGGCTCCCGCAGTTCCTGTTGCTCCAGTTACGCCAGCAGTTCCTGTTGCTCCTGTGGCTCCCGCAGTTCCTGTTGCTCCTGTGGCTCCCGTTGCTCCAGCACCTGTGGCTCCAGTTACGCCAGCAGCTCCTGTCGCTCCCGTGGCTCCAGCAGTTCCTGTTGCTCCTGTGGCTCCCGTTGCTCCAGCAGCTCCTGTGGCTCCAGCAGTTCCTGTCGCTCCCGTTGCTCCAGCAGCTCCTGTCGCTCCCGTGGCTCCAGCACCTGTGGCTCCGGTTACGCCAGTACCTCCTGTCGCTCCCGTTGCACCAACGCTTCCTGTAGCTCCAGTAGCTCCAGTAGCACCTGTAATTCCTATATATTCTCCATATAATTCAGAGTAGACAAGGCGATGAGCAGTCACTAATTGACCTGTGCTGCTCTTCCCCCAAACTGAAATTTGAATGGGATCATCAATCGTAATAGGTGTTGTGAATAGAAATTCAAATGAATCAAAGTTTGCATAATAATCCCTATTAACCACTTGATTAGGAGCTAAATTAACCTGTTCACTTACATATAAAGTTCTTGTCCCATTCATATAATAGCCTTCGACTTGAACCGTTGACGGAGTATCATCACTCTGATTGACAATTTTAAGAGTAACAAGCTGAGTAGGTCTTACACCGCCTACCAGATTATTTTCTATAGGACCAGTAGATAGTTGACTCAATTTTCAACACCTCATTTTTTATGAATTTTAAAATACGCTTATTATTTGAATTGCGAAAATCAAACCAACCGAACAAAATCCTCCTCAATAGTTCTGTATAAAATATGGTTCTATCTATAATCATTCCTCCCACCTACTCTAGGTTGATAATCTATGAGCCTATAAAATTAGTTCATAATTTTTGGCTCTTTATAGTATTATTCTTATTTCGAATTAAGGTGTGGACATCCATTTAAAAACTACTGTTACACATATTTGATACATTATAGCAATCTGAAAATCCGTAATGGATTAATAGAAGAAGAACCTAATAAGCATCGCTCTAGTCTTCTTATAACATATCGCCAACAAAACAGGGGATAACCCGAAAGCCATACTTACGGCTACCGAATTACCCCTGTTGTAAATACTGAACTCGAAGATAAACTTAAGTTAATTCATGAACAGACCAGACGATACCTGCTGAGTTCGCGCCACCCAAATTCAAAGGAACCGTCAAACCATTTGCCACATAGAACAAGCCAATCACATCACCTGCGGTTAATGCAAATTCTCCAGCCAGCGTCACAGTACCACTTCCCAAAATTGCTCTCAAATCTAATATAAGTGCAACATTCACATCAAGTACTGGGAACAAGCCACTTACCAGATTTGTTGCAGTAGGAGAAGTTCTCTGAACTACGAAAGCCGGATTAATTCCAGTACCAAGACTGACAGTGAGTGAGGCAGTTGTGGAGTAATTGATAGTCGCTTCAATCGAATATCTACCAGTTGTCGGAATAGTATAATTTCCCCCAACTTCGTCGAAGGACGGGCTATCATAAAAAGGTGTTGTCACAGTCCAGCCAGTTAATTGGGTAGATGTGGAAATTGCCAATGAGGGCTTAAAAGCAGAAAAACCTTCTTGTTGAATGTTCGGACCTGTAGCTCCAGTTACTCCGGTTACACCTGTTGCACCAGTAAGCCCAGTTGCTCCGGTTACACCAGATACTCCTGTCGCTCCGGTTGCCCCAGCTGCTCCCGTTGCTCCCGTTGCTCCTGTTGCCCCAGCTACTCCTGTTGCTCCGGTCACTCCAGCTTCACCCGTTGCTCCTGTTACCCCAGCTACTCCTGTCGCTCCGGTGGCTCCTGTTTCACCCGTTGCTCCGGTGGCTCCTGTTGCTCCTGTTGCACCAGTCGCTCCTGTTTCACCCGTTGCTCCGGTGGCTCCTGCTACTCCCGTTGCTCCGGTGGCTCCTGCTACTCCTGTCGCTCCTGTCGCCCCAGCTACTCCCGTTGCTCCGGTCACTCCAACTTCACCGGTTGCTCCGGTTACACCAGCTACTCCTGTCGCTCCGGTGGCTCCTGCTACTCCTGTTGCTCCGGTTGCACCCGTTGCACCAGTCACTCCTGCTCCGGTCGCCCCTGTTGCTCCATCCGCTCCGGTTGCACCAGTCGCCCCAGTTGCACCAGTTACTCCGTCTGCACCAGTCGCTCCAGTTGCTCCATCTGCACCAGTCGCTCCCGTTACTCCATCCGCTCCGGTTGCACCAGTCGCTCCCGTTGCACCAGTTACTCCGTCTGCACCAGTCGCCCCAGTTGCACCAGTCTCTCCTGCTCCGGTCGCTCCCGTTGCACCCGTTGCTCCAGTCGCGCCAGTTGCTCCGTCTGCCCCTGTAGCTCCAGTCTCTCCTGCTCCGGTCGCTCCCGTTGCTCCATCCGCTCCGGTTGCACCAGTCGCTCCAGTTGCTCCAGTTGCTCCAGTTGCTCCGTCTGCTCCTGTCTCTCCTGCTCCGGTCGCTCCCGTTGTTCCATCCGCTCCGGTTGCACCAGTCGCTCCAGTCGCTCCAGTTGCTCCATCTGCACCAGTCGCTCCAGTCTCTCCTGCTCCGGTCGCTCCCGTTGCTCCATCCGCTCCGGTTGCACCAGTCGCTCCAGTTGCTCCAGTTGCTCCGTCTGCTCCTGTTGCCCCTGTCTCTCCTGCTCCGGTCGCTCCCGTTGTTCCATCCGCTCCGGTTGCACCAGTCGCGCCAGTTGCTCCATCTGCACCAGTCGCTCCAGTCTCTCCTGCTCCGGTTGCTCCCGTTACTCCATCCGCTCCGGTTGCACCCGTTGCTCCAGTTGCTCCGTCTGCTCCTGTTGCTCCGTCTGCTCCTGTTGCTCCTGTCTCTCCTGCTCCAGTCGCTCCCGTTGCTCCATCCGCTCCGGTTGCACCAGTCGCGCCAGTTGCTCCATCTGCACCAGTCGCTCCAGTCTCTCCTGCTCCGGTTGCTCCTGTTGCTCCATCCGCTCCAGTTGCTCCAGTCGCTCCAGTTGCTCCAGTTGCTCCGTCTGCTCCTGTTGCCCCTGTCTCTCCTGCTCCTGTCGCTCCCGTTGTTCCATCCGCTCCGGTTGCACCAGTCGCGCCAGTTGCTCCATCTGCACCAGTCGCTCCAGTCTCTCCTGCTCCGGTTGCTCCTGTTGCTCCATCCGCTCCAGTTGCACCAGTCGCGCCAGTTGCTCCGTCTGCCCCTGTAGCTCCAGTCTCTCCTGCTCCGGTCGCTCCTGTTGCTCCCGTTGCTCCATCCGCTCCGGTTGCACCAGTCGCCCCGGTCGCACCAGTTATCCCTTGCGTTACACCAAGCAATTCTGCATGTACAAGTCGATGGGCAGTCACAATCTGGCCAACGCTATTTTTTCCCCATACTGAAATTTGAATCGGATCATCTACCAGACTTGTAGTTGTAAAAATAAATTCGAACGCATCAAAATCGGCATAATAATCACGTGTTATAACTTCATTAGGTGCTACATTTATCAGCTCGCTTACATATAAAGTTCTTGTCCCATCCATATAGTATCCTTGAACAAGAGCCATTGATGAATCAATGTCACTTCGGTTATCAATTTTGACAGTAACATGCTGAGTAGGTCTTACACCCCCTACCATACTATTGTCTATCGGTCCGGTAGATAAATAACTCAATTTCTCATCACTCCTTTAACGTTAACTGTTTTACTCAAATCATTATTAAAGTAATACTGCCTGCTTCTCCCATGCAACTATGCGATGAGGATCTACCAATGCCCCCGAGTTCTGTTTTCCCCAGACTGTAATCCCAACCTCTGCTTCAACTGCTTCTACTGTTGTAAACACAAATTCAAATGCGTCCAAGTCGGCAAAATAGTTCTTAGTTAAGACTTCATTAGGTGCTAGATTTACTGTTTCATTCACATACATCGTTCTTGATCCGTTAAGAAGGAAACCTTGAATAACTAGATTATAAGGATTAAGAGAATCCCGATTAACTACTTTTACGGTTACCAGTTGCGACGGTCTGACCCCTAGGATCGGGCTGTTATCTATAGGTCCAGTAGAAAAAATAGCCATGTTTTATTCACTCCTCCCTTCCACTACAATTTGAAAGATTAGTGGCTCCGTATAGTAATATTCCTTGGCTTGAGTTAGCGTGTGGACTGTTGTGCAAAGGAACAGCTGGTCCTATGACAAGACAGCCTTATTTTTCCAAATTTATAATCTACTAAACTGATAATCTAATAACTAAGAGCAACCAAGATTGTTAAGAAGCTAACCACTATTGCTTTTTATGAAATATTAGGTATACTGGTAAAAATTAATTAAGCATCGATGAGCGGGAGAGTAGTTAACGAGATCTAGTCCTCAGCGAGCCGGGAGAGTGTAAGCCGGTACAGATCCTTTTAATGAAGCGCACCCGTGAGATGGACTTCTGAACCTTAGTAGGAAGTCCCGGCTGAAGGCCGTTATCCCGTAAGGTGGCTGAACAACTTGTTCAGCAACGAGAGTGGTACCGCGAGCGCTAAAGCCCTCGTCTCTTTTGAGACGAGGGCTTTTTTGTATTTTCAAAGGAGGGTATACCATGTTAAATCAAATCATCAAAGACGGAATCGAGCACAGTGTACAACGTGTATTCAATACCTTAGGAGCTGACTATCCAGAGGACATTGCCGTTCTGATCGAACAGCCAGCAAATCTAGAACATGGTGATTATTCATGCAATATCGCTATGCAGCTAGCCAAAACTTTACGAAAATCCCCAATGGTCATAGCAGAATTAGTGAAAGCAGAGCTTCATTTCCAAGGACGCTTCGCCGGTCTTTTACAAAAAGTTGAAGTCGCTGCTCCCGGATTTATTAATTTGTATATGAATTGGCAAAGCTGGGCTGAACATTCCTTTGAACTGCCTGCCAGCACTGGAGAAAAAGTCATCATCGAGCACACTTCTATCAACCCCAACAAAGCCGCTCACGTAGGTCATCTAAGAAACGCCTGTATCGGCGATACTCTAGTCAGAATTATGAAAAGAACTGGGTATAACGTAGAGGTTCATAACTACATTGATGATCTCGGCAATCAGCTGGCAGATACAGTTGTTGGATTATTAAATATACCTCTAGAAGGGGAACACCAACGTTTCGGTGATTTTTGCTGGGATCTTTATGCCAAAGTGAACAAAGAATATGCGCTGAACCCTGAGATGACACACAAGCGCACAGATATACTGCACTCCCTTGAACTAGGGGGCGGTAACGAAGCCTGGCTGGGCAACCTTGTAGCTGAACGCATCGTTAGAGAGCATGTAGAGGAAATGAAACATTTTGGGATTTATTATGATTTGCTGGTATGGGAGAGCAGTATTTTAAAAGAGGGATTTTGGGCAGCCGCAGCTGAGCTACTGAAGCAGACAGCTGTTTTTGTACAAGAGACTGAAGGAAAACTCGCAGGCTGCTGGGTGCTGAAGCAAGGAACAGAGGCTAACATTGGAGCGGATTCAGAGGAGCATCATCTCGATAAGGTGCTGGTGCGTTCGAATGGGATTTTAACGTATACAGCCAAAGATATTGCCTATCATCTCTGGAAATTTGGTCTTTTGACCAGAGATTTCTCCTATAGCGAATTCTCGTCCGGTTTATGGACAACAGGATTAACTGGAACCCAAGAATCTTATGGGCAGGCGGACAGACTCATCAATGTGATCGATTACAGACAGGAATATCCACAACAGATGGTTAAGCAAGCCTTAGGGGCACTAGGTTATAACGAGCAAGCAGACAAACTCCATCATGTGAGTTATGGTGTTGTATCTCTTAGTCCCGCCTCGGCGGCCGAGCTGGGTATAGATATTTCAGAAGGCAAATCTTCTTATGCTATGTCCGGACGCCAGGGGATCGGGATTAAGGTGAGCGATCTGGTGGAACTGATGGAACAGAACATCGAACACACACGTTCCGATAAAGACGGCCTCTCCAGCCGAATGATTGCCACTGCTGCGATTCGCTACTATCTGCTACGGTTTAATTTGGGAACGGAAATCGTGTTTGATTTCAAACAGGCTACAGAAATATCCGGCAATACCGGAGTTTATCTGATGTATACTTTTGCGCGTGCGACAAGTGTTTTGAGTAAAGCTACGATCCCAGTCCTTAAAGCTGCCGCACAGCTTCAGTTCCCTTCCGAATTGGAAAAAGCAGAGCTTGCGCTGCTAAGACAGCTAAGTCTCTGGCCAGAGATATTACATTCAGCAAGTATAGAGTTAACGCCAAATACGCTCTGCACTTACGCACATACCTTAGCTACACTGTTCAACAACTTCTATTCTGTATGTCCGATTCTAAAAGGTGATCCAGCTACGATCGAATTCCGCCTCTGGCTTACTTCAAGATTCAAGGATACCCTGGGAGATGTGCTCGAAGTGCTTGGGTTACCGACACCGAATCGAATGTAGAAGATACAAAAAAAGGGCAATTTCCGCGCTTAACGCGGAGATTGCCCTTCTATATATAATGTTACTTATAAATCTCTATCACATTTCCAGCTTCCGTGCTGAGACGATCAAAGTCCGCACGTTTGATGCGAACACCACCGTTACGATAGCGGTTAGGTGTACCTTCTGTTTGCACTTCCGTACCGTTGATAGTAATTCGACTGATCTCACGACCTGTAAGGTGATAGATAAAGTCTACCTTAGTGCCTGCATATTCAAAGCTAAAATGCATTCCATCCAGCGATTCCGGCAGAATAGGGTCAACAATTAAGTCTCCACCTTCTGTACGGATCCCTAGTGCATTCGAGATTAACTGGTTCATATAGATCCCAGGACCGCTGGAATAGATTCTCCAGCCACCTTTAACAGCTACGTCACCATTGCGCAGTTTATCGAAATTCTCCTGTGCCTCATAACGGGTGTTAAATTTACCATCCGAGCTACTGAAATAGGAGTTAGCTTGACGTAGTTCAGCGTTTGGCACCACATCGCGGATTCCGATCGGATTAATCGCTGCCAGACCCTTCCAGACCTGATCGGTTTTACCGAGCTTGGCCATAGCCTCTACATAACGGATATGCGCATGCACATATTGAAGTCCAATTTCCCGGCCAAAGTTAGCCGCTTGCTCCGCACGTTTGAAATGAGTGCTGACCCCGCCAACATATTGAGCTGGACGATTCATCAGACGTACACCGTCAGGACAGAATAGTTTATCCTGAATGACATCATAGTGTGCTTCGGCCTGTTCCGGAGTAAGCAGCTCACTGATCATACTGCGCGTCATTGGCAGCAGACGGTACTGAATACCTGTTTCTGTGTCACTTGGGTGCACCATAAGCTTAATCTGCTCAGGGTCCTCCATATACAGGAAGCCAGGAATCACTTCGGATTGAAGCATATGAGTATGGAAATCCTTACGGATTCCTTCCACCATCGCCTTCAGCTCCTCTGCCTCAGCTTGATCAACTGAACGAAGTACCTCTGAGAACTGATTAAGTGTCTGATAGGTAAGCGCCACTGTCCAGCTGCTAACCATATACTGCTTCAGCTGTGGATTTGCAGGCTGGAGCGTATCATCCCAGTCTCCATCACCGTAAGAAGACAGATGTGTGTCATGCAGGAAATGATCCTTAATATAAGCAATTTCCTTCCGTGCGTGATCCAGCAACGTCGCTTTTTCTTCTGTAAAGTCAAAGCTGTGCTTACGGGTATAAGGTACTGTTGCTCCCAAGATGCTGTAATCCTGAGTTACTGCCAAGTAGTCTCCAAGCACCTTAAGCGGCCATACAATAATATCTCCATGGCTTTCTTCTTGTTGTATCTTCGTGTATTTATCAAACATGAACCATTGTGGCCAGTTGCCATCATCTTCATATTGATGACTGTACAGCGTCAGCAAAATTTCACGAACCTGTTCGTATTTTTGCGTAGCCATGAAATATTCCACAGGCCCCTGACATACATCCCGTGTTCCCCAAGCAGCGCCACCATATTGCTCTAAACCATGTGGAACCGAATAGTGAACCAGCATGTTATGTGTGTACCACCAAGTCAGAGCGTTAACTTTAAACAGTTCACCCTCTGTTCCGTCCCCAAGCGTCAGGCGGAAGCCATTCATCACACCAGCATAAAATGCGCGATAAGCAGAAATCTCTTCCTCAGCTGAACGATTTCTTGGAGCAAGTGACTTACCATCCAGAAGGCCTTGAATATTCAAGGTCCATTCACTGCTGGCAGACAGCTCCAGTACTGCTAACGGTGCTTCAGTTGGTTGAACAGGAGAGACAAGTCTACCTTCATCCTGCAGAGTTAACTCCGCACCCTGTACCTGTAATTTATACTGTAAGTCAGGATATTCACCAGCACTTAGTGCGCTTCTGTCAGCCGAGAAGATTACGGCTCCACCTTCTTGCTTGAATTGATATGGAAGCTCGTATTCATTAACGTTCATGGTGATTTGATTAGTGACTAAATAACGATAAGCTCGTCCGCTTTCCGAACGCACATTCAGGAATATCTCTGGCGAATCTTCGGTGGTGTAGTTCGTAATAATGAAGCATTCACCATCTGTTCTGTAATACCAACGAGCATAGTTGAAACCAACCTCAAATAGAGAAGGCATAGTCAGCAAACGATATTCACCGTTCCACTCTACATAAATGCGTTGTCCTGAAGCTTTTGGAATGTTAAGCGCATTTCTTGGATTGGACATTAGCTTATTGAAATTGGTATTTCCAATTACCACTTGGGAGTTAAAGATCCCGTACATATAAGAAGTTGTTGTGATGACCTTATCATTAAGCCGAGCGTTATCCCCACTCATCAGGATATGGCCGTGTGGCCGTTCTACGCGCATTTCTTTCTCTTTTAATACTACGTGCTCATAATTCTCCGTGAAAAAGGAAAGTAGTGTGTCTCCTTCTCTCTCCTCCTGATAACGAACCGGAAACAAGACCTCGATCTCTTTCTCTGTCAGCGAATCTGCAGCCAGCGGTGCTCCCAGCTCCTTCGAGAAGAAAGAACGTTCAAGTGCTGCTTCAGCTTCTAAAGGTAAATCTTTAACAGCATCCCAAGCCGCAGCAATATCATTAGCAAATTCTAACGCAGTGATCGCTTCTGGATGATCTTGCTTAAACAATCCGTAGAACACAAACCGTGTTTCCCCGCTCAGCTTCACCCGTTCCGATTGCAGCGCAGTATATGCGAATTCATATTGATAGATTTCATTACTTAATTGCTCACGACCCAAGCTCTCTGGTTGGTTGGTTTCTTTATAGGACAGTCCAAAGAATTGAAAACCATCTGTTGAGAAGCTTGTTGCCTTGGTAAGTGAACCCTGTTGCAGATATGGGAATTTCCCGCCCTGTGGCTGATTCTGTCTAGAGCAAACAACGTACCCTTTGGATTGATCCTCAAATACCGCATGATCGATATACTGTGACAGGTAAGCTTCATTACTGCGGACAGCGGCGATATCAGCAATCCCTACATCCTGTCCGTACACAAGATCTACCTCTGCATTTTGTCCAGTAAGCTTCACATCCCAGAACCAAGCTCCTCCTGCAGTAGGGGTGAAAATAACTTGATATTCTATATTTTCCGCAGTACCTTCCCAAACCAAACGGTTTCCAGCCTTACGTACAGTGCTTGAAGAATGAATGCCAAGCAAAGGAATGGCTTGAATGTTTCCATCATTGTGCACTCGCAAATATAGATTGGATAATGAACCATCCACAATGCTTGGCAGCAATTGATTGATCATTGTCCGTTCGTAGAGGACTTGGAACAAGTCCCCGCTGTTTGTAAAAGTGAAGGATAGATCTCCGGCGTTTAAACGGATGTTAGTATTCAAATTAGTAGTCATATTATACACTTCCTCCATTACGGCGTTACTGCCGTATATATTCTACTTATGCTAATGTTAAGCAAAAATCCCGTTCTTTAACCTCATTGCTGTTCGAACCGACGAATAATTTAAATCGTCCCGGATCGCTGCTAAAGCTTAGATCGCTATGATAGTAACGAAGCTGCTGTTCGGTAAGGGTAAAGGTCACTTCACGACTTTCCCCTGGTGAGAGGTTGATCTTGGCAAAATCCTTCAGTTCCTTCATCGGTCTGACGACCTCTCCGGAAATGTCTCGGATATACAGCTGCACTACCTCTTCCCCATCTACTTCTCCAGTATTGGTCACCGTAACTTTTATTTCAATAGGCTGATTTTCAGTCATGATTTCACCGGACAGAATTGGTTCACTATAGCTAAATGTCGTATAGCTCAGTCCAAAACCAAATGGCAAAAGCGGCTCATTAGGAATATCCAGATATTGCGAGACATAACGTTTGTCGGCACCCGGAGCATGTAAGGGGCGTCCAGTGTTGAAATGATTGTAATAGACTGGAATCTGCCCAACGGATACCGGGAAAGACATCGTTAATCTTCCTGAAGGATTCTCATCTCCATAAAGTAGACTGGCAATTGCCGCTCCGCCTTCACTGCCAGGGAACCAGGCTTCCAGAATAGCATCTGCATGCTCGTACACGCCGGCCAAGTCTAGTGGACGTCCATTAAACAACACCACCACGATAGGCTTATTCAGCTGTTTCAGACGTTGTAAAAGCTCAAGCTGCGCTTCCGGCAAACGGATATCTGAACGGCTGCCCGCTTCTCCACTCATCTCTGAATGTTCACCAAGCGCCAGTACAATCACATCAGCTTGCTTAGCAGCCGCTTCCGCCTCCAGCCACTGTTCCTCTGTAAAGCTATCGACTCCAGAACCTTCTGCAACAGTAATCTTACCCGCACCTGCCCGAGCTTGAAGTGCCGGTGCAAGACGGCTTGCCTCTTCCGTTGAACCCAACCACGACCACGGTCCAAGAATATCTCCGCTAGTAGCAAACGGTCCAATTAGCGCAATCCGTTGCTCTGCAGCAAGCGGCAGAACCTGATCATTCTTGAGCAGTACGCAGGATTTAACCGCCAACTCACGCGCCGCATTTCGATGATCTTCACAGAAAATTACCTCACGCTCTTTCTCGACGTCAGCTCCGCGGAACGGATGCTCGAACAAGCCCAATCTTTGCTTCAATTTCAAAATACGAAGCACAGCTTCATCAATAATCTTTTCATCTACTTGTCCATCTGCAACAAGCGCCGGAAGCTGATGAACGTAACAAGCCGTCATCATCTCGATGTCTACACCAGCTTTGATGGCTTTAAGTGCTGCCTCAGCCTCATCCTCGGCGACACCATGTGGGATCAGTTCCTTCACTGCACCCCAATCCGAAATCAATACGCCATCAAATCCCCATTCCTCACGAAGCAGCTGGCGAAGCAGCTTAACGTTGCCGCTTATCGGAATCCCATCAATGGTATTAAATGAAGTCATAACCATTTCTGCACCTTCATCCAGTGCTGCACGATAGGCCGGCAGATAATATTCACGCAGCTGCCGTTCCGATAAATCCACCGTATTATAATCACGACCGCCTTCGGATAGACCATAGGCAGCAAAGTGCTTGATACAAGCCGCCAGACGATCCACATCACCAGTCAAGTCGCTTCCTTGAAATCCGCGCACAAACGCACGGGCAAACCTACCATTCAAATATGGATCTTCTCCTGTAGATTCCATTACTCTTCCCCAACGCGGGTCCCGTACAAGATCCGCCATTGGCGCATAAGTAACGTGCACACCGGAGACTGCCGCTTCTTTAGCCGCAATCTCGGCGCTCAGCTCTGCGCGATCCATATCCCAAGAGCAGCCAATTGCCAGCGGGACCGGAAAAATCGTCTTGAAGCCATGCACAATATCCGCCATCATCAGCAAGGGAATACCCAATCTATTTTTGCGTAAATGGGCTTCCTGAACCGCAATGACTTGCGCTGCACCTGATAGACCAAGTACAGAGCCGCTGCTCTCGATCATGTGGTCCGTAATTCCCATGGATGCCATAGGGCCAGTGATTTGTCCTCCATCCTCTGCCCCTTCATAGAAATTAGCGGCTAGCTGCTGCAATTGTGCAATCTTTTCTTCAAGCGTCATCTGGTTCAACAAGGTAGTCAGTTGCTGCTCATTCATTTCAAATCCTCCATTGTTCAATTCTGCCGATGCCTATGAATGGAAAAACCCGTGTGCAAGAATTGCACGCGGGTCCTGTAGGTTCATTCCTACATGCATAGGGCGAAAGCTATTTTTTTAGATTGTTTAGTTCATCTAGAACCGGCTGAACGAGGGATTGTTTGCTCTTAACCCATTCTTTCCAGTTCGTCTCTAGATCGCCTGGTTTCAAAATCAGGTTAGTGTATTCTGTAGCATAGTCAAAGGAAGCCTGATTTTTAGCCTTGGAATCATACAACTGGTAATCCCAGTCATATTCAGCCGTTGCTTTGTCTTTTAACGCAAGCTCAGCTTTTTCCTTGAACAGTTCTACAGAACGATCGCGATATTCTTTTTTGATCGCAGGGTTCACGACACTAAAGTCATCCGCCAAGACATACAGTCCTTCAAAACGGTTCGGATATTTCTTATCCAATGTTGTTCCTTCAGGGAGCAGGCTGATTAATTCGCCATTTTCGCCTTTTTTCCAATCTGTTCCTTCAAAGCCCAAGTTAACGGTCAATTGACCTTCTTTACTTGTTGTATATTCCATGAAGTCCATAATCCGTTCAAATTTCTCTTTGCTAATATCTGGCGAGAAGATTACAGCAGACCAGAAGTTAACTTGATCAAGGTTACGATATTTACCGTCATCGCCAAGTACAATAGCTGTGTGCACTAGGTCATCACTATTTACACCTAGGTTATCTTTCATTTTAACATCCATGTCTTTTCTGTAAGAAGCCAAACCACCTAGACTCGTAATACCGGAAACACCGTTAACTGTGAACTTTTGGCCAGATTCGCCATTTTTCCAAGTATAAAACTCAGGGTGCAGTAATCCTTCTTTATAAGTAGTTTGAAGTTCTTTCAGTGCCGCTAATGTTTCATCGTTAGCTGGACCCCATTGGTATTTGCCATCTGCATCTTTATAGAATGCTGACTCTACTCTGGAGTGCACGCTATTAGCCATTACAATATTAGTCAAAGCATCGTTGATGTCATAAGAAATAGGAATGAGTTTATCTCCTACCTTGCCAGGGTCCTTCTCTTTAAGCAATCTAGCAAATTCCATCAGTTCTGTAGTAGTGTAAGCATCCTTCAATTCAAAACCAACGGCTTTAGCCCAGTCAGAACGCAGAGCAATTACTCCGATTTGGTTAATGAGCGGATCTGCCGGCTTGTTCTCAAAGTATACCGGTCTTGGCAGAACATAAGTGCCACCTACCGCTTTCTCCAATTCATCACCAAGTCCTGTCAGCTTATAAGCGGCTGCCACATTCGGCCAGCGTTCTTTCCAGTCATCTGGCAGCTTGTACAGCAGCCCTTGATCAATGTAATTAAGCGCATCACCGTGAACATAGTTCCAGCTTGCTACGTCAGGAAGATCACCAGAGTTAATCCACAGGCGCAGCTTCTCAGCCCATGAATCCCATTCAATATAGTTGTAATCCCATTTAATATTGAACTTATCCGTAAAATATTTATGATACACGTTATCAAAATCAGATTCTGTTGTCTTAATGGTACTGGCTAACGAAATCTTCAACTCATCTTTATATCCATCTGTTGGATTGCCTGAATTTCCGCTATTAGCATTGTTGTCTGAGCTTGAGCATGCTGCCAACATGATTGGAGTAAGACATAAAACACCGGCAAGGATTGACTTTACAGATTTTCTTTTTAAAATATTCATTTTGTCCTCCTTAAATTGTGTGACTGACCCTCTTTTATATGGATAAATCATAAACCACTAGGTCTTGATAGCCCCTGTAAGTACCCCTTTGGCAAAGTGCTTTTGGAGCATTGGGAAGAAACACATAATAGGAACCATGGTAACGAATACTGCCGCCATTTTCATACCCATGGAGAATGATTGTTTACCCACTGCGTCAACACTTGTGGCATTCGATGCATTCACTTGGGCTTCCATAATGATAGATCGCAACACGTTCTGCAGTGGCATCTGATCCGCTTTCCGCAGGAAGATCATGGCGTCATACCATCCATTCCAGAAGGCTACTCCGTAGAACAATGTGATGGTAGCTACGATTGGAGCAGATAATGGCAGGACTACAGAGAACAGGATTCTCCATTCCCCAGCACCATCAAGTCGCGCAGATTCCATCAGGGACTCAGGCAGACTGCTAAAATAGTTCGACATCAGAATCAGGTTAAACGCACTGAAGCTTCCAGCCAGAATAACTGACCAAAGGTTGCCTGTCAGATGCAGATCCTTCATCACCAGGTACAAAGGTACAATCCCGCCATTAAAAATCATTGTGAAGAGGACAAGCATAAAAATCAGCTTTTTACCCGGGAATTTATTGCGGCTAAGGCCGTAAGCCATACTTGTCGTTAAGAACAAGCTAAGCGGGAGTCCTAAGATTAAGATCTTAAAGGTATTCCAATACCCTGTCCCGATCCGCCCATCAGCAAAGAGTGCCCGATAGGATTCCAGTGTTGGGTTCTTCGGAAATAACATCATAGGGTTATCAGCGTATTCTTTTTGCGTAGAAAAAGAAATCATAATGACATTCCAGAATGGAATAAGAATGGCCAAAGCGCCCACACTCAGAATTATGAAAATCACATAATCCATAGCGGTCATTTTTTTATGGTCTTGCATAATGGTCAGCTTTTTTTTACTCATACATTTGCACTCCTTTCTTACCGGAATAAACCGTCTCCGCCCATAAGTTTGGCAGCTCTATCTGCCAGAATCAGCAGAATCATATTAACAAGTGAACGGAACAAACTGACTGCAGTGGAGAATGAAAAGTCTGTTGAGGACTGGAACGTGATTCGGTAGATATACACATCTAGTACTTCCGAGACGTTTTTCGTTGCAGCGTTGCTCAAGTTAAAGATTTGGTCAAATCCAGATGACATCAGGCCACCGACGGAAAGGATAAACATAATCGTAATCGTCGGAAGAATGTTAGGCAGAGTAATGCGGAACATTTGCTGCAAGCGTGTAGCACCATCAATCTGTGCGGATTCATATTGGTCTGTATCAATACCAGAAATAGCGGCCATAAAAATAATGGCTCCCCAACCTGCTGATTTCCAGATATCCGTAAGATACAACATTGGAACGAACATTTTTTCAGAACCCAGGAAGTTAATGCCTGTCCCGCCAAACATTTGAATGAGGCTGTTGACCAGTCCATCATAGGAAAGCACATTGATAACAACCCCGGATACTACGATCCATGACAGAAAGTTCGGAAATGTGAACACCGTCTGTAAAGCTTTTTTGTAACGATTCATGCGCAGTTCATTCAGCAGCAAGGCCAATATGATTGGAAAAGGGAACTGAATAATCAGCTTGCCGATGTTAATGGTTAACGTTCTCCATACGGCATCAATAAAAGCCGGGTCACGGAACACATAGGTGAAATTCTCGAATCCGCTCCATGGGCTGCCCCAAATTCCTAAATTCGCTTTAAAATCTTTAAAAGCCAGAGATAGGCCACCCATCGGCAGATAAGCGAATAGGAAAAGCCACACTAGTCCAGGAAGCACCAGAGTATAGACCATTCTGTTCTTCCAGACTTCTCTTAGGAACAGTTGGAATCTGCTGTCGTTCATTTTTTTAGCCGGTATTGCAACTTCGGATTTCAATTTGCATCTCCTCACTCTGCTTATGTCTTTTAGTTGTACAAGAAATCAAAGGTTGTCTTCAGATGTTCCTCCCAGAATCGCCATTCATGAGTTCCAGGGGTCTCAACATACTGAAATTCATAAGGGGTCGTCTCCAGGTAAGCTGCGAATTCCCGATTCATCTCCACAAACGGATCTTCCGAACCACAGCAAGTCAGAATCGAAGGCAGGTTACGTCGATCGTCGACCAATTTAGCGGCTAAAGCGAACAGATCCTGATCCGGCTTAATTTGTAAGCGTTTTCCAAAAGTACCCGCCATCTCCCTCGCCATGTCCTTGGACATTTGCGGATCGTTTAATCGTTTCTGGAGATCGGTAACTCCTGATAACGAAACCACTTTGCTGTAACGCTCGGGATAGGTAAGTCCACATTTCAGAGCGCCATACCCGCCCATCGATAAACCAGCGATATACGTCTTCTGCGGATTATCATCCAACCTCATCATTCGGCCACAAAGCTCGGGAAGCTCATGGGTCACATAGTGGAAGTAATCCAGTCCGTACTCCATGTCTGTATAATAGCTCCTGTTTACTTGGGGCATTATGACTGTGCAACCATATTGACTTGCATACTGCTCAATAGTAGTCATCCTGTGCCAAGTACTGGCGTTATCACCAGCACCATGCAGCAGGTAGAGCGTTCCTCCAGACATGTTGCCTGAATCGACGGGGGAGATAATACTGATGGTCGTTGTCATTCTCAAGGTAGGAGAGCCTGTCTCAACTGTTAATAATGCCATGAGTTATCTCCTTTTCGTTCTTATTCATTTGTTTATTTTCTTGCAAGATCCCCGCTTAACCAGTACGGATTCGAATACCATATGTTTGTTTTGCGAATCACCTGTGATCAGGTCAAACAAAATTTCAACACTGGCCTTCGCCATATCCACTCCGGGTTGGCTGATCGTATCCAGAGATGGATGATAATATTCTGCCATTTCAATCCCGTCGAATCCGATAATCGAAACATCATTTGGAATTGATAAACCCAAGGACAATAACGCCTTAGCCGCCCCAATGGCAATCGTATCTGATGCAGCAAAAACAGCGGTGATATCTTTTTTCTTATTGAGCAGACGTTTGGTAGCTGTAAAGCCTGAGCTCGGACTATATTCACAATCCTCTACCATAGAAGGGTCGTACGCAATTCCATGCTCCTCAAGCGCTTTGATATATCCCATAAGCCGCCGATTGCCTGTAGTATTTTGCACCAGAGGAAATCTGGCCAAAAAACAGATATTGCGATGTCCTAATGAGATTAAATAGCTGACAGCCTTATAAGATTCCTGAAGATCATCAATGATCACGCTTGAAAAAACAGCAGGATCGACTTCTTTTGTAGTCGTGATGGTAGTCAGAACAAATGGAACTTTTAATTGTTTGAATTTATCTTCGGAGTGATCATACGTTCCGCCCATAAAAATTACGCCATATAGATTTTTTTCTTTTACAAGCTGTAGAGCGATATCGATCTCATCTACTCCATCTTCTACATGCTGGATCATAAGCGGACATCCCCGCAGGTTCACCTGGCGTTCAACTTCCTTGATCATGTCGGCAAAAAACGGGTTTGAGATCCCTTTTACCATTAGCGCTATGGTATTGGATCGCGTTTTTTTCAAGTTGCTCGCATTACCGTTTGGAATATAGTTATGCTCTCTAACAACCGCCATTACTTTAGCTCTAGTTGTATCGCTTACAACACCGCTATTATTGATTACTCTGGAGACTGTGGCGATACCCACGCCTGATAGCCTTGCAATATCTTTGATATTCATATTTACCTTGCTCCACTCCTATGATGAGTCCCCCCTTCACCCGATGAAAATCAGGTTGTGGAAACGCATGAAATGATGGGAAACGTTTCCCACGACATCATTTTGAGTCCTTAGCGCGTTTTTTTTTCGCTTACTTCGTCCATTATGAACAGGTAATTTTTATAAGTCAACTAAAAACACAAAAAAAATTGTGATTCATTACTTTTTATTTGGTTAAAATTACAATAAATATATAGTTACCCAATCAATAAATTAGAAATAAATGGTTTTTATATATCAAACAATAGTTTTTCTCGCTTTATTGACTTTGAAATAAGAATGGAATACCATCAATTTAGCGATTTTCATCGCAATAGCAGAAAACGTTTCCACTCATTTTTCTAGTTTTTCTTTTTGTCACTTCGCTATCCTAGCTAGGAATATCAAGAGAAAGAAGGACTCTTTTTATGTTGAACATGGCTCCATTCGCAGCTAAGGCTCGTGAACGAAACCTGAATATCTTCAATGTTCGTGTGCTTCAAAACGGTAACCTTGTGGGAAAACTGGATCTCACGGAGGATATTCGGCGCTTGCAGCATTCCGTCAGCAAGTCTTTTACTTGTATGGCAGTAGGTCTTGCCGTTGATGAAGGGAAGCTGGCACTGGAAACAACGCTTAGAGATGTTTTTCCGGAGTATGCCTCTCCTCTTAAACAAACACCTCCTTCCATGCAGCCCGGAGATATAACTTTGTTCGATTTGCTGCGAATGAGTACAGGGCACGACTCCCCTCCATTTTGGGCTGAAGAGAGATTAGCCTTGAAGGATAAAAATTGGGTGCAGCATTATTTGTCTCTGACTTTAGACAGAGCTCCCGGAGAGAAATTTACATACAGCAGCGGAGATACCATTATGATCTCTGCAATGGTGCAAGCCTGCGTCGGGCAAACCGTAAAGGATTATCTGGTACCTCGTTTGTTTGCACCTCTGGGCATAAACAATGTCGATTGGGAAACAACACCTCAAGGGGTAACCCTTGGCTGTGCCGGACTTCAGATTAACACGGAAGAGTTAAGCCGGTTTGGACAGCTGCTTTTACAGCAAGGTAAGTGGCAGGGCCAGCAACTGATCCCCGCAGCATGGATCGATTTTGTTACACAAAAACAGATCGACAATGATGGAAACGGCGACTGGGGAGAAGGATACGGCTGCCAATTCTGGCTCTGCTCCCACGACGCTTACCGTGCCGATGGCGCTCATGGACAATTCTGTCTTGTGGTGCCGGATGCTCAAGCAGTCATTGCAATAAACAGCATGGAAGATAACATGCAGGGAATCCTGGACACCGTCTGGGAGGAAATCTGGCCGCTTCTTTAGGAGCGGTCTTTTTTATGGCTTGAGGTTAGCGTGCGCATAATGGGTAATTAACATTCTTCCGCGATTAGTACTTAACACCGCCAAGTAACCAGCACTGTCTGAGGCTGAGGAGGCTTGCGGACTCAGGTGACGTTATTTGCTCATTTATCGCCTTTTGAGCAACGTTTCGGACTCCAGTGCAGCTATTCCTGAGAAAGCGACTCTTTTGGGGCACGTTTGGCATCAATAGCGACGATGGAGTCCGATAACATCGCAAATGTGGCACTCTTCAGCTTTTAAGGTCATCTGGGTCCGATAGTTGCTACGTAATGTACAAATGTGGTCTAGAGGTTCGAAGTTTGATGTTCAACGGTGATAAGTAACTAAACACGTCCAAAAGTTCACACCAATAGATGCGCAAACCGTAATTCTCCACCGCCTACAAGTAGCTCATCACACCAAGTAACCAGCACTTTCTGTTGCTGAGGATGCTTGCGGACTCAGGTGACGCTATTTGCTCATTTATCGCCTTTTGAGCAACGTTTCGGACTCCAGTGCAGCTATTCCTGAGAAAGTGGCTCATTTGGGGCACGTTTGGCATCAACAGCGACGATGGAGTCCGATAACATCGAAAATCCCGCAATTTTCAGCATTTAAGGTCCTCTGGATCCGATAGCTGCTGCGTAGGTGAAAATGTGGTCTAGAGGCTCGAAGTTTAATGTTCAACGATGATCAGTAGCTAAACACGCCCAAAAGTTCACACCAATAGATGCGCAAACCGTAATTCTCCACCGCCTACAAGTAGCTCATCACACCAAGTAACCAGCACTTTCTGTTGCTGAGGAGGCTCGCGGACTCAGGTGACGTTATTTGCTCATTTATCGCCTTACGAGCAACGTTTCGGACTCCAGCGCAGCTATTCCTGAGAAAGTGGCTCATTTGGAGCACGTTTGGCATCAATAGCGACGATGGAGTCCGATAACATCGAAATTTCCGCACTTTTCAGCATTTAAGGTCATCTGGGTCCGATAGCTGCTGCGTATGTACAAAATAAGTAACTCATTACACCAAGTAACCATTACTTTCTGAGACTGAGGAGGCTCGCGGACTCAGGTGACGTTATTTGCTCATTTATCGCCTTACGAGCAACGTTTCGGACTCCAGCGCAGCTATTCCTGAGAAAGTGGCTCATTTGGGGCACGTTTGGCATCAATAGCGACGATGGAGTCCGATAACATCAAAATTTCCGCACTTTTCAGCATTTAAGGTCATCTGGGTCCGATAGCTGCTACGTATGTGCAAATATAATCTAGTCGTTCGAAGTTTAATGTTCAACGATGACTCGAATTTCGAGGTTTAGATCAAGAAGGAAGACAAAGGTACCCCGTGTGTGACTCGAACTAAAACTCGCGCACGCAAAAACAGCCTTCCCGAAGGAAGGCTGTTAATTGACGTCCCGGAAGGGATTCGAACCCCTGACCGTGCGCTTAGAAGGCGCATGCTCTATCCAGCTGAGCTACCGGGACATATAAGAAATAAATATTATGTATTGACGCAACGATATTTATTATACCTTATTCAGCGGATTTTTCAAGTCAAAACAACTTAGAAAAATAATAATAGTGTTTCCGGTGCAGCTTTTTCACACATCAGCGTAACCACAGGAAATGAAAAAAACGGCATTTCTGCCGTCCTTTTCAGCGATTCCAGTGTGCATTTTACAACCTTCGATATTTACTCCAGCTTTCGAAAACGCTTCTCCAGCTGCTTTTTTAAATCCCCAAAAGTGAGTAATTCTCGTTGAAACTTGGAATGCTCATCTTCTGGCGACATGAAGTTACTGCCCGTAAATGCACTCGAGGTCACATCTTGAAAAGCGTCATGCATATTGTTATCAAACCAATCGGTAGAGGTATCAGCATCATTAGTCAGAATACGGACAATCTCATATCCTTCTTCACGCCGATCCTCAACGATATACACCAAAAGCGCAGGATCACTAACAGCACCCGGCAAAACACCCACTTCTGCACAAGGCGCACCATCGTACTCCATCATTCTGCGAATTTTGGCGTCTTTAATATAATACACCTGTCATCCTTCCCTCCTGGCAAATTCCCCTCTCCCCTAGTGTTCGGATAAGGACATACATTTTATGCCTTCCTTCGGCATATATCTGTATTACTTGGCAAAAAAGTAAGGACAACAATCGCACAAAAGAGAGGATGAACCATCATGTGCGGAATAACCGGATTTATCCAGTGGCGCGGAGATCTCACTCAGCACTCGCAGCTGCTGGTCAAAATGACTGAAACTTTAGCAAACCGCGGCCCCGATGCAGCCGGAACCTGGATCTCAGGCCCCTGTGCTTTCGGTCACCGCAGACTTAGCGTTATCGATCCGGAGAACGGTGCCCAGCCCATGATCACCCGCCATGAGGAACAGGTATACGCGATTGTTTACAACGGCGAATTATATAACGCCCTCGAACTCAAACAGGAACTTAAGCAGCGAGGGCATCAATTCCGCACCCAGTGCGATACAGAAGTGCTGCTGCATTCCTATATCGAATGGGGGCCGGATTGCGCAGAAAAACTCAATGGAATCTTTGCTTTTGCAGTATGGGACGGTCTTCGGGACCAAGTCTTTTTTGCACGTGACCGTTTAGGTGTGAAACCTCTGTTCTACAGCAAGGTTGATGATGTCCTGGTTTTTGGCTCAGAGCCTAAAGCGTTACTGCAGCATCCTAAGGTTCAACCAGTCGTGGGTCCTGAAGGTCTAGCAGAAATATTCATCATCGGTCCAGCGCGTACACCGGGTCATGGTGTTTATAAGGATATGCAAGAGCTTCGTCCAGGTCATGCTATGATCTATAGCCGTGAAGGTCTGCGCAGTTATGCCTATTGGAAACTGGAGAGCACAAAGCATACTGACAATGAAGCAGAGACAGCCGCTAAGGTGCGTGAACTGCTCCAAGATACACTCGAACGCCAACTGGTCTCAGACGTCCCTGTTTGCTCTCTTTTGTCGGGAGGGCTGGATTCCAGTGCGCTGACGGCACTTGCAGTGGATTACTACAACCGGAATGGTCAGGGACAAGTGGATACTTATTCCGTAGACTATGTAGATAACGACAAACATTTCAAAAGTCATACTTTCCAGCCGGGAGCAGATGGGCCGTGGATTAAACGAATGGTCGATGAATTGAATACAAACCACCACTACATCTCGTTCGATACCCCGGAGCTTGTAGAAGCGCTGGATAATGCTTTGTACACTAGGGATTTACCAGGGATGACCGATGTGGACTCTTCGTTGTACTTATTTTGCCGGGAGATTAAAAAGAACGCGACAGTAGCTATTTCCGGTGAAGCTGCGGATGAGATTTTTGGCGGATACCCTTGGTTCCACCGTGAGGAAATGCTCTCCTCAGGCACTTTTCCTTGGTCAGTTGCTCCGAAAATGCGTGCAAGTCTACTTTCCCCAGAAATTAACGAGTGGATTCGTCCACTGGAATATTTGGGTGACAGATATAGCGATGCGGTGGCTGAAGTTCCGAAGTTGGATGGAGAAACGGGAAAACAAGCACAAATGCGCGTCATGTCCTATCTGAATATCACCCGCTTCATGCCTACTCTGCTAGACCGTAAAGACCGAATGAGCATGGGCGCGGGGCTAGAGGTACGTGTTCCATATTGTGATCACCGACTCGTTCAATATGTATTTAATATTCCGTGGGAAATCAAGAATCTGGGGGGCCGTGAAAAAGGGATTTTACGTAAATCTCTTGAAGGCATTCTTCCAGACGATGTGCTCTACCGCAAAAAAAGCCCTTACCCCAAAACTCATAACCCTGCCTATTTAAATGCGGTACGAACTCAGGTATTAAACATTCTGGATGACTCCACTTCCCCCCTACTTCCGTTAATTGATGCTGCCAAAATCCGTGAGATCGCCGCTTCCCCGGAATCCTCAACCAATCTGCCTTGGTTCGGCCAGCTCATGTCCGGTCCTCAGCTGTTTGCTTACCTCGCCCAAGTGGATCTCTGGCTGCGTAAATATAACGTCTCCATCCAATAAGCGCGTAGAGAACTGAGGTAATCGACAAGCCAAACAGCAAGTCCCCATATCCGGTGGCTTGCTGTTTGGCTTGTATTTGCAATAATTACTCTACAATCTTATCTAAATGATCTTTAAAAGTTAAAGTTGTCCGGGTCCGGGCCAAATCGATGGTCTTTGTTCAAGCCCTCGATAGCTTTGACATCCTCATCACTAAGCGTAAAGTCAAAGAATCCCGCATTCTCCTTGATTCGATCCGCATGTACGGATTTAGGTATCGTAATGACACCTTGCTGCAAATCCCAGCGAAGTACAATTTGAGCAGGGGTCTTACCATACTTCTCAGCCAACTCTTTTAAGAGCGGTAGGTCAAGATTCCCTTGCATTAGTGGACTCCATGCTTCAAGCTGAATGCTCTGTTCATTGGCATATTTCAGCAGCTCACGCTGAGTCAATAGCGGATGGAATTCCACCTGATTAACCACAGGCACCACTCCGGTATCTTCGATGATATCTTTCAGATGATGAACCTGAAAATTGCTCACGCCGATAGATTTGATGAGGCCCTCTTTTTGCAGATGAATTAAGGCCTTCCATGTCTCACGATATTTTCCTGCCACCGGCCAGTGTATGAGATACAGATCCAGATAGTCCAGTCCCAGCTTGCGCCGGCTATCCTCGAACGCTTTTAGCGTAGACTCATAACCTTGATCAGGATTTCGTACTTTAGTCGTAATAAACAGCTCAACACGGGCCACTCCACAATCACGAATAGCTTGTCCTACGCCTTCTTCGTTATTGTATCCGGCTGCCGTATCAATACTGCGATATCCTAATTCCACTGCGGTTTTGACCGCATGAATAACCTCTTCGCCATCTTTAGTCTTATACACGCCAAGACCCAGCCACGGCATGGTCACCCCGTCATTTAAAGTAGGACCACCCGAGAACGGTGCATTCAATTCACTCATCGCTTAACCCTCCAAGCTTATTGTTATTTCGTTAAACATACTTAACCTATTTACCCACTTAAGAAGCAAACGCTACCCTAAAAAGTATAGCAGATGGCTTCATCATTCCCCAAATCCTTATAAAAAAACGGAGGCGTAAGCGCCCCCGCTCTTCTTTATTTCTCAATTAGTTTGAAATCATCAAAATGGAATTCAGGAGAAACAATACAGGATACCAGCGTCGGCTCTTTGCCTAATGAACGCGCGGCCTGCCATACTCCCGCTGGAACAACCACTTGTGGCTGCTGGCCTGCAGCAATATCGAGACCCAGGATAACTTCCTGCACATCCTCAGGCTTATCTCCATTACCTCCGAGACTAAGCACAATTGGACTACCGGAATGCCACAACCAAACTTCATCGGACAATACAGTATGCCAATCAGATTGTTCGCCTTCGTGAAGCAGAAAATAAATTGAAGATGCCGAATGACGTGATCCAGAATAGCTATCGCCTAACACTTCCTGCGAAATTTCAAATTCCGAATTCCAAAGTCTTTTGTACCAACCACCCTCAACGTGAGGCTGTAATCCAAGCAGTTCAACTAGCGGTGAAATTTCTTTTTGCGTCACAGTAGCTTCTCTCCTTCAAAGTTAGCATGAACAACAATAGCTTCATATGCATAAGGTTGTTTTTGCTTTTTACTTTAACGGAATAAGCCCGAATTGTAAAATCTATTTACTGTCCTTGCTCGCTTTGAAGACTTCCGCAATCGCTCCAAGACTTCCCAGTGTTTCAACAGCGCTAGTTGGCAAGAACACTTTATTAGCAGGACCTTTGGCAATCTCAGCCAGAGCCTCGAAGGAACGATAAGCCAGTACATGCTCATCCAGACCTGCCGAACGAATCAGCTCAATGCGTGATTTTTCTGCTTCTGCCACGGCTTGAATCGCTTTAGCCTCACCGTGTGCTTCTAGCTCCTGCGCCTGGCGTGAACCCTCTGCTTGACGGATACGCGCTTCTTTATCGCCTTCTGCTTTTAGAATCTTACTCTGTTTATCCCCTTCAGCGCGTAGGATCATATCCTGCTTGGCAGCTTCCGCCTCCAAAACAATGGCACGTTTGCTCCGCTCTGCTTTCATCTGCTTATCCATCGCTTCCTGAATATCCAACGGCGGTTTGATATCGATAACTTCCACACGCTCGATCCGCACGCCCCACTTCTCAGTAGCTTCATCGAGAGCAAGACGGATATCCGTCGAAATCTTTTCCCGTCCAGACAAGGTCTCATCCAATTCCAGCTTACCGATGATTTGCCGCATTGTTGCCGTGGAAATGTTTCTTACCCCATACACATAATCAGAAATACCATAAGTAGCTTCCTCTGGTCCAACCACTTGGTAGAAAATAATCGTATCAATCTGCACCTGCACGTTATCCTTTGTAATTACCGTTTGCGGAGGTACATTCGCTTGTTGAATCCGTAAATCATGGTACGTGCGCACCTGATCAATTACAGGAATCAGAATGTTCAACCCCGGTGTCAGCAGACGATTAAATTTACCGAGCCTTTCTACTACACCTACCCGTTGCTGTGGTACGATTTTGACTGTTAATGCCACAAAAACTACGACCACTACAATAATAATTGCGATAATTGCCCATTGCATTAGTTCATTTCCCCCCATCGTTCTACTTCGATAATCGTCGTGCCTCTTTTCACTACTCTTACAACCTCATCCTTGCCCAGAGACTGATCAGAGCTCGCGCTCCACGTATCTCCGCCTACCTTCACTTGCCCGTAACGTCCCTGCTCTATCGGCTCAACAACTACTCCTTGCCTACCGATGATTTCTGTACCTGTATCCTTGAACCCACGTGAATGGCGAAATCTAGAAACCAGTGGTTTCGAGAATATAGTCAGACCAAGTGCGACCAGTGATCCAAGGACCACCTGAAACAAAATGGCTTCGGGAACAATCAGCGACACCAAACCTGCGGCCAAAGCACCAATACTAAGCCACAATAAATAAAAAGTAAGCGTCATCATCTCTACAACAAACAGGACACCGGCTGCGATCAGCCAAAACACCCACACAACCATCGGTGAGCCCACCACCTTCCGTATGATACTACTATAACGAAAAGAAACCTCGATGCGTTGCATAGTTCCACAAATAAATATTTCAGGCATGTATATGATTTATATTCATTACATCGGTGGTTATGTGTTTCTTCATGAGTTTCTTGATAAAAGGCGAGTATACAAATCCAAAAGGGTTCACTTTTTGACGAGTCACTATAAATTAGAAAATTCTCCCCCTAGATCACCTGATTTTATCCCTAGCGCAATTGCAAGCTATGCTTGAGAATAAGAGTTACCATCACCCATTTATATCTAATTCATCCTAATTATCCAACTTCCAAACATCCTCCTCTATTCATTCAAACCATACACAGCATGTTACATCATTTAAAATCCATGAAACAGCAGCACACAAAAAGCACAAAAGAAAGCGCTTACTGATTGGGTAAGGCTTGATTTGGACCGCTGCTTTTTTGCTGCTGAATCTATGAATTGAACTTCAATAGAATAGTAGGGACGCCATGGGTGATGGTGTACTACAACCGACGGGAGGTGAAGGTCAGGACATCTTGCCGAAAAGAATTTCGAACTACACTTTGAATCTAGGAGGTAGAAATTCAATGATCTTCACGAAAAAAGCTTCACGCAAAACCTTTGCAATTGCGATGATCGCCGCGCTTGTTCTGACACTCTTTTCCACCCTGGGCGGAAGTCCCAAAACAGCAAACGCCGCACAGGATTACAAACTGGTTGGTTATTACGCTTCATGGGCCGCTTACGGGCGTGCTTACAATGTAACTGATATCGATCCTACCAAAATGAATGTCATTAACTACGCTTTTGCGGATATTTGTTGGAATGGCATCCATGGCAATCCAGACCCCACCGGCCCTAATCCGGTGACCTGGTCTTGCCAGAATGAGCAAGGCCAAGCCATCAGCGTTCCGAACGGTACGATTGTTCTTGGTGACCCTTGGATTGACACTGGAAAAAGCTTCGGGGATGACAAATGGGATGATCCCATCAAAGGTAACCTGAAGCAGCTATGGAAGCTGAAGGAAAAGAACCCGAACCTGAAGACCCTAATCTCCGTTGGGGGCTGGACCTGGTCGAACCGTTTCTCGGATGTAGCTGCGACAGCTGCGACCCGTGAGGTTTTTGCCAATTCCGCGGTTGATTTTATTCGAAAATACAAGATGGACGGCGTGGATCTCGACTGGGAATATCCAGTCAGCGGCGGACTTGCAGGCAATAGCTACCGTCCTGAAGATAAAGAAAACTATGTACTGCTGCTGCAAAAGGTTCGCGAAAAGCTGAATACAGCCGGCGCGGCGGATGGAAAAACCTATCTGCTGACCATTGCTTCCGGGGCAGGCCCAACGTATATCAACAACAATAACCTGGCCGGCATTGCTTCCGTTGTCGACTGGATCAATATTATGACCTATGACTTTAATGGGAGCTGGAACACCACCACCGGACATAATGCTCCGTTGTACTATGATCCCGCAGCTTCCGCTTCGGGCTTAACCGAACCGCAAAATTTTAACATCGATAAAGCGGTAACCTCCTATCTTGCGAATGGTGTACCTGCGAACAAGCTTGTACTTGGCATGGCTTTTTACGGTCGTGGTTGGGGCGGAGCTCCGGCTTCAGGAAACGGCCAATATCAGGTATCCGCTGGCATCTCACCAACGGGTACATGGGAAAAAGGCAGCTATGATTTCTATGATCTCGAAGCCAACTATATCAACAAAAACGGTTATATCCGCTATTGGAATGATACATCCAAAGTGCCTTATCTCTATAATCCAACAAATCAAACCTTTATCAGCTATGACGATGTAGAATCCTTTGGCCACAAGATCAGCTACCTGAAGTCCAAGGGTCTTGCAGGTGCTATGTTCTGGGAAACAAGTGGTGACCGGAACAAAACACTAACCAATAAACTAAACGCCGATCTTGGTGGCGGAGTGGTGCAGCCGACACCGACACCATCCACATCACCTACACCTACTGCAACTCCAACTGCAACTGCAACACCAACACCAACTGCAACCGTGACGCCAACACCAACGCCTACACCGGGAGAATGTTCGGCAGCGAGCTGGGGTGCAACAACCGTATATACTGGCGGACAGCGCGTCTCCTACAATGGCGCAGTTTATGAAGCCAAGTGGTGGACGCAAGGAGATCGTCCTGATCTTAGCGGAACTGATGGGGTCTGGAAATTCATCAGCGTATGCGGAACAGCGACACCAACACCAACTTCAACTGTGGCCCCAACTTTAACACCTACGGTAGCACCAACGCCTACCGCAACCGTTGCACCTACGCCTACTGTCGTGCCAACGCCAACTGCAACCATTGCACCTACACAAACTCCTTTGCCTACCGCTACACCTACTTCGGAAGGGTCTAGCTGGGGAACAGGCGTTGCGTACAAAACAGGTGATGTCGTCGCTTACAACGGAAAAACATATACCTGCTTGCAACCCCACACTTCACTTCAAGGCTGGGAGCCAGCCACCACACCTGCGCTATGGAAGCTCAATTAAAGACTTGCAGGAAGCCTCGTTCCCGAAATAACATTATCCCCCTTTGGAGGTATATTAAATATGATTGCAAAAGCACGTGCTAAGCGCAAAATATCCATAAGTTACCTTGCTGCGCTAATGAGTCTAATCGTTCTAGTTCCACTTTACACCGGGACAGGTGCATCCTTACAAGTGGCCCATGCCGCGGAAACAACACCTTCCGCTCCCGCTCCAGCAGCTGATCATCCTCGCAAAATCGTGGCTTACTTCCCAGAGTGGGGCGATCAGGAGAACAAAGGATTTTACACCGTAGACAAGATTCCGTGGGATAAAATTACCCATATTAACTACGCCTTCGCCAAGGTAAATCCTCAAACGAACAAGATTGATCTCATGGACCGTACAGCTGCAATCGAAAAAGACTATCCCGGTCAGCTGACCACCTTGCCTTTTAAGGGACATTTTAACCAGCTGGTCAAGTACAAACAGCTCTATCCTGATGTCCGCACCCTAATTTCTGTTGGCGGCTGGTCGGGTTCCGGAGGGTTCTTCAACATGGCGAATTCGGAAGCCGGGCGAGAAGCTTTTGCCAATAGTGTTGTGGATTTTCTGCGTACCTATCAGTTCAACGGAGTAGACATCGATTGGGAGTACCCTTCTGGCACTGGGCAGTCCGGTAATCCTAACGATTTTGCCGTGGCAGAACCGCTGCGTACAGTTAATTACAACAACTACGTTCTTCTTATGAAAAAACTCCGCGAAAAGCTCGATCTGGCAGGTTCACAAGACAATCAGAAATATGACCTGACTATTGCGGCCACCGCCTCTTCCTGGATTCTTGGGGGCATGAAGCTTGGGGAAGCCAATCAGTATTTAGACTGGGCGAACCTTATGACCTATGATTTCCATGGTGCGTGGAATGGATATGTAGGACCGCATTCCGCATTGTACCCGGATTCCCGCGATACTGAAACTGCTGCGCTGGGCACTCCGGTTCTGAATACCGACTGGGCGGTCCGATACTATCTCGGTACGCTTCCTCCGGAAAAAATCGTGATCGGAGTTCCTTATTATTCACGAGGCTGGAAAAATGTAAATGGAGGCATCAACAATACCGGCCTTTACGGCACAGCTCCGACAACCGGTGGGGGAGCAGATGGCCAATACGGCATCTGGAATGATCCCGCACCAGAGCAGCCTGCTGGTGCAAATCCGATCTGGCATGTACTAAATCTGCTCAAAGATCCAGCAAATAAGCGCTACTTCGATCCTGTTACCAAAACACCGTATTTATTCAACGCAGACAAGAAGGTTTTTCTTACGTATGAAGATAAGGAATCTCTTGGCTACAAGCTGGATTACATCAAGCAAAAAGGCTTGGGAGGTATGATGTTCTGGGAACTAACGGGCGATTACTCTGAGCAAAGCGATGGCACTTATACGTATGGCAATTCTCTGACCGATTTTGCCTATGATCAGCTGAAGACAGCCTCGCCGCCAGGCGGAGCTCCTAAGCCGCAGTTGCCTGAACCTAAAAACTTCAACCTCAGCTTCAGCGGCGCCTATGATCATCCGAACTATACCTATTCATTAAAAATAACGAATAATACCGGTACCGATATTCCCGGTGGCTGGAAGCTGGAGTTCGACCTGCCAACAACTACAACCCTAACCTCGGCATGGGGAGCAGGTAGCGTTGAGCAAATCTCCACGGCCTGGGATTTCAACCGCTACCGTATTACAGGTACAGCTACTCAAACTATTGCGAATGGAGCTTCACTTGAAATTCCGGGTATGATGAAGCTGAATTTTTCAGGCGGTCCACAGCGAATCACCCTGAACGGAAACTCGTCCCAACAGGAATACGATAAACTGTACGGAGGCATTACGCAAACGCCAACACCGTCTGCATCACCGACACCGACTCCGACGACTATACCAACACCAACGTCTACACCAACGACTACACCGACTCCGACGGCAACCGTGACGCCAACGCCAACTGTAGCGCCAACACCTACTCCTACGCCGGGACAATGTTCGGCAGCTACCTGGAATGCGGCAACCGCATATACTGGCGGACAACGCGTTTCCTACAGCGGCTCACTCTATGAAGCCAAGTGGTGGACACAGGGAGACCGTCCCGATTTTAGCGGACCGGACGGTGTTTGGAAATACATCAGCGTGTGTGGAACAGCAACGTCTACACCAACGGCAACTGTAGCTCCAACAGTAACACCGACTTTGACACCTACTGCAACAGTTACTCCAGCGCCTACGGTGGCACCAACGCCCACCGCAACCGTAACACCCACGCAAACTCCATTACCGACTGCTACACCTACTTCGGGAAGTTCTAGCTGGGTAACAGGAGTTGCTTATAAAGTAGGTGATGTCGTTGCCTACAGTGGAAAAACGTATACCTGCTTGCAGCCTCACACTTCACTTCTGGGGTGGGAGCCAGCTTCCACACCTGCTCTTTGGAAGCTGATATAATCCGGTGCTCTCCTTGATTCCAACAAGGAGATTGTCCCATTACAAAGAGGACTTCCTATTAGCAGTGCAGAGTAATTTTCTGCCTCTGAGGCTTACGTTACGGACCCAGTTGACGTTATTTACAAATTTCAAGCCTTTGGAGCTGTGTTTCGGACTCCAGTGCTGCTATTCCTTATGAAATGCTTCTTTTGGGGTGTTTTTCGTGCCCATAGCGACTTTGGGGTCCATTAGAATCTCAATTATCGGATATAGCTGCGTTTAAGGTCAGCTGTGTCCGGGTAGCCGCTTCATACGGGTAAATGTGCTAGAATCGAACGAAGTTTGATGCTTTGTTTAAGGGAACGGAATAAAAAACGGGGGTGCCCAGCAGCCATTTCGCGGCTTTTGGACACCCCCACTTTTATATAAAACTCTATTCCTGCGACAGGCCGCCATCAGCTGCCAGTTTCTTCTCCAGCTTCGCCGTCAGCAGTCGCAGTGCAGTTCCTCGATGGCTAATCTGCTGCTTCTCTTCCAGCGTAAGCTCGGCCATAGTTTTTTCATGTTCCGACAGATAAAATAGCGGGTCGTAACCGAAACCGCCAGCACCTGATGGTTCTGAAGTAATCCAACCTTCGACCGCACCTTCTGCGGTTAGCTCCTGCTTGGAAACTGGATCGTACAGCGATAAAGTACAGACGAACCTAGCCGTGCTCAGCAAAGGCTGATCTGTGTCTTCCCCCTGTTTCAATCTCTCTAGCTCGCTAAGCAGCTTTAGGTTATTTTCCCCATCCGTAGCATCTTCACCTGCAAAGCGTGCAGAGTACACACCAGGTCTGCCATCCAAAGCATCTACACAAAGACCCGAATCATCAGCGAGTACCGGAATTCCAAGTGCGTCACCTACGGCTTTGGATTTTTTAAATGCATTCTCTGCAAAAGTAGCTCCGTCTTCTACCACATCGGGCAGATGCGGATAGTCATACATACTCTTAACTGTCAGGCCCAGCGGGGCAAAAGCGTGCTCGAATTCACGCACCTTCCCCTTATTCTTCGTAGCGACAATGAGAATATTGCCCGTGGAATTCATGTTACACCTCTTGGCCCGGCTGGCCGGAAGGGATTTTCAGAGCAATCGCTCCGAGCGCTTCTTTTTGTGCGGCAATCAGTTCATAAATCCCTTTCTCACCTAGACCCAACAAAAGATCCAGCTCTTGTCGCGAGAATGGTCTTTCTTCGCCAGTCCCTTGTACCTCAACAAAAGCACCGCCGCCGGTCATGACTACATTCATATCCACTTTGGCTTTGGAATCCTCTTCATAATTCAGATCGAGCAATGTTTTATCCCCTACAACACCTACACTAATTGCTCCCAAAAAGTCTGTTATAGGAAAAACAGCCAGCTTGTGCTGTAGTGCAATTTTATTAATAGCAAATGCCATGGCAACAAAAGCGCCTGTTATCGAAGCCGTCCGAGTTCCCCCATCCGCCTGAATCACATCACAATCCAGCGTAATACTGCGTTCACCTAACGCTTGTAAATTCACCACGGAGCGAAGCGCACGGCCGATCAGCCGTTGGATTTCCATTGTACGTCCAGTAAGTTTACCGCGTGCAGCTTCACGTTGATTACGGGACTGAGTGGCCCGAGGAAGCATCGAATATTCGGCAGTTACCCAGCCTTTTCCTTGTCCTTTAAGAAACGGAGGCACTTTTTCCTCTACAGTAGCCGTACAAATGACTTTGGTGTCTCCCATTTCAATGATTACGGAGCCCTCAGCATATTTATTCGTTTGGGTCGTTATTGTCAGCGGCCGTAATTGGTCGTCAGTTCGCCCGTTTGATCTCATCTTTTCTGCCTCCTACATCGTATAGCTAATAGTTTAGTGTGAGTCCCGTTTCCCTGTTGTTCATTGCGGCAGTTCACCGTTCGGGACGTTACGTCTTTTTGAGCAACTTTTATTCTACCAAAGAGGAGGCACAAAAGCATCTTTTAAACCTTAGAAGGTCATTCTATAACGGGAGCTCGTTCAAAAATTCAGGTGCAGATACAGGTTTGCTATAGTCTACATTGTCAGTGTCAGTAATCGATTGTTTGCCGTTCAAACGAATTTGAACCAGAGCATCTTCCGTATTTTGCGCAACAGTCAGAACAACCGATTCCAGCAATTCGGCAGGAACTTCCTTCCCATCTGCGAACATATCGTCAGTCAAGGATACAGTAACAACACCGTTTTGTCCGGCTTCAACCGAATCAAGTGATGTGCCCTGTGTCATAACCATTTCCAGACCGTCTCCGGATTCAGGTCCCGCAATCAGTTCATTGATAGCAGCAGTCAGCTGTTCTTGCCCTGCGGGTACAAAGCGCGTAACCGGAACATAATATTGGATACCGTCAGGAGATGTTGTGGAAAAATAAACAGTAACCGCACTAGAGTTCATTAAAGATGGACCTTGTTTTGGCAGGTTAATGCCCATTGTACGGGACAGCGGGCGATCCAGCGGAGTGCCTTGAAGCGGCATTTCCGTAAGCTTTTTACCATCTACCCAGAACTGTACACCTTTAATGTCATCTTGACCGGTCAGTGTCCAAGTGATCGCTTCAAGGATTTTGCGTTCATCCGCAGCATCGTAGTTGTTAAATTCCGAATTGAACTCAACAACTGCCAGATTCGACTTGTCTACCGTAATATTTTGCACTTCAGTTCCTGCTGGTAAAATACCTTGGAAGCCTTCTGGCAATGAGGACGCATATTCCCCCTTATTCACTAATGCCATTAAAGAGTTCTTAAGCGTGCTGGAATCTTTGCTTTTTGGCAGATTTAGCGACACTGGAGCGAGTAAGCCGTTTCCATCTTCCAAATATACGGTCGTCCGGTCACCGGAAGCCGGTGCTTTATCCGTTGCTTTAGCGGTTTTGGTGCTGTCCTTAACAGCAGTTTGTGCATCATCCTGAGCCACTGGACCAAATACACCTGAATCCAAAGTGTTATTTCCCTCTGTCTGTAGCATCTGTGCTTCAACCTCAGGTGGCGGAGCATCAATCGATGCTGATTCCGAACCGAACAAGCCGCAACCGGATAGTGCCAGTGGAACTGCGAGTAGGCAGACTGCGGAAATCCCGCGGATTTGTTGCATTGTTTTCATCATTTATTACCCCTTTCAAGGTTAGATAGCATTTGTACTGCTATGTATACGAGACCTTTGTCCAAAAAATAACAACTGCTTATCCTAAATTGTTGGAAAAGCCTGTGCGCTTTATTTTCAGGTTGGGTTGGATCTAGATTTTAATTCACATAGACTCCGCTTTCTGGACAAATACTTCTTCTAAACGTACAATCTGAGATAACACCCAGCGCTTAACATCATGCTAACGAACGTTGTAATGCAAAGACTTAACTTACGAGGTGACTAATCATGGCTGATGAACCAATCGCAAAAATACCTTACAGTCTGAACAGCAAGGCAGTCGCAGATGCGACCAAAGTGTGGTTGAATAAGCGTGGAGTGAACCTGCAGGAAATCGCAGAGCTCGTTATGTTTCTGCAAAAAAAATATTATCCAAATTTAACAATGGAAGAGTGTGTCCATAACGTTGAGATGGTACTCAGCAAACGGGAAGTGCAAAATGCAGTACTTACGGGCATTCAATTGGACATGCTCGCGGAGGAAGGGAAGTTGTTTCCGCCGCTTCAGGATATGATCGAAAATGATGAGGGATTGTACGGAGTGGATGAGATTCTGGCTTTCTCCATCGTAAATGTATACGGCAGCATTGGCTTCACCAACTATGGTTATGTGGACAAGCTTAAGCCAGGTGTTCTTGAACGGTTGAACGACAAAAACACCGGACAGATCCACACCTTCCTCGACGATATCGTCGGCGCGGTAGCCGCTGCAGCTAGTAGCCGAATCGCACACCGTAAGCAAGCGGAGCGTGAGATAGACCTCGAACTTCCGCATTCACCTGAGGATCGAGAAGAAGCCGCAAGGAAACTTGCAGAACATGAAAAACGACCGGAGTAACCGGTGTTTTGGGTACACTCTGAGAATTAAAAAGCGATTGTTTCGTAACCCTTGCGGGTTATGAGACAATCGCTTTTTTGAGGTTGGGTTGGGTTGGGTTGGGTTGGGTTGGGACCGTTTTAGGGAAAAACTCCCTAAAAAATACCAAAAATCGTTTAAAACCTAAGTTATTAGGGAATTCTTCCCTAATAACTCTACGAAAATCTTAATTTATAGCTACATTCGTAGAATATTAGGGAGAAATTCCCTAATATCCGCTCTACACTCTAACAAACCTCAAAAAACAGGGAGAAATTCCCCAATTAGTCAATACCAACACTTAGTTACTCGGCAAGATGTGTTTCTACCCACGAATAGCGGCATCTGAGTCCGAATGACCTGTGTAACGCACGAGTAAAGTAATCAAATCTGTGTCCGAATGACCAGTGTGACGCATGAGTAAAGTAATCAAATGGTAGTTTGGTAATGCGATCGGACTCAGGTGACACTATACTCACATATCCCCCTTGATTTAGTCACTTTCGGACTCCAGAGTCGCTATTGACTCAAAAATGACCAATAACAACCCTCTGCACTAGCAATAACGCCTCTACGGTCCGATACTCACCTCAAAAGTCTCAAAATCCACGAATAGCGGCTTCTGAGTCCGAATGACCTGCGTAACGCATAAGCATAGTAATCAAATGTTAGTCCAAATGATCAGCATGACGCATAAGCATAGTAATCAAATGTTAGTCCTAATGATCAGCATGACGCTTGAGTATAGTAATCAAATCTGAGTTCGAATGATCAGCATGACGCATGAGTAAAGTAACCAAATGTTAGTTTGCTTATGCGATCGGACTCAGGTGACCCTATTTCCATAAAACACCCTTGATTTAGTCAATTTCGGACTCCAGAGTCGCTATTCACTCAAAAATGACCAATAACTACCCTCTGCCCTAGCAATAACGCCTCTCCGGTCCGATACTCACCGCAAAAGTCCCAAAATCCACGAATAGCGGCTTCTGAGTCCGAATGACCTGCGTAACGCATAAGCAAAGTAATCAAATCTGAGTCCGAATGACCAGTGTGACGCACGAGTAAAGTAATCAAATGTTAGTCCAAATGATCAGCATGACGCATGAGTATAGTAATCAAATGTTAGTCCGAATGACCTGCGTAACGCATAAGTAAAGTAATCAAATGTTAGTCCAAATGATCAGCCTAACGCATGAGTATGTAATCAAAGGTTAGTTGGGTATGCGATCGGACTAAGGAGCTCAATATTCATATAAATAACACCGAATTATACTCTCTACTTAGTCACTAAAACCAAAGTCCAAAAAAGAGCAGTCCCAATAACACCGGACTGCTCTGTACCTCTACTCGATCATAACATTCATATCTCAATTCATTTCATCACTCATCATTCATCACTCATCATTCATTTCATCATTCATCATTCATCATTCATCACTCATTACTCTTCGAGCCCGCTAGAAACTCTAACTAACATGGTCTCCAGCACTTTCAGATGCTGCAAACAAGATAGCACCATCCGCCTCTATCATCACTGCCCGCTCCCGGCGCATCAGCTCCGCCAGATGCGCCAGTGTCTCACTCATCGCAAAGCGCATCTGGTGAACGGTGGTTACCCGGCTGCGAAACAGAATTTCGCAGACGGCGAAGCCGCTCAGCGGGCCGTTTGCGAGCAAGGCTGCCGCGGCATCCAGCCGCTCCTCATGATGAGCGAGCAGGCTGCTGACCCGATGCGCGAAGCCCGTGAACGGTTCCCGATGACCCGGGAACGCCATGCTGACCGGGTAGCTCCCCAGCTCCCGCAGCCCCTGAAGAAACGTCTGCAGCGGCTGTGGATCGCTGCCTGGAAGCAAGCTGACATTAGGCGAAATCTGCGGCAGCACAGCATCACCGCAGATCATTTGCCCGCTGCCCGCATGATACAAGCTCACATGTCCCGGTGCATGTCCGCCAGTTACAATCAATTGCCATTCACGGCCACCCATCCTGAAAGGCTCTACCTCATTCAGATAAGTTACAACCGGCTGTGGCTCTACTTGAGCGTCAAAGCTCTCCAAATGCGCTTTAATTCCACTCGACCATTCTTCCGACATTCCGTGTCTGATGAAATATAACGGCAAAACTTCATTGATATCCGTGTCACTGCCCCACATCAACATCGCTTCGGCATGAGCACGTTCAGTCATCCATACCTTACATCCGGTCTGCAACTGCAACCATCCCGCCAATCCATAATGATCGGGATGATGATGCGTTACGACGATATCCCGCACGTCCTTCCACGACAATCCCAGCTCCTGCAGGATCGCCTGCCAGCATTTTTCTGTCTCCGGGCTACGCGGACCGGGATCGATAATAGTAATTCTGCCATCCTCATCGGGCAGAATATAGCTGTTCACTTGACGAAGCGGCGAGTCCATGGGCACCGAGACCTGAAGAATGTTCTCGTCCCATGAAGTGATATCCGCCTTAGACATGGTGCGATCACCGCCTTTGAATCTTTTTCCTGATACCATTACGATCGAATTCCACTAAAAATCATCCGCGTGGAGCTTTCTGCATTATAAACCTCATCTTCATAGCTGCCATGCACAGCTTCGAGCTGTAAACCCGCTTCCTCGATCATCCCGCTGAATTTCTCCAAGGAATACAGCTTCACACGTTCATGATATTGACGAGGTGTAGAATCATTTTTGGAGGTTAAAATGATGTCCTTCTTCACATACCCATCCTCGATCCGCCGCGACTCATCAATCAGATTTTTTCCATCCTCGCGGGTAGAATGCGGCACCAGATGACGAATCACATACGCAGGATTCAGATAATCAATAACAAACTTGCCACCCGGCTTCAACATCCGATAGATTTCACGTAAAACCTTTACCTGCTCCTCATCCTCTTCAAAATAACCAAAGGAAGTGAATAGATTAACCACAGCATCGAAACCTCCTGTCAACGGTAGGTCCCGCATGTCAGAACGCAGCCAAGTTACCTGCTCCGCTCCTGTTTGAGATCTTGCCTCACGCAGCAATACCTCTGATAAATCCACTCCAGTTACCTCGTACCCTGCTTCCGCAAGCGCCAGTGAATGACGTCCCATCCCACAACATAAATCCAGCACTTTGGAGCCTGGCGGTAGTCCCAGCCACGAGATCATTCGTTCAACTTCTTTACGAGCTCCACCAAAGTCTCGATGTTTGTATACGACCAGATAATCCTCTCCGAAGCTCTTTTCATACCATTCAGTCATGTTGTCTCTCCTCCCACAGGCGTCTTCCTGTAACTCCACTCTATGTATGTTAATGTATCGCCATTGTACAGTCTTTTACTCACAAACTCAAAGAAGAGTTGTCACAGTGAGCGCTCAGCCCCTTCATGACAACTCATTCCTGTAGCTTCCTTTACACAAGCTGCTGCAAATATACTCGTGCTTCATAAGGACGAAGTTTAAGCGGTTGAATCTGCTCATCCTTTTCCACGGAATAATTAGAAATCAACAGCTCTATATTGTCTGGTTGGAACTCCGCTGGCCATTCGAATACAGGCTCTCCATCATAAAAATTCAGAATAACCAGCAGCCGCTGATCTTCTAATGTCCGGGTATACGCATATATCTCTGTATGCTCTGCGAGCAGCAGCTCGTAGGCTCCATAAACGATGACTTTGTGTTTTTTTCTCAGGGCAATCAGCTGTTTATAGTAGTTGTAAATGGAATCGGGATCTTTAATCGCGTTGCCAGCGTTGATCTCCATATAGTTGGAATTTACTTCAATCCAAGGAGTCCCCGTCGTAAAACCACCTGCGTGACCATCGTCCCACTGCATCGGGGTGCGGGCATTATCCCGGCTTTTATGATGAATGGCAGACATAATCTGCTCTTCTGGAACGCCGTTTTTTCGCTTTTCTTCATAATAATTAAGCGTCTCTACATCCCGGTACTCATCAATGGATTCGAAACAGACATTCGTCATTCCAATTTCTTCACCTTGATAAATATAAGGTGTGCCTTCCAGCATGTGAATGAAGGTCGCCAGCATTTTAGCCGAAGGAATCCGGTAAAAAAGGTCGTTCCCAAACCGGGACACTGCGCGCGGCTGGTCATGGTTGCAGAGATAATTCGCATTCCAGCCTTTGTCATGCAGAACTGTCTGCCAATTACTCATAATCTTTTTCAGCTCCAGTAGACTCCATGGGACGACATCCCATTTTCCACTACCGGCCGAAGCGGCATCCAGAAACATATGCTCAAACTGAAAAGTCATATTCAGCTCCCGGCGACCATCACCTACATAATCTAGCGCCTGCTCCGGTCCAAGTCCCGATGTCTCTCCTACCGTCATAATATCGTAGAAATAAAGCACTTTATCATATAAATTCTGTAGCAAGGTATGCACATCTGCCAGATTGGAGAACATTCCATAAGCCCTTACGGTAGGTGTTCCACCTGGATTATCCGCATCTGGATAACCTTTTGTCTTCACAATATGTGCAATGGCATCAAAGCGAAATCCGTCCACACCCTTCTTCAGCCACCATTCCACCATCTCATGCAGCTTATCAATGACTACCGGATTCTCCCAGTTCAGATCAGGCTGATATTTGGAATAGAGGTGAAGGTAATATTCATCGGTCCGCGAATCAAGCTCCCACACCGAGCCACTGAAATAAGACTCCCAGTTATTCGGGGGACCTCCATTTTTTCCTTTTCGCCAAATATAGTAATCCCGTTTCGGATTATCCTTCGACGATCTGGATTCAACAAACCAAGGGTGCTCATGTGACGTATGGTTCAGAACCAAGTCCATCATCAGCTTCATCCCACGTGCGTGCATCTCCCTCAGCAAATGGTCAAAATCATCCATCGTGCCAAATTCCTTCATAATGTCACAGTAATCACTGATATCATAACCGTTATCATGGTTTGGTGATTTATAAATAGGGCAGACCCAAATCACGTCTACACCTAAATCCTGCAGATAATCCAGTCTGGATATGATTCCTTGCAAGTCTCCAATCCCATCTCCGTTACTATCCATGAAGCTAATCGGATAAATTTGGTACACGACACTCTCTTTCCACCATTTCGGGTTCATTTCTCGGTTACCTCCTATTTAGCTATATGTAGAGTTTAACCACACAAAGCCTAGTAGATAACAATTTGCTCCTACTTCCCTAGTCCCTTTTGATATTGAGAAGGTGTAAGTCCGGTCCATTTCTTAAAAGTAGCACTGAAGTGGCGTTCTTCCCCGTAGCCTACTAACTTTGCAACAGCGTACATTTTTAAGTTTTGGCGGAGCAGCTTTTTTGCCTCTTCTACCCGGTATTGATGCAAGTAATCGAGAAAATTCACACCCAGCTCCTGGCGGAACAGTGAACTTAAATAAGTATTAGATACGTAAGCTTCCTTCGCAACATACTCCAGAGACAGATTGGTATTATATTTGTTACGGATGATCTCAAGCGCTGTAACTACTGTTCGATGCAGAGGGCGATGTTTAGAAAAAGCCTCCACCACATTCTGCATGATCTTATTCAGGATCGTAGACAATTCTTCCAGCGTCTCGATCTGTGGTGCCTGCTCCATCCAATTGACCAAATGCTGCTTCCATTCGAATCCAGCTACTTGTTTTTCCTGCGCAAGCCTCTTAAGGCGAACGACAAAAGCTGTTGCCCGAATATTCACCTCCTGCTTGAGGCATCCGGGGTTTCCGCGAAAACGTTCCAGCCATTGCTCCAGCAGATCGAGGGCAAGCTCATTACTTCCTGCACCGACTGCCACAAGCATCTCATCCTCCAGCACATTTAATTCAGGATCATCTAAAATCCCGATCTCCTGTGCGCCACCCCCAATAACTCCCGAGCCTTCTGTATAAAAATAAACGCCGCCTTTCCCGTTCAGAAAGCGGGATTCCATGGCCTGAAGCGCTTCTTTATAAGACAGGTGAGCTTCCGAAATATCCGCACGACACGAGCCTACAGCAATACTGATTGACAGCTTGAGGTATTTCTCCAGATTGCTTTGCAGCATCCCGATCTGCTCTTTTAAATAGATGGGGGTTCGGTAAGACTTGCGGGAATCCGTTCCAGCTAAACCACTGCCGATCCAGAGCAGGAGATTGCCATCATGGAAGGTCTCGATTTTTCCTTTATAGATAGGAGACAAGGTCTCACTAATAATATTTAGGGCTGCGTAACGTAAAAGTACAAAATCCTGTCCAGACCCACCAGCAGAGGGAGGATCAAAATCAAAGCTGACCAGCCCAATCTGCGGACCTTCGTGGCTAATAGCCATAGCTAACTCACCGATCAGCTCCTGCCGCCGCTCCAGCGGAACCGGAGGATGATGAATCCATTGGGACAGCACTTGGCTTTTGACAAGCGGTGCATTTTTATGCCAGGAACGATCTCTTTTTAGCTGCTCATTCTCCTGACAACGCTGCCTTTCAATTAGCTCCTTAGCCTTGAGTACCGTCTTCAGAATTTCCTCCGGCCGGCACGGCTTCAGCACATAATCGACAACCCCCAGCGCAATCGCTTGTTTCGCATAAGAGAACTCATTGTATCCAGATAAAATAATCGAGCGAAAGTCGTAACCGCGACGCCGTCCCGCTTCGATTAGCTCCAGACCATTCATCTGCGGCATGCGGATATCCGTTAACAATAAATCCGGCTGTTCAGACTCCATCAGAGCCAGCGCTTCACTTCCGTTCCCCGCCTCGCCCATTACCTCAATCTGATGCGAATTCCAGTCAATCATATTGACGATACCCTCACGGATGGTGTCTTCGTCTTCAGCAATCAGCAGCTTCAGCTTCATCATTTAGGGACCCTCCACAGTGATTTGAATGATAATACGTGTGCCTGCTCCTTCTACACTCTCTACTTGCAATGAGGCTCCGGCAAAAAACAAAGCTAAACGTTCCTGTACATTCGAGAGTGCAAACCCCGAACGTCCAGCATTCTCCTCTTCCTCCGAAATAAAGCTTCCTCTCGCTAAACGCTGATGTAGCTCCTGAAGTCTTTCCAGCGTGATTCCCACCCCGTTATCTTGAACTTCGAGCACAATAGTTCTATCTTTACGGAAGGCGCGAATCGAGATGAGTCCACTTCCAGCCAGTGGCTCGATCCCATGAATCACTGCATTTTCCGCCAGTGGCTGGAGCAGCAGCTTCGGAACTGTGAAATCCTTGATACTCTCATCCAAGGCAATTTCGAACTCAAAACGTTCTCTAAACCGATTTTTTTGCAGGAACAAATAATTCGTCACAAGCTCTACTTCCTGTTCCAATGTAAACGTATCCCGCCCATCATTTAAGCTCAGCCGGAATACTTGAGAAAGCGAATAGACCATATCGGCTATTTCTTTGTCGCCCTTTTTCTCAGCTTCCCAACAAATCGTATTCAGCGTGTTATATAAAAAGTGCGGCCTAATCTGTGCCTGAAGCGTTTTCAATTCTGCTTCCTGCTGCTTCAGTTTGGAGGCATATACATCATTGATGAGCGATTTGATCCGCTGCACCATTAGATTATAACCATGGCCCAAAAGACCAATCTCATCATTTCCTTCAAAAAATACGCGCTGCGTGAAATCCCCTGTCTGGAATCTGCGCATGGAGCGGGAAAGCTTTTTCAGCGGTTTCGTTATTGAGGCGGCGGCGAGCCAGGTAACCATTAAGCTAACTGCTAAGCACAGAAAAGCGATCGTCACCGTGACCTGTGAAATCTGTCCCAGCTCTTTGACAAGCTGCCGTTTGGAATGCACCACCACTACATACCAACCCGTCGTTTCTGACTGCAGATGCGAGACAATCCATTGTTTGTGATCCGCTGTAGACTCCAATCTCTCCTCTAGGCTCAACTTAGGATCGCTGTCCGCAAAATACGGAAGATCAAGATCCCTTTTACCGATCCAGCTCCGGTTAGAAGCCGTAATGATGAGCCCGTCTCGATCAACCACAAACATATCTACATCATCTTCAGAGTTGTCTAGATATTGGCTTCCAATCTTACCAGCATCGACCCCGATCACCGCTAGCCCTGCCGGTTTTAAAGTATATACATTCTTGATAATTCTGGAAAGTACAATCTTATGATAATGATCACCAACAAATATGCCATCCGTGGGTCTGGACAATCCAAAGGTTGGACTGCCTGCGGCTTCAACGGCTTCCTTATAGTACGAGGTTCGGACAAAGTTAGAGAACTTCATGCCAGTCGTCAATCCGGCTTGATTCGCAGCAAAAGGCTCCGCCCCATTATTCTGGTCTTCCAAAGCGTATAGAATCAGGGATTGAATCGAGTTGCCAGCGACCATCAGGTTGGTGACCGTTTTAAATACGGAATTACGTTCTTTTTGTGCTTCTGACGACACTAAAAGCCGCTGCACACTTTCATCCAGAAAGAGTGTATTGGAAAAAGAAATCATTCCCCTCACCATCTCATCAATCTGCTCTGCTGTTTTTCGGGTCAGGTGATCCTGTGACTGTTTCATTTTCTCAACCACCTGCTGCGAAGAGATCTGATAGGAGTTCCACCCCATAGCGAATATAGTCACGAGAAGCAGCGGCACAAACCATAATAACAGCTTAAACTGGAGCGGAAGATGGCGATAACGGCTTAATAAGCGGATGTTTCGATTCATGAGAACCACCTTCATGTATAATCAATAAATGTGTAAACCAAGTATAACTGAAATCATTAAACCCTGAACCAGCTTTTTACAATCACTGAAAAATGCCTACATAGTTCTTAAATATGGACCATGTTTCTATCGGTCATAAACTCTTAAGATGGGGATGCAAGAAGAAACGACATTGTCGTCCTCGTTTGATGACAGCCGTTCTCGTGGAAATATATCTCATAAAAAAGGTGGGTTTTTGATGAAAGGTAAAGGAATAAAGCTAGCACTTATGAGTCTAATGCTACCAGCTCTGCTGGCAGGCTGCGGTGGTGGAAATAACAATGCGAAAGCTACCAATGCACCTACAAATGACAAGGCCGAAGCTACTGCCGAAGCAACAGCTAGTGCCGGGGAAAACACACCCGCCGAAAAAATTACACTGAAGTTCTTCACCGCGCTCGCGGATCGGGCAAATGGTTCAGGTAAGGTAGAGCAAGACATTATCGATGCTTACATGAAAGAGAACCCTAACGTCAAGATTGAAGTGGAAGCGCTTCAAGATGAGCCTTACAAATCAAAAATCAAAGTGTATGCCTCCAGCAATCAGCTGCCTGATATCATTCAAGCCTGGGGTCAGCCCTCCTTCCTGAGTCCGCTGCTGGATAACGATCTGCTGCTTGAACTGAACAGCGCTGACTTCGAAGGTAATCAGTTTGTGTCCGGATCCATGGACGGCTTCAGTAAAGACAGTAAGCTTTACGGTTTGCCGCGTGGTGCCGACTACATGGTCATGTACTATAACAAAAAAATATTCGCTGACAACGGCATCGAGGTTCCAAAAACCACAGATGATTTGCTTGCCGCCGTCAAAACACTTCGTGCCAAGAAAATTAACCCGATCGCTATGAATGGTATGGACGCTTGGACACTGCCTATCTGGTATGAATTTGTAGCCCAACGTCAGACTGGCGATTTCAATACAATGGATGAAGCTGTTGCACGTAAAATATCCTTTACAGATCCTAGTCTCGTTGCAGCTGCAACTGAAATGCAGCAATTCGCCGATGCTAAAGGTTTTGCCGATGGCTGGCTGACTGCCGATTACGGTGCTGCACGCAACTTGTTCGGACAAGGGCAAGCTGCCATGTTCTTTATGGGCGCTTGGGAGTCGGGTCTGGCAACAGACGAGAACTTCTCTGAAGAATTCCGCAATAACGTAGGTGCTTTCGCTTTCCCAGCTTCAGCTAAAGGTAAAGCAACCGATGATGCCGCTTGGTATGGTGGTGGATATGCAGTCAGCAAAAACTCCAAACATGCTGAAGCCGCTGTTGATTTCTTGAAATATTTCTTCGCTCCAGAGCATTGGTCTAAAATGCTATGGCAAGCTGGCGCGGGTACACCTGCGCAGCAATTCGATCAATTCCTAACGGGTAACGAAACCCAGCTGCAAAAAGAATTGATTGAAGTATTCAGCTCCATGACCTCTTCCAGCGGTACTCCACTGCAGGATGTGGGTGACGATGAGTTCAAGCAAAAGGTAATGGAGGCGCATCAAAGCCTGCTTTCTGATGCAATTACCCCTGAAGAATTCGCCAAAGCACTGGATGCTGCATCCGATAAATTCGCTGGTAAATAAACCAGAGAACTACAAAAAACATGAACCTTAGCGCTCCTGAAGTAACCTAATAGATGGCAGTGCGCAAACCCCGGCTTCCCCCAGAGGCCGGGGTTTTGTTTTCGAAAAAATGTATACACCGATCTGAAATTTACGGCATGTTCCGGTGCCTGGCTTCCCGTTACGATGGTAATAGATAGATTACTCTTTAAAAGGACGGAGATTTCCATGCACAGAGTGTTAAGCGACAAAAAAGCGATATTCTTACTCATCGCACCTGGACTGTTCCTATTTGCTTTTATGATCTGCATCCCTATCTTCATGAGCGCTTATTACGGTTCTACGGATTGGGGCGGAATCGGCAAATACAATTTCATCGGCTTTGATAACTACCGTGAAATTCTATTTCATGACAAAGTGTTCTGGAGATCGCTAGTCAATGCCCTGCTCCTGACCGCCGCCACTGTATTTTTACAACATCCCTTTGCCATTCTCATGGGGATATTCCTAACCAATTCCGGCAAATACGAAAAAATATTCCGGACGATCTTTTTTATCCCCGCTGTAATTTCTGTCGTCGTTACAGCCAAGCTGTGGACCGGAATTTTCCATCCGAACTACGGACTGCTCAACAAGCTGCTGAGCGGAGTTGGATTGGACGCACTAACGCATGATTGGCTCGGTGATCCAAAGACGGCCATCTGGTGCATCATCATTGTTGTTATGTGGCAAGGCTTTGGGTATGCACTGCTGCTGTATTATTCAGGTCTGCAAGGCATTCCGGAAGATTTAAGCGAAGCCGCAAGAATCGATGGCGCCAACAACTTTACCCTCTACACGCGTATCATCATTCCGCTGCTTTCGCCGATGATGCGGGTTGCCATCATCATCGCTGTCACCACCTGTCTTAAGCAAATGGAAACCGTATTCTTAATGACCAACGGTGGCCCTGCAAATAGCACACAGTTCCTAGGGAACTATCTGTACAAAACCGCCTTCTCATCATCGCTATACGGCTATGGTAATGCCATTTCGATTCTGTTTATTGTGTTCTGCCTGATCCTAACCGTTATCCTCAACAAGATTTTAAAGAAAGATATCGGAGAATTTTAAAGAAACCCTGTAACCGGAGGAAATCCTATGAATAATTCCTTATCGCCTGCCGCTTCACCCCCTAAGCTAAACCTTCACAAACAAGAACGCAGAAAGCCTACAACGGGCAAAATCCTAATGATGGTGTTCCTATGTATCATCGCGTTGATTCAGTTATTTCCGCTTATTTGGTTGATCGATTATTCCCTGCTCAAGAGCGGTGAGTTCTTTGGAAGCTCATTTCTGAAATGGCCCTCTCCACCCCAGTGGGAGAACTATCGAAACGCTTTTACCTACGGGCGTGTGCCACGATATTTTGCCAACAGTCTTATCATTACAGTGATAACTGTTATGCTCTCTGCGCTGGTGTCCCTGATGATGGGATATGCGTTTACCCGGATGAAATGGAAGCTAAGCGGCATCGTCCTCTCGCTAATCATGTTAGGCATGATCATTCCCATTCACGCCACATTGCTGCCAAACTTCATTCTGTTTAACAAGCTTGGGATGCTGAACAATATGTACACATTGATTTTGCCTTACTCAGCCATTGTCATCCCCATGAGTGTCCTGATTATGACCGGGTTCCTGGAGACCATCCCGCGGGCTATTGAAGAGTCCGCCGTTATTGATGGCAGTGGCATTTACGGGTTAATCTTCCGTATCATCCTGCCCATCACCAAACCGGCGCTGGCAACCATCTGTGTGCTCAACTTCATCAGCACGTGGAATGAATTCATTATGGCGAACACCTTCCTCACCTCGGAAGATCTTAAGACGATTCCCTTCTCCATTATGAAATTCACTGGTGAGTATTCATCCAACTATGGTGCACAGTTCGCGGTTATGACGATCATCGCTATCCCAACCATCCTGATCTACCTGCTCTTCACAGAACAGATGACCAAGGGAATTACCGCTGGCGCGGTTAAGGGCTAACACAATAAACTTAATCATAACAACATAAAAAGGCTGACAAGACAGGTTTCGTACCCGTCTTGTCAGCCTTTATTCATTCTTATTATATCTCTTACGGTCGTTGCCAATCCTCTCTCAGCCATTCAACCAAGAGGAGCTCTGGCACATTCACTTTATTAACTTCGGCATAATCTCTCACCCGTTCCAGCAAACGTCCCGCGGTTCCAGCACTAACCTCTAAACCATGTGCGTTCAGAACATGCATGATTCCACCACTTCCGGAATGTTTACCTAACACAAAATGATGTGCTCTCCCCACCTCTGTGGGATCAAAGGTCTGGTAGGTGGCTGTTTCTTTCAACAAACCGTCAACATGTATCCCAGATTCATGTGTGAAGGCGAGTGATCCGACGATTGGTTTGGCATCGCCGACACTTCGGCCCGAGGCTGTGATCACCCTATCCGCCAGCCCCTTCAAACACTCCGGACGTGCGCTGCTCTCCCCGCCATAAAGATAACGCCAAGCCATCACTACTTCTTCCATTGCTGCATTCCCGGTACGTTCACCAATCCCTGCTACCGTAGTGCTTGCCCAGACCGCACCCGCGGCAATACCGCTAAGTGTGTTTGCAGCCGCAAGACCAAAATCATTGTGGCAGTGTACCTCAAGCTCTACATCTACAGGAACAGCACTAAGTAATGTGCTTACCCGCTCTGCCATTTGACCCGGATGATGAGCAGATACCGTATCTGCATAACGGAACCAACGAATACCTTCTTTATATAATGTATTTACCAGTTCAACCAAGTACTCCATACTTGCCCTTGAAGAGTCCTCCATCCCCACCGACACAGTCATTCCTAGCCGTTGACCATATTCCGTCGCATGCAGCAATCTTGTCAGACCTTTGGCAGGTGTTAAACCTAGCTTACCTTGTAATTGAATTTCCGAGACAGGGATCGATACATGACTCCAGTTCACACCCGTCGCCCAAGCTTTGTCGATATCACTTTCCAAAGCCCGATTCCAAGTCATCATCTTCATAGGTAGACCTAAATCAGCGATAGCCGCAATATCTTCTTGCTCTTGCTTGCCCATGGCAGGAATTCCTACCTCTGCTTGCTCCACTCCGCATTCCGACAGCAACCTTGCGATTTCCAGCTTTTCTTCCCTCGTGAATGAAACTCCAGCCGCCTGTTCACCATCCCTAAGTGTCGTGTCACATAGCCTGAGACTTTTCACGGTTTACCTTCCTCTCCGCAGCAATTGCAATTCGGATTACGGGTAATATGGACGCTGTAACAGGCGAAGTCGAGTGAATTGAAGCGATGCATTACGCCCGCATAAGTCGTCCCTACCCTTGTAACCCATTTTACGGCTTCCAACGCAGCCAGACAACCCGCAATTCCGGAGGTTGCTCCCAATACCGGAAAGCCAAACGGTTCCCATTCTGGATTCACATCCGGATAAAGACACTCTAAGCAAGGGGTTTCACCAGGTATAACCGTTGTTAGTGAAATCTCAAATCCATACATCGCCGCCTCTACCATTGGCGTGCCGGTTTCTACACATAGGCGGTTCAACATATATCTTTCCGGAAAATCATACCGTGCATCAATCACTATATCGGCTTGTTCTACCCAAGGTTTTGCCATATTGTATTCAATCTTCGAATTAAATCCTTCCATTTCAACATTTGGATTCAGACGTTTTAGCTGCTGGATTGCTGTGCTCATCCTTTCCATACCCAAATGATCACTGTCCATCAAAATCTGTCGATTTAAATCTGGAGGCACAATATTTCCTTCATGCGCCAAGATCAGCTTGCCGATTCCGGCAGCAGCTAAATAAAGTGCGGCAGTGCCTCCAAGCCCTCCAATTCCAGCAATCATCACTGTAGCTTCTTTTAGCGCTTTCTGCCCGCCTTCTCCAAGCAGCTTTAATTGGCGAGCGTATCGTTCCAGTTCGTTGCCGCCTACAAGCTGCTCCATTTTGCTCCCTCCCTGTAGCTGAGCTGCATCATTAGAATCTAACCCTCCAGACCCTCCGTTCCATAGAGAGCTGTCATTTCATTAAATTTATCCATAAAGGCCAACCCTTCTTCTACACAAGCAACGCCGTAGCGAATTACTTTCTCCTCAGAGGTAAAAGGAAACGGAAAACCTGCTCTCAAGCTTTTTAACACAAGAATAATCCGATCACTATATAAAAGAGCACGCCCAAATCCTTCCCCGTTTATTTCAGAAGAACTCTGAACCAGAACCCCACTTTTCTCCTCGACCACGCCCGCCACCGCCTGAAACAAGAGAGGAACCTGCAAACGGACCTTTGGAGAAACCGCGCAGTTAAAATCAGATTTGTTCTTGTCTTCAGGGGAAGCGAGAAACAATCGTTCGATCTTCTTCTGTGGTGAAAGAGAAGCATGCCTTCCAAAAAAGTCTTCTGTATCAAGCAATTGACACAACCGGCGTATGAACATCTCTGCTATATCTTTATCCAGCTCTTTCTCCGTGGTTCGACTACGGCGTTTTAATACTGCCGCTTCCGGAGCAACCCGGCCCATTAATGCAGCACGCTCATTAGCTATGGGATCCATCTACACTCGCCCCTTCCGCTTCATTTTCAGCATGTAATACCTTGGCTAGCCACATCGGTGGTTTGCCCTGTAGCATTTCAACAAGCCGCTTCACTTGCTCATCGATAGGACTGCCTGGTGGAACCTTTACCGGCATAATTTTACGACGTGTGACTCTTGCCGCTGCTGAGGCTCCAATCTGCATGATGAATATTAGCGTGCAATCCTCTACCACCTCCAGACGACTCTCTATTTTGCCCGCTTCATCCTGATTGAGAATCGTTGGCAGTTTACGAAGACCTATAAGCTCCCCGCCACTTTTGGTAACTTTATAAATGGCGAACATCGGACTCTGCCCAAAATGGGCATTCACTCTAATTCCATCCTCTGTAGCGAATGCTACTTTCACGATGTTCCTCCTCCCTTCGCATTAACAGATTCGCCGCTTTATTCGTCCACTCCATCGCTCCCCGATACCCTACAGAGGTGGCCATATAAGCACCAAGCTCATTCCAAACGGGAAATCCAGCCGCCATAAATGCTGCATCTAACCGCGCCGCTCCATTTATCCCATGTGAGTTACCGATCCATAAATCTGCACCTTTACCCAAAAACTCAACATCATCCAGATCACCGACCCATACCTCTCGTTCCATCTCAACCACCAAAGGAGTTTCATAGGAAGTGACCAGAGCCTTTTGCTCCACCCCCAGCTCTTCAAGCCAAGAAGATACGGTATACAAATGATCTGGCTCCAGCGCAACAAGTGCAGACATCCCCGCAAATTGAAAATGAGCATCCAGCATGCTATCCAATAAATTCTCCCGTTGCCAGCAATAACGAAGCTGTACCGGCTCCCCGCTAATTTGATGCAGGAATTGCAAAATATCATCCGTTGCTTTAAGCCCCATAGCACTCTCGAATACTTTGTAGGGAGTTCCCAGCGCATTATGCAGTCTTCTAGCTGGACGCTCCATACTTCCGCCGATGGCAATGGTTAGACCCGAATGCAAGCTTTGCAGCATCGAATCTAGAGGCACCCCACCTCTTGTTAGCGGTGAAAATCCTGTCAGCAGATGCCCAGACAAAGAGGTCGAAATATCAGGTACAGCAATTACCTCAAAACCGAAGGAGGATATCATTTCTTTCAGCTCCATCACATCACCCGGCGTCAGAAATGATCCCGGCAAAAGGGTAATCTGACGTGAATTCACACTCCTTGAACCCCGATGGCCTACCTGCTGGATCATCTCATCAAGCAGCGCCTCCACGGTAGAGCTGAACCCCGATTCCAATGAACCACGAAAGTCTGGTAAGGTGACGGAAAAAGCAAGCCCACCCCGCATGTTCCGCTCCCTTTTATAGGTCTTGAGCATGGATTGATAATCCACTCCTGCCACATCCGTCAGCTCAGTCCCAATAATGCCTATAATGTCTGGTCGGTGTTTACTGAGTATGGTATTTAGAGCTTCCTCTAAATTACGATTCGCATCAAAGATTACATCCATCTCCTGCAAAGCAGAGGTCTGTACGGCTATAGGCTCGCGAAAATGCCGGGTAAGCAGCGCCTTCGGAAATGCGGAGCAACCTTGCGCACCATGCACAATAGGCAATGCCTTGTAGCAACCCTGAAATGCCAGTACGGAACCAAGGGATTGACCTATTTTCATTGGATTAACCGAAGTCGGTTTACTCCTTTTGTTAACGGTCATAGGAAGTTTCCCCCTTATCCCAGGGAGCGGCACTGGCAGCCAGCTTCCAGATTGGATTAGCAAGAGAATACGTCAGCTCCTTAGCCAGCCTTAGTAAACCTTCGTAACCAGCATAGGCCTTGTGTCTTTCTTGATTAATATCAATAAACGGAATCTGCTCTTTCATTGCCACATACATATTCCGTCCGCCAGCAATCATAATATCTGCCTTACGATCCCGGACGGTTTTGATAATTCGGCTTGCCCCGCCCTCCGGGATATATTCGGTGTCATCACCAACACGATCCGCTATACGCCGTACATCATCTTCCGTGCTTTTGTTCGTGCCTACACCTACCACCTGAACGCCTAACTCCTTCAGTGCGGAAATAATCGACCAGCTTTTTACTCCACCCGTATAGAGAACTGCTTTCTTTCCTTTAAGCAGCTTGCGGTAGGGCCGCAGCTCCTGAATCAGTCTGCTTTCCTCTCGTTCCGTCAACCGATCCACACGCCGCTCCATCTCACGGTCATTCAGCAAATAAGCCATTTGACGTAAGGAATAAGTTGTCTCCTTGGCCCCATAGAAGGAGCCTTCGAAATAGGGAATGTGGTATCTTGCCTCCATTTCTTTTGCCAGACCTAACAATGCACGGCTGCACACAACCATATTCACTTTTGCATGATGTGCCCATGTAATTTCCTTATATCTTGCATCCCCTGTAATTCTGGACATTAGCGTAATTCCAACACTCTTCATTAATTTCTCGATATCCCACATTTCACCCGCGATATTGTACTCCCCAATCAAATTCACACCTAAAGGAATCTCAATCTCTGGTTCACCTGTGCCAATGACATATTGTAGCAGCGCTTCACCAGCCAACCGATTTCCGAGATTCTTACTGCCTACGAATCCGGGGCTGTTCACGGGGATCACAGGAAGCCCCAATCTGCCTGCCGCTTCCTTGCATACCGCATCCAAATCCTCGCCAATCAAAGCTGTCACACAGGTCGCATATACAAATATTGCCGGAGGCATAAAGCGCCCGGCAATATAGTCAATGCTATCTTTCAGTTTCTTTTCTCCACCAAAAATAATATCGTTATCGTTGAGATCTGTAGTGAATCCGTATTGTGAAAGCGAAGGCCCGCTTGACAAAGCCCCTCTACTTTCCCAGCTATTCCCGGCACAAGCAGCCGGCCCATGGACAAGATGCGCAGCATCCATGATCGGCAGCAGCGTGATTTGGGCTCCGTCAAAGGAGCAGCCCCCAGCCGCTTCGCCCGGCTTGGGGCGTGGACATGGTTTCGATTTCGGAGTTAAGCTCCCGCAAGCTTGCGCGTCGAATACATCGTTTCTGATGGACTCCATCGTACCACCTCCCGTAACTGAATACTCCTTACTCTTAAAATGCTCAGTTATTTAGCGTCACTACGATAAATATTGGACTAACGAACAAGATCGTGGTTGAAGCCAGATGAATCCTCATCCAACCCCTGCAGGATTGTATTTACTATAGTAGTTAACAAGTTCAAGGCACCTTGATAACCGATAATTGGATATCGATGCAGATGATGGCGGTCAAAGACAGGGAAGCCTACACGGATCAAAGGAACGTTGGCATCTTTGGCAGCAAATTTAAGATGAGAGCTTCCAATGGCCAGATCTACAGGATCATCAACCAGCAGAGAGCGCATATGCCATAAATCATTTCCGATATGAACTGTCGTTTCTGCCCCGTAGGGGCTGGCAGCAAGCAGAGCTTTCGCTTCTTCTTTAAATCCGTTTTCCCCATTGGAGCACACAATATGAATAGGCTCTATACCGACTTCCAGACAGAATTCAATCAGGCCGATCAGCAAATCCGGATCACCAACTAAAGCCACTCGTTTGCCATGCAGATAAGGGTGGCTATCGAGCAAAGCATCTACTACCCGGCCACGTTCTTCCACAAGCTCAGGCGGAATGGGCAATCCCGTTAATTCACTAATAGACTCTATTAACCGATCTGTCGCATGAATGCCCAGCGGAGTCGACATCGCAACGGTCTGTTGTTTCCATGTGCTGCTGATGTAATCCAATGTTTTTTTGACAGAATATTTCTGAAGTGAAAGAGTGCCCAACGCATTAGCTGCCTTCGGCACATCCGCCAGCTTCGTTCCCCCATAATAATAGGAATATTCACCTGTAGCCGGGGAATCAAAATTGCCGCTGTGGTCACCAAGGAAGGTGTAGCCTGTATCAAACGCGGCAAGGATTTTTCGAATTTCCGCAAAATTCCCCGTATAAGGCTCAAACCCTAAAATGACATTCAGCTTCTCTCCAGTTCCCTCTCCACTGCCAGGGGTAGCTTCAATCCCAGAGCGGATGAACAAGGTACTAAGGATGGACTTTAACATGGAATCGTAGCCTGTAATATGTGATCCCGAAAAACTTGGCGTGTTGGCGTAGGGCACTGGAATTTCGTTCGAAATTGCACCCTTCTGGCGGGCATTTGATATAAAAGCCTGCAGATCATCCCCTATAACCTCAGCCATACATGTAGTAGAAACAGCTATCATCTCTGGCTTATAGAGCGCCACACTATTTTCAAGACCATCAATAAGATTGTTCATCCCTCCGAACACCGCACCATCTTCTGTCATAGAGGAAGAAACCGCGGGGGTCGGCTCTTTGAAATGACGGCTTAAATGACTACGAAAATACGCAGTGCAGCCTTGAGAGCCATGTATAAACGGCAGAGTTTTCTCGAATCCCAGCGCAGCCATCAAGGCTCCTAGAGGCTGGCATGCTTTATGAGGATTAACTACCAGTGAGGTGCGGGCAAAATTCTTATCCTTATATTCAGACGACTTCGAGTAGGCTAATGCTTCTGCTGTCTCTTGCTCACTGCAGGGTGCCTCGAATGCTTTTTTTCCTTCGCGTTGCTTCACATAGGGTTCAGTTTGAAATAATGTATTGTAATCTGGAATCTCCAGTTTATCCTTCATACGCCCGCCTCCTTTTTAGGGAGTGATCCTGTTTTCCCTGAATTAATCAAGCTCCACACTGGGCTGTTAATGGTCATGTCCATGTCCTTAGCAAAAATCTTAAACCCATCATAGCCATGGTAAGGACCACTATAATCCCAGGAGTGCATTTGCCGGAAAGGAATACCCATCTTGTGATACACATATTTCTCCTTCACACCCGAGCCCATCAGATCAATATCAAGTCTTTGCGCAAGCTCTTCCAGCTCGTAAGCGGTTGGATCATCGTAGATAATAGTGCCTTCCGGAAGTTCAGGAAATGTCTTCTCGTAATCATCCTTGTGAGCGAACTCATAACCTGTGCCCACTACCTCCATCCCCAGATCCTCGTAAGCCCCCAGTGTATGGCGGGCACGTAATCCGCCTACCAGCAGCATGACCTTTTTACCTTCCAGCCGGGGTTTGAATTTAGAGATAATCGCCTCCATTTGTGGCGTGTATTTAGCGATGACCTTCTCGCAGTTTTCCTGAATATACTCATCAAACCTTGCGGCGATGGCTCGAAGGCTTTCAGCGGTTTTGGTCGGCCCGAAAAAGTTGTATTCCAGCCAAGGAATCCCATATGCTTTCTCCATCGTCGTTACCATATAGTTCATGGAGCGATGACAGTGAATCAAATTGAGCTTCGCCTTATGCGCGATCGCCAATTCATTGATGGTTCCATCCCCAGACCACTGCGCAATAACACGCAGACCCATTTCCTCCAGTAAAATGCGTGAAGCCCAAGCGTCTCCACCGATGTTATAATCTCCGATAATATTAATATCGTAAGGACCACATTCCGCAAGCTCCTTCTTTCCCATCAGAAAATCACGGATCGCATCGTTAGCAATATGATGACCCAAGGATTGGCTAACCCCACGGAACCCTTCACAACGAACGGGAATGATCGGGAGACCTAGCTCGATAGACATTTTTTTGGACACCGCTTCAATATCGTCTCCGATTAGCCCCACAGGACACTCTGATTGGATCGAAATTCCTTTAGCCAGTGGGAACATTTCTTTAATTTCACGGCAAATGACTTCAAGCTTCTTGTCACCGCCAAATACAATATCTGTCTCCTGAAAATCACTCGTCACTTGCATAGCCGTAAAATTATCAATCCCCAGTGTTCCGTTGGCATAATTCCGTCTTGTTCCCCAGCTATATTGCCCACAACCTACAGGACCATGGCTGATATGCACCATATCCTTGATCGGGCCCCAGACCACACCCTTCGAACCGGCATAAGCACATCCTCTTTGGGTCATAACCCCCGGACGGGACTTCATATTCGATTTGATGGCGCATTTGCCACAGTTTATTAACTCTTCATTATTGATTTCAAAATGCTTCTGACGATCCTTTCGTGCCTTTTCCGGATAAGCCTCAAGAATCTCTTCGAGCATCTTTTGGTTATCTTCGATATTAAGCCCCATTCTGAACCCTCCTCATCCCATAGAATGATCCGGTGAACAGCCTTCTCTCCACTCCTGTTCACCGGACGAACCTAATTATTGGCCAGATGCCTTCAGCTTTTTCAGCGCCGTCTCTTCATCCTCAATCACACCAAATTCCATGAGTAAATCCTCCAGCTCTTCCATAGAAATCGGAGTCGGGATTGTCATCATATTGTTATTCAGGATCTTTTCTGCCAAAATCTCATATTCTCTCGCTTGCTGATGATGAGGATTATATTGGGCTACAGTCATTCTTCGCAGCTCTGCATGCTGAACCACATTATTCCGCGGGACAAAATGGATCATTTGTGTATTCAAACGGCGTGCCAGCTCCATAATGAGCTCATCCTCACGGTCCGTATTACGACTGTTGCAGATCAGACCGCCCAATCTTACGCCACCGCTGTTGGCATACTTTAGAATTCCGCGCGCAATATTATTGGCCGCATACATAGCCATCATTTCCCCGGAGCATACGATATAAATTTCCTGTGCTTTATTCTCACGGATCGGCATTGCAAATCCACCACATACCACATCACCAAGTACGTCATAGGATACAAAATCCAATCCTTCATAAGCCCCTTGCTGCTCCAAAAAATTAATAGCTGTAATAATCCCGCGGCCGGCACAACCCACACCCGGTTCAGGTCCACCACACTCCACATTAAGAATGTCGCCATATCCCAACTGAACTACATCCTCGAGCTCCAAATCCTCAACCGTTCCTCTTTCTGCTGCCAATTGGAGCACTGAATTCTGAGCTTTCGTGTTCAAAATCAGCCGTGTGGAGTCCGCTTTAGGATCACAGCCTACGATCATTGTTTTTTGACCAAATTTAGTGGCGAGCTGCGCCAAAGTGTTCTGCGAAGTTGTGGATTTACCGATACCGCCCTTACCGTAAAAAGCTATTTGTCTCATCATTCATCATCCCTTCGAAATCGATATATTTTCAAAATAAGAGCTGATCTTCACACTTTCGAGAATCGCATCCTGTATTTCACCTTTACGCACCAGAGGCAATACTCCGGCTTTATTTAAGCTGGCGCGAGGGACATCGCCAATACCAGAGCAGAGCAATATTTGACAGTCCTGTAATATAGAAATAATTTCTTGTAGCGTGGTATTCTTATCCCCATTACAATCCGCTTTACCGTGGCAATAGGCCTGAATCTTTCGGACACCTAGCAGCTTCACGCTTACTCCATCTGTTTCATAAACCATGAACTCTGTCACGTGGCCAAAATGTTGATTGACCTTATCCCCACCACGCGTAGCAACAGCGACTTTGGTGGTGTGCTGCCCTTGCTGGAAAGAGTTTTGCCTTAGCTCTTTGGCTTTGACACGCTGACGGATTTTGGCATCAAGTTCACGTTGAAAAAGCGCTCTAGCTTGCTCATTTATAACTGGATTTGCATCCATCTTTTCTAATATAAAATCCTGATTACGATCCTGACCCAGCAGCCCAATGGCATCAGCACGGCATTGCCGACAATGGCGCATGACCTTCATCCCTTCGCGCCCAAGCACTTCCTGCAGGTTGTGCAGTTCTTTAGGACGCGGCGCCTTGCGCCCATCCCGTTCATACTGACTTCCCGGTGCGATAATTAAAGGCGTCACATTATGCAGAGTTGCCCCAAGCGCTTTAACTGTTCGCGATACTTCAGGGAGATGATGATCATTGACCCCTGGAATCATAACGGAATTAACTTTAACAAGAACGCCTTGCTGTGCCAGCAGCTCCAAACCTTGAAGCTGGCGGCTGATCAGCAGCTCCGCTGCTTCTTGTCCTTCGTACCGGATCCCTTCGTCAACAACCCATGGATAAATTTCACGGCCCACATTGGGATCAATGGCATTGATGGTGATCGTGACATGACGGATACCTAGCGCTAGTATGGCATCTACATGCCTGTAAAGGGTCAATCCATTAGTACTCAGGCAAAGAGTAACATCAGGGACCTGCCGCTTGACTCGTTCGAACGTGTCAAAGGTTCGTTCTGGATTCGCCAGCGGATCACCCGGACCTGCAATCCCAACTACCGACAATTGCATCAGCTGTGCGGCTACACCTTTCACTTTTCTTTCAGCTTGCTCTGGAGTTAGCACTTCACTAACTACACCAGGCCTGCTTTCATTCACACAATCGAATTTTCGGTTGCAGTAATTACATTGGATGTTACAGGCGGGAGCAACCGGGATGTGCATCCTAGCAAAAAAACGATGAGCTTCCTCGCTGTAGCAGGGATGGCGGCTGAGCTCCTCCTCTGCTTCAATGGATAACCTCGATGACGTCTGCGGCATTTCCCCACCTCCTAAAAGTTTTATGCAGCATGAACTTCTAGTACTTCTTCGCAGTAAAACTCACTTTAATAGAACAGATAATGTAACTTTAGTTAACACAAATCTTGCTTGATTGCTTTGATTAGTTTCATCATATTTTCATCAACCAACCTCGTCAATTGAGTTTTTCCTTTTTAAGTCCTGTTTTTCCTTATGTTTGCAGTTTCGTCATATTAAATGTTAGTTTATATGACCTATATGTATCATGTTTCCGTTTCCATTTTTATTCAATCTCTGTTGATTCCCGTCATCATGTCATGTTTCTGGCCATTTTAATGATTCTTAAAAGATAGAATCCATTTATTTCTGCAACTTTTATTGACAATGACTTTCATCTCGTATATGATCTCTTTAGGCAAGAACACATTGAATAATCTTAAAAATTTAATATATCCCGTAAAGGGGAGTAGCTGTTAAATAAAGTCGTCAATACGAGAATATGAGGATATTCTCCGGCTTTATTGGCAATTCACATTGTTAGCGAGACCTTTACCAATCAGGTTAGACCTTTATTCCAAAGGCTAATCTGTTTGGTAAAGGTCTTTTTTATATAAATTTGGTTAAAATGGTAGGGTAGATATCTTTTGGTAGATATTTGCATTCAAAAAGGGAGGACAACAGTAATGGATTGGGGATTATTATTAGAGTACGGTTGGGTATTGCTTGTTCTGGTAGCACTAGAGGGACTACTCGCCGCAGATAACGCATTGGTATTGGCAATTATGGTTAAGCACCTTCCTGATGAGGAAAGAAAAAAAGCGTTGTTTTACGGATTAGCGGGGGCGTTCGTGTTCCGATTCGGTTCGCTATTTGTCATCTCCTATCTGGTCGATATCTGGCAAGTACAAGCCATCGGCGCGATTTATTTATTATTTATCGCGGGTAATCATATTTTCCGAAAACTGTTGTTTAAGAAGCCCGTCACAGATGAAGCTGCTGAAAGCGGCACTGACGGTGCGGTCAATAAAAAGAAATCCAGCTTTTGGTTTACTGTTCTGAAGGTAGAAGTCGCTGACATCGCCTTCGCGGTCGATTCCATCCTAGCCGCAGTTGCACTCGCGGTTGCTCTTCCTGCAAGTGGTCTTCCAAAAATCGGGGGTCTCGATGGCGGACAATTCCTCGTCATCTTTGCCGGTGGATTTATCGGTCTGGTCATTATGCGTTTCGCAGCTTCCTTCTTCGTTAAGCTGCTGCATTCCCGTCCAGGGCTTGAAATTGCAGCCTTCTTTATCGTAGGTTGGGTGGGTGTTAAGCTCTCAGTCATTACATTGGCGCACCCTTCACTTGGTGTTCTGTCCGAAGATTTCGCCCATAGTACCTGGTGGAAAGCCACCTTCTACGTTGTGCTCGTACTCATCGCTGTAATCGGCTGGTTTATGAGTAGCCACAAGGTTGAAGAGAATGTTGGCGAGAATCCGGTTAGAGAAGTAGACAAACAACTCGGTAAATAATCGTTAAAATACAGCCACAAACAATACCCCGAAAGATGCACCTTCTGAACAGGTGTCCGTCTTTCGGGGTATTGTTATTTATCCTCGTTTTTGCTCTCGATATTCCTGCGGCGTACAGCCAACGGTTTTTTTGAAGAATCGAAAAAAATAGTGCTGATCACTAAACCCGAGCTGGCCGGAGATCTCGTGCATTTTTAGAGCAGTTCCAAGCAGCAGCTCCTTACTCAGCTCCACTTTTTTCTCCAGAATATAATCAGAAATCCCCTTCCCTGTCGTTCTTTTATACCAGCGTGACAGATAGGACGGATTAAGTGAGACTTCCTGCGCAATCCGGGTTAAGGACAAATCATCGGCCAAATGGGATTTAATATATTGGTGGATCATGGACAGGATATTCGATTCATCATGTTTATAGGTTGCGCTTCTGTTCGAGATAATCCATTCAAAAAACGTGTGATAAAAAGAGATGACATCCGACCAGTGTGTGTTGATATTAAAATATAACATACGTGATAAATTCATACCGCTATGGGCTTTTTCCGTTAAACCTAACTCTTGTAAAGTCTGCAGCAGGGTATTACTGATCCCCGACATTAATCTTAATCTCAAAAAAGGATCCTCCGGCCCACCTTCCCCCGAGATCTCCACCCATTTGCGAAAAGATGTGCCCCAATCGAGATCACCCTCAAGCAGCCGTTGTTTTAAATAGTCGAGCAGCAGTTCCGCTGTTGCATTTCGGTTATGCATAGAACCTGGACTTGGGCTCACTTCCTTGGTATTTATCCTCAGCAGCTTTTCCATCCCAAGTCCGGGGCTATCAAAAATGGCTAATCGTAAACGGTTCAAGGCATAGTTCAGCTCATGCCAATGCACTTCCTGATCACTGGCGATGATAGACACAGATAGTTGCAGACATTTGCCACAGGCTTGCTGAACGGATTCCATTGTTCCGTGGACGAAGCGGAGCGTTTTTAACCAAAGCTCTTCTTCCCTGATTGAGGGCACACTTTCACTTTTAGGCTGAACAAAACAAGCTATCGTTCCCGGATCCAGATCCACAGCCTTAACTTCAACCTTGTCGCTGAGCAGCTCCTCCGCAATATTGGCTACCGCATAACGAATTAAACTCCGGTCTGAAGCCGTTTCATAATTCCGCCAAGCCTCCATCCGCAGAATAATAGGCAGGACGGGTCCATCCGCTTTGAACGGGAGCTGAATGGCGTCAAATTCAACCTGTAAGCTCTGCCGGTCTATCCGTTCGGTGCGTCTTAGAATATCGTGTAATAACTGCTGCTGTAACTGGGGCAGAGCACGCGGGAGCTTATCGCGAAGCCACTGGCTTTTATAGAAATAATCCTCTTCTGAAGATATTTTCTCCAAAGTCAGCTCCACAGTGGCACGAATTTTATCCATCCCCTCTGTCTTCAATAAATAGTCGACTACACAAGGATTTCGGATCGCCTGATGGGCAAAATCGAATTCATTATGTCCTGTCAGCAGAATTACTTTACAACGCGGCCAGCGGTCGACAATTTCCTGAATCAACGCCATCCCATCCATACCTGGCATACAGATGTCACTAAGCACAATATCTATTTTTACGGTATTAAGCCAGTCTATGGCATGATCCGCTGAATGAACCTTTATGATCTCCAAATCTTTAAAATCTGCCTTTACAAAAAATTCGTACAGCCCATCCAAAATATTAGGCTCATCATCAACTATCATCATTCGTTGCATCCTGCACGTCCCCTTTAAGCGGTAAATTGACTCTTACACAAAGTCCGCCCAAACAACTTCTCTCTGCCTGCAAGCCATAAGGGGAACCAAATTTGATCCTCAATCTCTGATTCACATTTAATAAACCCGTGATTTCCCCCTGAATGGCATTCTGCTCGGAGAACTGGCGCTGCAAGAGATTTAACTTGTCCTCACTAAGTGAGTCACCGTTATCTTCTATTATAATAGTCAGCGTATGCTCAACTTTTTCATAACTCATTTTTAATAGGCCATTGCTGCTTTTTTGCTTAAGCCCATGCTCGAATACATTTTCAATGATGGGCTGCAGGAGAACCCGCGGGACTTTGATGTTCCGGCAATCCGCTGCAATCTCATCCACTTCAGCTCTAATTCTCGCGCCAAAACGAATCCGCTGTATAGCCAGATAGACCAAAGCATGCTCCTGCTCTTGCTGCAAAGTAACCTCCTGGGCGGAATCCCGGGTCATGTACCGAAAATATTGCCCTAAATAATCGGAGAACTCCTTGATCAACTCAACATTTTCCACCTCAGCCATCTGTTTTATGCTAAATAGGCTGTTATAGAGAAAATGAGGGGTGATCTGCGATTGTAAATGTTTAAGCTCCGCTTCCCCTGTCCGGATACGCTGCACGTAGTTCTCATCAATTAACGTATTCAGATGCTTAAGCATCTCATTGAAACGAGAATACAGATACCCAAACTCATCCCTGCGGGAGTGAGTAATAAAGATCCCCGTCTGCCCTTGCTCCGCTTTCTTAAATCCTCTGATAAGAATAGACATCGGGCGATGAATCATCCTGTACGTCCATAAAGAGAACAAGATAATGATCACTATCGAGACAACGAACAACAACCATAGCAGCAATGAGTAGACATGAATCGGCTTCATGAGCACCGTGTTGGGAATATTTGCGGTCAGCCTAAAGTTATTGCTGTGATCGTAGAGCGAATAGTAAAAAGAATTATCAAAACGATACCGCTGCACACTTACAGTCTCTTCACTATTTAGCGGTTTTTCTATGGGGAACAACCTGGGCTCTTGGTCAGAAGTTGATATCACATAATCGTTATTGCCGAAGGCTAACGTAATATCGCTCCCCCCTGATACCGCAAATTCTTTCAAACGCAACTCAAGCTCAGGTGAGGAAAGCTTCACTCCCAGCAAAAAATTAGGTGAAAGATTGCGATCCAGATTATAGGGATTACTGCGCAGTAAATATAACTCGTCTTCGTATTTAGATAAAGCACCCTTTAGATTGCCCATAGTGGCCAGCAGACTTTGCCATTCCTCGTTGGTGACATCCCTAACCCCCACCGCAGCGCTAACCCGCTTATTAATTTCCGGTACATAATACACAACATCACTAATATAAGGACTGGTTTCTTTGATTTGTTTTAGCTTGGTGTATATATTGTTCAGATTAGAATCCACTTCGTACCGGCTCATAATTGGAATACGGGTACTGAAGGTAGCCAGCGTTTCATCCTGAGAGTACTCCGTGACTAAGCCCGTTATCCGTTGCAGCTCAAATTCAAGATGGCTATAGTAAAAATGAACCTTCGATTCGTTCGCCCTCTCCACTTCAGCTTGCATTTGGTTGGAGCTATAATAGGTAATAGATATACTCAGCGCACAGAGCGGAAGCATGACCAATAGGAAAGCTCCGATCAGCTTGATCACAATGGAATCGGGGTTCCACCCGATGGAGAATGATTTCATTGGAATTTTGTCCCTCTTTTATCGAATAATAATAAAGAAGGAGCCATGTTCAGGCTCCTTCTTATATTTAGGTCCAGTCCAGTTTAACCCTTTACACTACCCACGACTAGTCCATGCACAAAATATCTTTGCAGGAACGGATAAATCGCCAGGATCGGAATGATAGACAAGAAGATCTGTGAGGCTTGCGTTGTACGGTCTGAGATTTGATTTAATAACGCAGCTTGTTCAAAAGTAATATTTTCAGTCTGGATCGATACCTGCTGAAGTATGGATTGTAAATAGGTGGCCAGCGGATAATGTTCCGGGCTTCTCATATAAATCATACCATCGAACCATGCATTCCAGTGACCCACCAAAGCAAACAACGTAATGGTCGCAATACTTGGCATAGATACCGGCAGATACACACTCCATAACGTGCGTAAGTGTCCCGCGCCATCCATCCATGCGGCTTCCTCCAATTCTTTTGGCAAACCTCTGAAGAAATTGAGCATAAGCAGAACATTAAAGATCGGCACCGCGCCCGGTATAACAAGCGCCCAGATGCTATCCAGCAGCCCCATTTCTTTTACAATTAAATAGCCAGGAATCAGACCCCCACTGAAGAGCATCGTGAACACAAAAATCCAGGCGTACACGGTCCGTGAGCGGAAGGACTTTGCCTCTTTAGACAGCGGATAAGCTACTAGAATCGTAAACAACAGGTTAACGGATACGCCAAGCACTACCCGGAGCAGACTAGTTCCGAAGGAATGAATGAACTGGTTGTTCTGAAGGATATATTTATAGGAAGAAAGTGTGAAGTCCACAGGCCAGAAGGTTACGCTACCCGCGTTAACAGCTGCGCTGGAGCTAAAGGAGATCGCCAGAATGTTCACGATCGGAAAAAGACAAAGCACTGCGAGCAAAGTCAGAAATACATAATTGCAGCGGAGAAACCAACGATAAGCAGTTGAAGTATGGTGCATTTAGTCCACTCCTTTCTCTCTAAAAAATCCGATATTTAGCAAAACGATACGCCAGATAATAACCCAGCCCGATAAATACGAAGGAAACTACAGATTTTATCAATCCTAATGCGGTCGATACAGAGTACTGAGCATCCTGTAGACCAATTCGGTAAATCATCGTGTCCAAAATATCACCTGATTCATACACTAGCGGATTGTACAGGTTGAACACTTGGTCAAATCCCCCGTTCAGGACGTTGCCAAGACTGAGTGTAAGCATCAGGATCATAATCGGGCGAATGCCCGGAAGCGTAATATGCCACGTCTGCTTCCATCTTCCGGCACCATCGATTACAGCAGCTTCATAAAGGGAGGAGTCAATGCTGGTTAAAGCCGCCAAATAAATGATCGTCCCGAATCCAAACTCCTTCCATTGATCTGTGATCACTAGTACGTATGGGAACCAGCTATTGTCGGCTAGAAATTGAATAGGCTGCATGCCTAGTGCTTTTAAAAGCATGTTAACAATCCCGCTGCTCGGAGACAGTACATCTACGATAATCCCCCCCAAGATAACCCATGAGAAAAAGTGCGGCATATAAATAATCGTCTGAATCGAACGTTTGAAGCCGTTTACACGAACCTCATTAAGCAATAAAGCCGCTATAACTGGCAAGGTCAGCCCAGCAATAATTTTCATGACGGAGATAAATACAGTATTCCATACGACCTGACCAAAACCGGGAAGCTCAAACAAATAACGAAAGTTTTCGAGCCCTGTCCAGTTCATATTCTTAAACCCTGAAATCGGGGAAAAATTCTGGAAGGCAATTACAAGGCCAGCCATCGGAATATAACTAAAAATAATGATCACTATTAAGGCAGGTAAAATCATCAAATGGAGCGGAATATTACGTAGAAATTGCTTAGTATTAAAGTGCATATGCTTTCTCCTCCTTGTATCTCAATTATAGAGCAGCCCCAAATTGCCTTAATAGTGTAGCGTATTGACTTTAAGTATCTTTTGTTGACCTGGTTATCGAACCGAATAGCTGCTCAGCCAAAAAAAGAACTGCCCGTTTGTCATTATCATGACTAGGGGCAGTCCTCTTCTGCGTCGTTTTTACTAGTTTGCTTTTACGATATCATTTACTTCTTTCGTAATTTGATCTCCACCGAGCTTTTTCCAGTTGGCTACGAATTTGTCGAATTCATCGATAGGAAGACTTCCGTAAATGATTTTGACAAAGGTCTCTGCACGCAGTTTATCCAAGGTAGCCGCTTTGCTGTTCATCGTTTTGGTTGGGGCATAAATGAACTCATTCATCAACACCAAGTCATTATCGCGGTAGTGTTTGATAACCGATTGTGAGCTAAGCGGTCCAAAGATCCTTTCCATATGCCATTTATCAAGATCTCCACCGCGGTAGCTTTGAATATCATCATAGAATAATTTAGCTTCAAGGCCCATGTTTGAGGTATCCCCCGATTCAAGGGCTTTTTCCACTTCATCCTGTGCCTTTACATTTTTGTTCGGTGGCAGGTTGGATACAACCGCATTTTGGAAGCCCAGACCTGTGTCCCCGTTCAAATATTTTGCCCGTTCCGTTTTAGCGGACTCCCCAAACATTTTCTCTGCTTGGAAGTTAAGCAGCTTGATCAATGCCTCTGGATGTTCGTAGCCCTTACGGACCGCGAATACGCCGCCAATTGTAAGATGGTTTTGGGTTTTGGCAGGTTGGTCATCAATAGATTGTACTGGATAAGGCACCCAGTTAACATTTTGATCCTTTTTAATCATGTCCTTTACTTGGAAAGGGGCCCATTGCGGCAAAAATAACATACCGGATTTACCAGCATTCACATCCTCCATCGCTTTGGCAAAGTCTTTTACCCCAAACTCTGGATCAATGACTCCTTCTTTATACAATCTTTGCAGCTCCGCAAGTCCAGCCTTTACCTCCGGTTGAATCGTACCATTCACAACCTCGCCATCGGCGTTTTTGATCCAAGTTTCCAGGTAAGCATGATACCCGAGTAGAAACGCATTGATTGGCAAGTCCTTGTTCAACGAAATGCCGTAAGTATCCTGTTTGCCATTTCCGTCTGGATCTTTAAATGTAAAGTCTTCTGCAATCTTAATAATATCCTGCATGGATGTGGGCTCTGCCAGATTCAGCTTGTCCATCCAGTCTTTTCGAATCCATATCATATCAGAGGAATCCAGCGAACCCGGGAAGCTTACCATCGCCATCAGTTTTCCATCTTTCGTAACCGGCTTTAGCCCTGCTCCGTCCTCTTCTGCGTAATATTCTTTGACAAGATCCGAAGCATATTTATCAAATACCCCGGTCAAATCCTCCAACATGCCAGCTTCATAAAGCTGCTCGAATTGCACCGTGGACACCTTTAACAAATCAGGTAAATCCCCGCTCGCCAAAGTAACGTTCATTTTATCGTTATAGTTGGCATCAGCCACAATCCAGTCATAGGACACTTTAATCCCAAGTTCTTCCTCGTATCCTCTGGTCCAGATGTTATTGGAATGTGTATCGCCCTGCGCCAACGTCTCTTTGCCTGTTTCGTTCATCGTGGAGCGAAGTTTGATCGGCGGATCATATTTGGTTAAAGGGCCGCCTTCCATTTCCGTTTGCGCACTAGTGTTTCCCTCTGCGGAACTACTACTGTTTCCACTATTATTGCTGGAGCAACCACTGAAAACTAATGATAAAACTATGGCCGATGCCATTAAAGGCAAGCCTTTAATCTTTCTTTTCATCTATTGAACCTCCCTTATTTTCTATATCCTAATTGTAAGAAGAAAGCGTTAACACAGCGAGTGTGAACCGTTTACATTCGGTATCTTTTCTTTACCTATTCATGTTCGCCTAACAAAGCTCCGTTTTAGGGTCACTCTGATTATCATAATACTGTGAGTTTGTAAGTGTCTATGTATTGGTAATTAATTACACAAAAAAGAGGCTGATCCTTATGCTACCCCTTAAGAATCTTAGCCATCAAGATTACCTATATAGTGAGCCGTCGGTACATAGTGTAGGAGGTATGGACTGAGGATTGCGTTGAGGATTGCGTTGAGGATTGCCCTGAGGATAAATTCAGCGTTGAATTCAGCATTGAATTACGCGGCATTACGCGTTTAATTGTATTTAGTACACTTATAATGCATCAAATCACTCAGCCAAAGGATATAAGTGTATTTCGTACACTTATATTCTTGCTTTTCTCGCCGATAGGTGAATTCTCTAGTTTTTAGTTGCAGAGAATGCAATTAAAGATACACATTCACCTTTTGCATAAGAAATAACTGTATAGAATGCAGTTATTTCGCGGATTCCAGCAAGAATCGGCGCACAAAAAAAATGCTGGGTGGAGACCGAAAACTGCATCTGCCAGATAGAGATGCTTTAGTCAATCCGCCGCGCTGCAAACTAAAAAACCAGGCAGCGATTCTCCAATCGTCGGAGAATCGCTGCCTGGCTGTCTTTTTAACACTTATTGACCTATGATCTGATCAGTCTTTCCTTGCAGCTCCACTAGCTTCATAATCACCGAAGCCGCCAGCGCTTTTGTTACATTCTGCTGCGGATTAAACTTGCCGTTGTCATCCTTTAAGAGTCCCAATTTCACAACAAGAGCCACGGCCCCCTTGTTGTTTATAGCTGAGCTATCACTAAACTGACTTACAGTCACATCTTTATCAAGATAAGCTGTTAGTTTATTGTATTTCAAGAAATTAGCCAGATGAACAGCAAGCTGTTCCCGGGTTAACTTACTCTCTACTTGCAGGCTTTCATCCTTATTGATCCATTTACGATCCGCTGCAAAAATAACTGCATCATAATATGAATTCTCTGGCTTCACGCCTGCCACCGTTTTTCGTTCATTATTATTATAATAATTGCTGAACATCGGACTAGAAGCTTTAGCAATATAGGTTAACCAATCACCGACAGTTATTTCTTGATCCGGGTTCACTTTGCCATCGGCATCCGGTGTAATCACATGGTGGTTTACCAATTCTGATAATTCCCGCTCTGCTGCATGGCCTTTGATATCCGTTGCAGATAGTTGAGCATCCTGCTGACCGAGGTAATCATACACCGCAACCCATTTTCCAGTAGCTGCATCCAAAACCTGATTCAATCCATTAGATTCATCAAAGGTTGTTTCATATACCAGCTTCACCTTCGGTGCGACATAGTTACTATAAGTATTGTATCCGCCAACCTGAGTATACTTCAGTTTAGTCTGATATTTAGGTTTATAACTTTCGAGCGCTTCTTTCTTGGAAATTGTTGCATCAGGCGATAATGTGATTCCATCGATACCGCTTATCCGATTCCCCATGTAAGAAGTCAGTCTGCCGTAAAGATCCAAGCTTACCGTAATGGTGCTGTCACTCACAGGAATTCCTTGATGATATCTAATAAACTGGTATCCATATCCTGATCCGTCTGAAGTCAAACTCGAATTATCCCCGTATTCTACCAGCTTTAGCTTCTGGCTCGCCTGAGGATATAGACTATTAATTATACTAAGCGCTTTCACCTTCGCCTCAGCCTCACTAAGCTTCTTACCTCCAGCAGGTGCCGGCTCTTCCTTTTTCTTATCCTGAATAGCACCATAAGCTTGAACCTGGTACTGCAATACTTCACCGGTTTTTGCATCGATCTCGGCAGAGGATTGTTCTGGAAAGCCAGCACCAATGTAACGATCATTTCCATTACTGCCCCAGTATAGCTGCCAGATTTTTCGATCTGAATCCTGATAGTCATTTCTCAAGGTTTGCGAGATCAATTTACGATCTGCTGGGATATAGGCAACCTTCTCTACAAGCTGTGCTGCTTCTTTTGCAGAAAGCTCTGTACTAGAACTTCTTGCCTGAAAAACATCCTTGCTCTTCACTACTTCTGAATACACAACTGAGGTGGATACGGATTCTTTTCCTTCATAATCTATCCGCTTGCCCGTTAATGCATCGATAGGATATAGAGACTGATCTATTGGACGCCAGCCTAGAATCCAGTTGTTAGGTTTTCCGTTCTTATAAATAGGAATGTAAAATAGGCCCACATCGAACTGTTCCGCAAATTGCTTCTGTGCTTGCTCCAAGGTAATCTTGGGCTGTGCAGACGGGTACTCAAGCCCTTGAGAAGACTTAGAGAATTGCGTTACATTTCCGTTACCATCCACAACTATATTAATGCTGTCCGAACCAGAAGGAATACCATTCTTCAGAATACTGAAGTTATATCCATATTGAACAGGACCGAATAATGATTCCGAAAAATAACTATAACCAACATTCTCATTTAATTGCAGCTCACTGCTCTTAACCGATGAGGCTGCCTTAGCCACAAAAGTCTTGGCGATCTCCAATGCCTGAGTCTGCGATACTTTCGGTGGATAATACGATTCGTTCTTCTCCTGGGAGAAAGAGAGATAGGTGTTGATGATATCACCATTAATGGCGTCTACCTCACTGCTAAAACCATATCCTATATTCCCTTCTTGAACCTGCCACTGAATATGCCAGATCATTTGATTTGCTGGAGCTGGGTAGCTTTGGTTAGATCCCAGTTGAACATTGTTTACAGTTGCATCCTTTAGGGGTGGGAATAGTTCTTTTAACTTTGCAATGGCTTGCTCCTGCGTGAATTTTACTTTTGCAGGATCAGCCTCAGAGTTCGTAGTCGTAGCTGGAGCCGCTGATTGCGTACTAACCTGCGTTACGGAAGTGTTGCTGCTAACAGATATAGAATCGGCTGCGGCTAAGCCAGGGGGTAAGAGTAACGCGAGTGCAACGGAAGTGATTAATACCGTTTTAGCTGTTTGATGAACAAAAAGAGTACTATTGCTTTTCAAAAGAATTCATCCTCCTCTAACACGTGATTCATATTATTATACAGATTTTTTCTTGTATTTTCCATAATTATTTAACGACAGGAAATTACGACATTTTTGTGATGTGAGCTATAATGGTAAACAGTTGCAGCTATAATTCATCTAGAAAGGGGGTCACCGACATTACTGACTGGAACCTTCAGCCGCTTATTGACGGTATTACTAACTTAGACATTCGCAGTTGTCTAATCGTTCAACATGGAGAACCCATACTGGAGCATTACCGCGATCCACAAATCTCTGAAGAGCTTGGCAAAATCAACTCGTGCACCAAAAGCGTACTCTCCGCCTTAGTTTGCATAGCCATAGAAAAACAAATTATTCCACCTCCAGACACACCTATTTCTTTATTTTTCCCTTCATTAAAAGAAGATCATGACCCACGTAAAAGAGAGATCACTATCGAACACTTATTAACGATGACCGGTGGCTTTAACTGGACAGAGTTCGGCGGGCAGAATTCTTTTCCGGCCATGACTAAAACCGCAGACTGGATAAAATTTGTGCTTGCACAGCCATTAGCTCATACACCAGGAACCGTGATGACTTATAACTCAGGCTCCTCTCAGCTCTTGTCCGCAATCCTGCGTGATTGTTCTGGACAGGCGGTTGCGGAATTTGCCGAAGATCAGCTGTTTCAACCGCTTGGCATTCAAAGCTATCACTGGGAGAGCGATCCGCAAGGCATACATACCGGTGGGTTCGGACTTCATCTGAAGCCGGAGGATATGCTGAAATTCGGCTTACTTTATTTGCAGGAGGGACGCTGGAAGGATCAGCAGATCCTTTTTTCAGATACAATTCAGCAATCTACTCGCCCTTACGTTGAAGCCAATCATCCGCAAAAAGGATTCTATGGCTGGCATTGGTGGGTATCCCAATTCAATGCAGGTTCAGAGCAACAGCCGAACGAGATCCCTTATTATTTTGCACTCGGCTTTAAAGGGCAGCATATCATTGTAGTTCCTGCTTACGAGCTGGTTGCCGTTATCACCGCGGATAAGTACAAAAAAGGCTCTCCTGCAAATGTTTTCGGCCGATTTATTGTGCCAGCTCTTCTAGGGCAGTAAGAACCAGAAATCACATGCAGTTCTATGTGTGGGTACCACACAATCCATAAAGCAGCCGCAGCCATAGACTGATAAAGTCTTGGCTGTCGCTGTTAGATTTGTACAAATGATCGCTCTTAATTTTTCTTCAACTCGTTTGCTGCAAGCTTAAATGACACCAAATTTCTTTAATGCGTAGGCTATCCCGCCTTCACTTGCTTTTTTTGTAACAAAATCGGCTTTTTGTTTTAACTGTTCCGCACCGTTTCCCATCGCAATGCCCAATCCCACATACTCCAACATGTCGATATCATTTCCACCGTCACCAAACGCGATAGCTTCTGACTTGCATATATTCAGATAATCCAGCACTTGTTTAATCGCCGTTGATTTAGAAACTTTTGTTTCTTCAAGCACATTCATAACGTATCCGTGAAAACGTTCGAACCGTAATTCAGAAAATCTATCTTGGAATTTTTGCGCTTCATTTTCGTCCGCATACAAGCATATACAGTAAACCTCCTCTGGCAGAGCGCTCATTTTTTCGGGATATTGTGTAAGACTCAAAGTCTCCTTTAATGCCTTCATAACGCGCTCATCCTCGGAACCCATTCCGTTCATGGTTATAAGTTCGGTGAAATAGGACATGCCATGTCCGTTCAACTCAGCAAAAGCCGAGAGTTCCCGCACGGTTTCTGTTGAAAGCGTTGATTTATAGATAACGTTATCCTTACATTTGACAAGCGCACCGTTAGCAGAAATAAAGGTATCAATGCCCATAGACTTGAACTCTTCACATAAGTTATGCGGTCTCCCTGTTGCAACTACGACTTTAATTCCTCTCTCTAACAACTTCTCAATTGCTTCTAGCGTGCTAAGCGGAATGCTTCTATCAATTTCACTTACTAGAGTACCGTCCACATCAAAAAATACAATCTTATACATGTTATGAAATAAGCCTCCCCGTTCGATCGTAACCAGATAAATTATATTTCATGGGATCTAAAACAAGAAGGAAGCCGATCACATGGATCGCCTTCCTTCTTGTTTTCTTATTCAGCTTTGGCACAACAAGCTTACGTCGTTACTTTTGCATATACCACAAAAAATAACATTATTTCACCAATGATCAGGTAATTAGGTATAAGGAACAACAAATCTACTGCGAAAAAAACACCAAGTAAACCTAATAATAACGCCAAATGAAATATTCCTAACCGTTGCTGTATATGTCTATATTTATGGAAGACCAGTGAGGTAGAGAAGAAGTAGAGCAGGACCGATCCAAAAACAAAACACACCATAAATGTATAATTTAATTGATCTAAAAATAACAGTTGGATCGAAGCTGCAATCATACTCAAGGATACATAAATAAATAAATGCCCGTAAATTATGGTTTGTCCGGCAGTCTCTATAGTCTTGTCCACTTTCTTTTCAACATTATCAAAATATTGCCACCACATAGCTATGATTAATAGAAAAGTTAATAATGCAAATACAATAGATTGCCACGTCCAGTGGCTAGACTGTAAGACCGCAAGGATACTGACCACTGATTCGCCAAGCAGAATAAGCGTAAACAACGAGAAGCGTTCCAATAAATGATGAGTATTGATCGGACTTTTCACCAAGTATTTCCGGCCTACTAATGGAAGCAGAATGTCTACAGTAATTCCCGCATACAAAACTACATAACGCATCCAAGAGTCAAAGAAAAGTGATAAAGAAGAAATCACTAATCCAATCCAAAATCTGCTTCCCAAATACCGGGCAGTGCCCTTTCTATCAGCCGCTTCATTCTTATTTATCGTAAGATATTGAATGGCTGTCATAGCTCTCAAACCAACATAACCAATTAAGAATGGCATATAATATTGATCAAAGTTAACCGACAAGCTCGCCGTCATTATTAATACAAAAAATAATTGTAGAATCAAGAATATCCGATGTAAAAAGATGTCTTGACCAAACCGATTTACAAAAAGCGACTGCCCTACCCAAGCCCACCAGATCGGAATAAATATTAAGATGAATTTGGATAAGTATTCAAGTGGGATTGTACCCGCCTCTACATGCAATAGGACATGGCTCGCTTTTGAAACTGCTGCTACAAAAAGCAGATCATAAAATAGCTCCAGCCAAGTAACTTTCTTCTCAGTAATGGATGCTGTACTGTGCTCAAATCCCGATGTGCGTTTATTCATCGTTTGACTCCCTTGGTTTGGATGTGTATTTCTAATACAGTTTATCGAATACTTATCCATCTTAACCGAATTGATATACTAATTTGAAGACCCTTTACCTAAAAATAAAACCAGCAAGCCTCCACACAGGGAGCTTGCTGGTTTTTTAGTAGATAAAGTTATTCCCCGGCAATACCGGAGCGTTCCACACTTTCTACGAAATGACGCTGTACGAACAAATACAGAATCAGAATTGGCAGAATAGTTAGAATACACGCCGCCATAACCTGATTCAGTCCAGTTGGGGCCATCCCAATAGAACCCGAAGTCATTTGCGACATCGTCTCCGCTGCCTGATTATTGGAACCATAAAACATCGCTAATCGCTGCGACAGATTATAGAAATCCGGTGTTGTTAAATACGTATTCGGTTCAAAGCTGTCATTCCAGTGCCATACCACAGAGAACAAGAATACGATCAGCATTGCCGGCTTGGCGATTGGAAACATGATTTTCCAGTACGTTCTGAATGCACCTGCACCGTCGATACGTGCTGCTTCCTCCAACACTTTAGGCATTCCGCGGTAGAACTGAATAAAGATCAGTACGAATAATGCCCCCTTCAACCCGTGCCCAAACATAGAAGGAACCACAAACGGCAAATGTGTATTAATCCACCCCAAGTCACTAAAGAACAAATAAAGCGGCACAACAATCGTCTGCGGTGGAACTAGAAAAGTAAACAGCAGCAGAACGAAACATACTGCGTAGCCTGGAAAACGGTATCTGGCAAAGCCATACCCGATTAAGGAACAGCTTAAGATTTGCAGAACCGCACTCCCGAAGGAAATAATCGCACTATTCGCAAACCCGGCCCAGAATTTTAGCGAATCCCATGCCAGAAAATAGTTGCCAAAACTTATCTTTTTCGGAAGCCATTGCACTGTGGCATCGGCTACGTCTGTTACTTGCATCATGGATTTGGACACCATGTATAACAAGGGATATAGGAATACGAACGTTAAGCTGAGAATAACCAAGTAATAAAAAGCGATATTCAGCACCTGAAGCGAACGTTTCACGACTCTGTCCAGCTTGCCGCTTGCTTTTAGACGAGTTGTCAGATGTTCCATGTTCGTCGTCCGAACCTGCTTTACGGATTCCTTCAACATCTTCTACTTCCTCCCTTCGGTGGCACCGAGCGACTTGCTGAATAACAGGAAGACCAAACCCAGAACCAAGAAAATAAACACAAAATAAATCCAGCCCATCGCTGAGCCATATCCAAAATCATTATTCTTAAAGACGACATTCAAAATATGACTCATGATTTGATTATCTGCCTTCGTGAATGAGCTGACGATACTAAACAACGTGTTTACGAGCATCATCGGCATAATCATCGGGAAGGTGATTTTCCAAAAGCTTTCCCACGCGGTTGCTCCATCACATTTGGCCGCTTCATACAGTGAAACAGAAATCGTCTGTAACCCCGCTAGAAAAATCAGAATTTGCACGCCAGAATCCCACATCACCAGTGTTAAAGATTCTGCATATTTCAGCAACGACTTCAAAATGTCGCCGGGGATAAAGTTATGGAGCTTATCATATAAATCCTGATTATAAAAAATCGGTAAATTTGCGGCACCCTGATCCATCAATTTGCCCAGGATCGCCCCTGAAGCAATGATGACCGGCAAAAAGAACACGCCACGGAAAAAGGTTTTTCCTACGAGTCCGCGATTTAGCAGAATCGCACAAAAGAGCGAAAAGATAAGAATTAACGGAACCTGAGTCACCGTCGACACCATCGTCGATTTGAGCAGAGGCAAGAAATTAACATCTGTAGTAAACGCGGCACGATAATGCTCCAGCCCAACAAAAGTGGCCAGTAAGCCGCCTTTGCTCACTTGGAGATCCTGAAAGGAATAATACAAGGAACGGCCCAGCGGAACAGCCATAAACACCAGAAATCCGACCAGCCACAGGCCGATGAAGGAATATCCTTCAACGAAATAACGCGCTCGCATCGATAGCTTTGATTTTTTCACTTCATCATCCTCCTGTTACCGCATAGCTGAATGCCTCGACGGTCTGACCAGACACGTCAATAGACCGCTCATTATAGTTGACTATAATGCTCACACCGTTTGCATAAGTCGTCCGAAAGACTTTACTTTGCAGCTGCTCATGATTCGTCATTTGCTGGTTGCTAATGCTGTCATAGACCTCTTTCAATGCGAGATAATTCTGCACAGAAGGTACCAGCCAGTTCTCAAGACTAGAGCTGAACAGCCGGTCTGCCATGGTTCTCTGAAGATCGCTAGTCGGAGCATAAGTTAATTCATAACTTGGAAGGGCTCCATATTCCAGCGCCCGTAAGGTTTGGTTACGGGAATCATCGTACAGATTAACCGGGCTTGCTGTATAAGGCACTAAGCCGTGTAACACTAGTTGATAAAAAGGAATCGCCCGATCTGTATAGACAAATTGACTGGAGTCGAGCGGCACTTGATCAATCCGGTTCACATGTCCTAATGTATAGGCAAAACCATAATCTACTGCCGTGTTAAGCTCACCCTTACGGAAGTTATCCAATGCATTAACATAAGTATCTTCTGTAAGCTGGCGGTCTGTATTGGATTTATTATCCTCATCGGAGTATAGCAAGCTTCCAAAGTGTTCAAACTGCACACCCTTCACACCCAGATCCTGAAACTTGCTCAGCTCAGCATTACTGCGTTTTGCGATAACACTAGGTTTCATTAAATAGAAATAATCATCCGTATTCCACCGGGTAGAGAGATAATAGACGTACTGCTTCAAGACTTCACGATTAATGCCGCGCACAGCATCTCTACTTGCCTTCACGCCGTTGCTATCTTGGTAAGGTTTCACGTAGTTAGCTTTCAAATAAAGATTTACGCCCCTGCCTGCGGCATATTCCTGAAGCTCTTTAAGTCCCTTATTGCCTCCCAGCTTCTTCTCAACAGGGAATTGTTCTGGCTGGTTTCCGTATAAACCATTTTTGGACCATCCCTCGATCGTAATCTCTAGCTGAGTAACACCCTCTGCCTGATATTGATCAATCATGTCCTTGATTTGTTTAAACGTAGCTGCTTCTATAAAAGTTGAACCGATGACTTCATCACGCGAAATCCCGCCGAGCACTTGCAGATACAATGGCGTGTTCTCAAGAACTACTTCCTTGACCTTTTTCTCTTCCATTAAGTAATTACGGTATTCCTTCGCCATCCCAACGTAGTTGGCTTCCTCGCCTTGGAGCAGAACATAACGTACGCTACGATCGGTTTTGATCATCTCACCCTGATAATAAGGAATTTGGCCGGAATTGCCGACAAAAATAACATCATCCTTGCGCAGGGTGAATTCACTTGATGCTCTATAAAGCGAAATAGCGCGAATGCCTGATGGAACACCGTTGATTTTAGCGTCGGTATCTCCCTTAGTAACAATTGCTAAATATCCGGTGTCTCCCTGATAGATCCCAAACACTGGCAAAGCGATAGCTTTTTTAAGAGGTGCCGCCTTTTGCCAAGAGTTATCCGTAATTTCATGATTTTGTTTCACGAAGGTTTCGTCCCCGCCGTAAATGTATTCAGAATAACCTTTCAAATAAGCGGGATGATCTTTCCGAAACTCCAGCAATGCCCCTGAACCATCCGGAAGCATCATTGCCCCCTCTGCATCTTCTCTAGCCGCATGAAAAAATGGCAGAACCTCCAGACTCGTGAATTTCGCATTCCCCTCTTCCTTCAAGTACTCCTGTGGAATGGAAACCTCAAATCCATTAGCAGTCAGTCTGTACTCCAGAGCAAAAGAAAGCTTCAGGCTAATAAAAGCAAACTCCGCACGGACGACATCTTGCTCAATCGTTACGGTAACCGTGGAGTCTTCATCTTTAAGTGGGTAGACCTGTGTAATATCAGCCCCCTGTGTGTATCTGGCATAAATCGGTGCGGTCGTGTATTTCTTAATATTTGGCATGGCTGTTCGCTCCAGCTGTGGAGATCCAAGCCACTCCTTGTTTGTGATTTTGTCTGTGATGCGAAGATTTCCCGATTTCTCATCTACATATAAAATATAGCGTTCGTTCTCCAATGCTTTTGTTCCAGGCGTGACCGGCTGCAGCTCAACCTTCTGTACAGGTGCTGCTACAGCGGCTGGAGCCTGCTCTTCTACGGGAGTCGTGGTCTCCTTTTCTTGCACAGAAGTGGCCTGCCCTTCAGCTGGTTCAGTCACCACCGATGTTTGCTCTTGCCCAACCTCTTTGCTTTCTTCAGTCTGAACAGACTGCGCAGCGGTGGACGGATCGGCGGAACTGTGTAGGGGTTGAACATTTATCACTGCGAACAGCATCATCACAACAATACAGAGAATGCCCCGCACTTTAACTTTTTTTCTCATCGTGTTACCTTTCCCTCCTTACGCGCGCAATCTCAATTCTTTGAGCAGATCGACAATAAATGAAACAAATTGATTGGAAATACCAAACAGCAAAATGCCTACAAACCAGATAATGGCGATGCCTATTACACTGATTATGGTGATAAAAATAACCTTGCGAATCTCAAAGTCATGCAGGATCTTCACCTTCATTAAAATCAACCAAGCCACCCAAAGAATCACAAACTTGTGCAGCAGATTGAAGGTTGAAGCCTCATCCAGCGAAAGGACCAACGTTAGCAGTGTGACTGGGATGATAAAGAGCATGTATGGAACAAGCGCAAAGGCACTGCCCACAAAAATCTCTTTAAATTTCCCCTCACCATCCATAATCGTACTGACACCCCAGTTCGAGACACACCAGGTCAACCAAGGAACGATAAGCCAAATAAACTCATGAAACATGGAGATTTCATGCGGCTCTCTTGTTTGAAAAGCATACCCTGTAATCAGAATCGAGATCATTCGTGCCACAAAGGTCAGTAGAACGATCGCAATCCCCTGTATCCAGCGGATACGCTGCTTTCCTTGAATATCGTTATAGAACTGATAAGGATGAACTACAACCTGATGAATCATTCGCAAAGTGTTCATCCAATCTCCCCCTTTGCCGGGTCCAATACTGCCTTGTTTCCTCTATACAGCCAGGCATGGAATCTCCGGTATAATCTCGGCGCACTCCAGAGCAGTACTAAGAACAGCCCGATTCCGCCGGCAAAGAAATAAGTAAAATGCTCCCGGATAAACAATTTACGATATTCGCGGAAAGCGGATGAATAGTCAGCTTTGGAATTTGAAAGCTTGAAATAGCTCATAGATTCCTTATATTGCTCTGCTTTATAAAGCGCTTTGCCGATAGCCTGATAAGCCATATCATAATTGGCGTTCAATCGCAGCACCTCTTGCCATAAGGATTGCGCTTCGTCATAGCTGCCATCTACATATAGCAAAGATGCCTGATGAACCAAATCCGCAAACGGCGTGGTCCGGAAGCGATCGATTCTGCCCCGTCCTTTATCCACTACATAGATCAGGCCATCAGCGGTTTGATCTACGGCGGAAGGAGTCACGAAGAGTCCATTCTGATCCCCAATCCCGCCAAAGCTGAATAACAAATTCCCCAGCTTGTCATATTGGAAGACTTTACTGGACTGCAAATCCAGCGCAGTTATAAATCCGTTCTTATCAATACTGATCCCCATAAAGGAAGCCATACTGAATGGACCCTCAGAGTAATAATCACCGTACCAGCGTTTACCAATGTTCAGCGTATCTACGCCTACCGGAGATAACCGTTTGATCTGGTTATACTCTTCGCCCAGGGTTGTGCTGTAGATAAATCCTTCTTCATCCAGATCCACGTTGGAGAACTCAGAAGGTTTAACGGTCGCCAGCTGGTTCTGCTGCTCTTTGGTGGCCACCAGCTTAATTAAGAGTCGTGTCCAGGAGAAGCCTACATGGTTCGCTCCATAAAACCCCTTGAACTTACCGCCCGAGTCAATTTGCAGCAACCCCTGTGTGTTACCATCGCTCACCACATACATATAATCACGCTTATCTACGACTAATTTAGAAGGAGAATAAGAGAAATTAGCACCCAGTAATGGGCTATCCGGTTTTAGAAACTCTTTTACGAACTTGCCATTTTTATCAAAAATAGCAATACGCGCGTTTTTTGTATCTGCTACATATACCGTTCCATCCTCTTTCACGAATACACCCTTCGGCTCCTGCAGCTTGCCGCTGCCCTCCGCATCACCGATCAGATTTAGCAGACGACCGTCCTTATCCATATGAACAATACGGCTGTTGCCCGTGTCTACTACGTAGAGTGAATCGTCATCACTAATAAAAAGAGATTCCGGATTTTTGAAGGACCCCATATCTGTTCCTGTTGGATCGATAGAAGAATCGTAGAGATAACCATTAATCGAGCGGACCTCATTGCCGGACTGATTCCACGTATACCCCTCATATGGGGCTTCACCAGCTAGCGCCTGCCCTGGAAGCAGCAGCACTGGCAGTGTCAGCGTCACCAGTAGCCCTGTTAGCAGCATTTTTATCATATTACGTCCTATCATCATGACTCCCCCTATTCCTTCAGCCCCGAATGGGCCATTGTCTGAAGCACCATCCGCTGCGTTAATATAAAGACAAGAATAGTCGGGAGAATCATCAAGAAGCTTGCTGCTGCCAAAGTACCTACCCTAGCAACGACTCCAGCTCCTCCACTGATAGTTTGGATGGCAAGCGGCAATGTCTTCATTTCCTGAACAGTCGTATAGACCATTGAAGGATACGGATCATTCCAAGCAGAAATGAAGCTGAATAAAGCAAAAGTCGAAATCGCCGGCTTAAGCATTGGCATCACAACCACCCAGAATACCTTCCATTCGGAAGCCCCGTCTATGCGGGCCGCCTCTAATAAAGCGTCTGGAAGCTGCCGCAGGAACTGGGTCATAAGAAACATTCCCATCGGTGCAGCCAGATAAGGTAAGATCATTGCAAAATACGAATTCATTAATCCGCTGCGGCTAATCAGCAGATATTGCGGTATTTGCAATACTAAGGGTGAAAACATCAGCGCCGCCACAATCATACTAAAGATAGCGCTTTTAAATGGCATATTGTGCTTGGCAAGCGGATAAGCCGCCATTGCTGAAATTAAGACACCCCCGACCACAATCCCCGATGTAACGACCACGCTATTGAAAATAAACCGTGAGAACGGCACCGCCGAAGTTCCGGTAATTAACAGCAAATCACGAAAGTTCACCAACGTCGGATTCACTACGAAAAACCGTGGTGGGAACAGGAATAGTTCGCTTGTTGGTTTTAAAGCAGTCACTGCCATATAGACAAGTGGCAGCAGCATAATTAGGCCAAACACCGTTAAGAACAGATATAAAAAGATGCCGCCATAGTCAATACGCCGTAAATTTATTTTGTGCATCCTAATCCCTCCCCAGCACTTTGAAGATGAGACGGTTGAGCCCAAGCATCAAAGCGAACAGTAATACAGCAATCGCTGACGCATATCCCATCTCAAAGCGGATAAATGCGTAGTCGAACAGATGCGCCATAATCGTATGGCCTGCATAAAGGGGACTCGGAAATCCAACAAGCCGCATACTGACGTCAAATACGGTAAGCGAACCGACCACCTGCATCACCGCACCGAATAACAGCTGCGGTTTGACGCATGGAATCGTAATGTACCAAAGCTCCTGCCAGCGGTACTTGACCCCATCAATTGAGCCAGCTTCATATAAATCTGTCGGTACATTTTGAAGTCCGGCCAGAAAAGCAAGGAAACCTACCCCCATACTCATCCATAAGGAAACTATGATGATCACCGGTACGATCGAATCTACATTTTGTAGAAATAAATAAGGTTCATTGATAATCCCCAGCTGAATGAGCCAGTGATTGAGCAACCCCTTGCGGTCGCCGGCGAACAAATACAACCAAACCACGGACATTGCTACTGCACTTGTAATCGATGGCACATAGTAGCATAGGGTATAGAAAAAGCGGAACTTCTGCGGAATCTGGCTAATCAGCCAGGCCAGCAAGAAGGCCATAATATAACCTATTGGACCTGTAATAATGGCAAATTTCAGCGTAATCCCAACAGCTTTAAGAAAGATATCATCGTCTACAAACAACAGCTTATAGTTAGAGAAGCCAATGAATCTCGGTGTCTCAATAATGTTGTAATAGCTGAAGCTTAGAACGACGGACATGATAATAGGAACAATAGTAAAAACAGTGAACAGAATCAGGAAAGGGGCCAAGAAATAATAGGAAACTTTATTTTTTTTGATATCTAACCAAAGCTGAGTCCATTTCCCGGGAGTTTTCGTCGGCTGCATCTGTACGGCTTCGTTCTGTACCGGTGTAATTATTTCACTACTCATTTCTGACCTCCTTTCTCTTTGGCGATTGAAGTCTGGGAAGTTTCAATTCCGAACTCTTCGCGTTTCTTACTAAGCTCTTTATTGATTTCACGCACACCTTGCTCCATCGCCTCCCGCGGGAATTTACCGTTGAGCACAATTTCATTCCAGATGTTGGCGATATGCCGGGTCGTGTAATATCCTCCAAGCACCACTTCGCGCTCTTTAAACCACTCCCACTGTTCCATAATGGCGTCGATATCATCTTGCTGCCACGGCAGACGTTTGAGTGCTTCAACATTGGCTGTATTCCAACGAGCTTCAACACCCAGCAAAGACTCAAGCTCTGAGCCGAAGTTCTCCTGTGCATCCGCACTGGTCCACCATTTCAGGAACTCCCAAGATTCTTCTTTCATATCCGTATCCTTAAAAATAATTCCTGTCTGTGCAAGCCCGCCTGTAGAACGGTTAATCTGTCCATCTGCTTGTTCAATACCCGGCATTGGTTTCATGCCCCACCAGCCTGTCAATTCAGGTGCGGCAGTAGATAACAGAATGTATGTGGAATAATCAGCAACGCCGATTGGCATCTCTCCAGAACGGAAACGGTTATAGAAATCCGCTTGTTTCTGCAGCTTGTAGTTCGTAAAGAGTCCCGTCCACATTTTCATAGCTGTCAGTGCTTCTGGTGAATCCAGATCAGACAACATCCCATTATTCTTATAGAAATCCCCGCCATACTGGAATAAGAACGGCGCAAACTCATTAATGGCTAGACTTGGATTGTTCGGGGCATGTGGATAATAGAAGTCCATCCCGTTTTGTTGCAGCACAGGAATCAGTTCCATAACCTCTTGCCACGTATTCGGAATATCCTTCTCGCTAATGCCCAGCTGTGCCATAATATCTTTCCGGTAAAAGAGCATCGTGAAGTTCTGATTCTCCGGCAATGCGAAGTCTCCGTTATCATACTTATAAGGAATCAGTGCACCCGCTCTGAAACGTTCAGCAACCTCTTGATAATCTGAGAATTCATTCAGATTCACGAGTGAATTCCGCACCGCGAAGTCAATCGGCACTTCACCCTCAACCCCCAGTGCCACATCGGGAGCAAGTCCGGCAGTATTGGCTAATAACAGAATCTGCTTCTGATCCGCTGCAAGCGTAGGAATAATATTGACGTTCACCTTGATGCCCGTGTTTGGTGTAAAGTCCTCATCCACCATTTGCTTAATGATCTCCGCCCAATCACGTCCACGAGAGATCCAGACATCCAGCACCTTTTCATTTTTGTACGTATTCCCTATGCCGCTGTAATCCTTTGTAAAAGAACTAAAGAAGTCATACGTCATCGTCCCTACACGGGTATACCAAGGAGCCGCGTCTTTAGGCCATGGCTGATCTTCCGACTTCACTTCAATATAGTCCATTACAATACTCTGCTTCATTAATCCGTTGACCCATAGGCCAAGCGATGACTGCAGATCCGTAAATTGCTGAAGACGACCTGGAATACTTGAGGTATCCTTCGCCATTTCCAGGAACCGGTCACGTGCTTCATAAAGCGTACTCAGCTCAGAGCTTCCATCAGCAACGCCAAAAGCATACATATCCTGCACAGCATCATCCAACGTCCGCGCCATCAAATGTAAACGTGGCACAAGATTAGGAATGTTCTGCTCCAGCTGCCAATCCCCGTTTGGATCAGGGTTCGTTCCCGTTACCTGCGTGATTTCACGTCCCAAAAGAGACATTTTATGTGTAGTGTTCAGCACAGCTTCAATCATTCCGCCAACGCCCGATACTTGAACTTCCATCCGCAACGTATGCTTACCTTGTTCTAGATAAAAGAAGTACTCTCCATCCTCATTCCCTAGCTTGTTTACTTGCCATTCCGCTTTGTAAGGGAATTTCAAGGCATTCAGCTCTTGGAACGGTACCTCGCCATCAATCATAATCCGGCGTTCCACCGGTATCCCGTTTAGGAACCACTGGCCGTAACGAATTGCGATATTGTAGAGCCCTGACTCAGGAATCTCGAAATCCCATTCCGCCCATTGTCCACCCGTACGCCACCCGACACCCCCAAAACTATTAAGCACAATAGCATCTTTGTTAAAAGGTTCGGTGAGTGGCTCCCGATCCTCGATCCGCTTCAGCGTTGGATCTGAACGAAGGGAGGATTCTTCTGCCTGAATTTTGATCACTTGATTCTGAACAGGCTTGTAACCCTTATTCTCATACTCCTGCTTCACTTCCGCATAAGTCGGGAGCGGTTCTGGAGAAAATATTCTCAGTTCACTAAGTGCAGCCGGTTCCCGGATGGCTTCCAGCTTCACCGTATGCTCCCCTTTGCTCAGATAAAAGCGAAAGGGATCCGCAGTTCTGGCCTCGGCATCTCGAAACTCCCGATATTGCCAGCCTGTTACCTCTTCCCGCTTGGGATTAAATTCATTCCCTTGATTGTCCAGCCATGGCTCTGCACTTTCCTTCCACATCCGCTGGAATTCCATTTTTTTTACTTGAGAGAATAAATACTCCCCATCAATCTTTACGCTTCGAATGATCGAGGATCGTTTACCAGGAAGGGCATAATACTCCATCCCCATCTGATATAACCCATCTGCCGGAACCGTAAATTTATATTCCACCCAGCTATCCTCTGCTTTAAGCGCTAGTACCTTGCCGGGTCTCCCACCAAGATCCGTCATTACCTCTGTACCTTCAGAACTAATGGCCTTATAATCCGCCGAAGGAATAGCAAGCGTAAAATCCGATGAGTCCTTTGCTCCATCCTGCTGTTTTTCCTCGTAATAGCTTAAGTAAGAGGCTTCGAGTTTTGAATTCACACTATCGCTTTCTAAAATAGAGCTTTCATCAACATCCGCATAAACGGGGATGCCATCCATCGCTGAATTATCAAACCCTCGTGATTGATTCCACCACACTAGGGAGACTCCTAAAAGTACCAGTAACAACAAACTAATCTTATATTTTCGCAGTATGCGTAACACGCATCGGTCTCCTCCCATCTTTACGGGCCTCTCGGACTTAAGTGAATACAAGCAGGGCAGCTCTGGCAATTGCAGGCTGCCCCTCCTGTTATTAGATTTCCTTACGGCTGCATTCCCATTGCCTTTTTAAAGGCAGCAATTTCTTTAGACGCTTGCTTCAAGACATCATCACCAATTTTTTGAATAGCCGTCTTGGAATCTGTGTTCTTAGCCAGTGCATCACCGATCGCTGCTATAAAGATTTCCCAGCCCTTGTTATCCACTGGGGTAAGGTGTTTGACTGGAATATCGTTACTTAATTGCTCATATAGTTTAAATTCCTCTTGCCCACCCAGATATTCATTTTTAGTGTTTGCGTACCAATCAAGACTGGAAATATCCTTGTAACCCGGCTGAATGGAATGTTTTGTCCAAATTTTCCAAGCATTTTCACTTCTCATGCTCCACTGAATGTAAGCCCATGCCGCTTCTTTATTTTTGCTTTGCGAAGGGATAACAAAGCTTGATCCGCCCATTCCCACGTTAATTCCTATTGGCAAACGGGTTACCTTCCATTTTCCGGCAAGCTCAGGGAATGTTTCCTGAAGTCCGCGCGCTCCGAATGAACCCGATACGACACCAACCAAATCACCTTTTAGAACTAGCTGTTTACCTTCGTCTGAGCCATAACCGATATGAGGTGCCCAGCCCAGCTGTTGTCCACGTTTTGTAATATCAAGAACCTTCACCATTTTGTCCGTATTACGTGTCCAGTTCATATCCTTATCGAAGTAGCCGACTTCATCTCCTGCCCATACGATCGGGCCATCGCTCCACTCCATGAAATATTTACCGTTAGCTTTCAAAATTTGAGCCAGGTTCAAGAGATTCTCTTCATCTTGCATGTATTCGCCAAGCTCAGCAGGATCACTTGGCAATCCAAGCTCTTCAAAAATGTCTGCACGGTAGTAATAAACCCCCGGTGTCATATCCCAAGGCATACCAAGCAGCTGTGAGCTGTCTGGTGTCATCCAACGTTCCCAGTTATAAGGAGCAACCAGATCTTTATATTTTCCAGCGTTATAAGGCTCTTCCAAAAGATTCTCCAGCACATTGCCCGCCATATAGCGATTCAACTGATACATCTCTACTTCTGCTACGTCGGGCGCCCCGCTACCTGCGGCGATTGTCGTTTGCAGCTTGTCATGCAGGTCGCCAAAGGGCATAACTACTGTCTTCAGCTTAATTCCAGGATATTCAGCCATAAAAGCAGCGCCGACTTCCTCGAACACTTTTTCATTAAAGGCCCAAACGGTAACCTCACCTTGAATATCTTTGCTTGGCAGGTCGTTGGCAGGATCTGTTGCTTCCGTGCCCTCAGTAGCTGTTGCATTGGTTGGCTCACTAGCATTATTGGTTTTTTCAGTGTTCGTTTTTACGTTGTTAGCTGCATTTTTATTCGTCGTTGAGCTTCCAGCGCTGCTACAGGCTGACAGAATAAGCACAAAAACCATTAACATACATACGACTAAACTGCTCGTTTTTCTTTGCGAAATCATAACCTAACCTCCCTCTTAAATTGAACAAATAAATGCCTGTTTATAGTGAAGGAGTGAACTCCCTCCGTGACCAGCTATTTGCCCCCTTCCTTTAGTCTTAACACGGTCACGGAATATTTCGGGAATTCAAACTCCAGACTACCTTTGTCTACACTTATCTTTTGAGTTACAGGTGCCACCTTGTCAGGTTCAGCAAAGCTATTCTCAGCATTTAAATCGTCCGACTGAAGTACGGTAGCTGTTCCTCCCAGGCTTGATGTGGCAAGTCCGGCAAAAGAAACATCCGTGCGCTGAGCAGTGTCACCCGCATTAACGACTTTAACGATCAGCTCACCTGTGGCAAGATCACGACTCGCAGTTTGGAACAGCAGCCCTGCCGGACTTTCATCGTTCACCTCTTGTATAAGCTCATCGTCGAGATAGAGCCGGATATTAGCACCTGATAATTCAATGCGGATATCGTACAATTTCCCAGGCTCAATCCTTACAGGAACCGTTCTTCCGATGACTGCTCTTGTTCCACCTACTGATTTTTCAATCGCGCTCTGCGTATTTCCCCAGCCGCCAAGATTCCACCAATAGAAGTTGCCCTCATCTTTAGAGCCGAACATAATGAGCATGCCTTCTGCTCCGCCAGTCTTTTTCGCCTTAAGAGAAAGTGTATAATCACTCCATGAAGCCTCACCGGCAACTGCACGAATATCAATATCATTAGAAGTCTGCTTAAAAGTACCCTTGGATTGTTCCCAGTCCCCATTGTTTAGAGTCCAGGCTCCGGAATCCTTCTTGAAATGATCTTCAAAAAGAACGTCATCACCTTTCGCTACTCGTACATCGCTGTACTCTACCTGGGTGGCCCAAGTCCCCAAACCAATTCCACCTTGAATGGATTGCTTACCGGAGGTTTCTTCTTGACCTAGAGCCACAAGTGAGGTTGGAAGAACTACATCCCCCTTATTGCTTCCGAACATCTGCTGCACATGATAAGAAGGTGTTCCGTAGCTAGTCGATGAATCAAACACAATAGCATCCGGGTTCCAAGTACGATCCTTCGTATTCACAAACAATGGAGCATAGGAGGACATTTTCACGATATCAGAATTCCGTTCCATGCCCATCATAAAAGCGGCCTCGCCGATTGCAGCGTTCAGATTGCCTTCTCCGGCACCCTTGGTCACCGCATACTCACCAACATAAATCTCAGGACCACTCCGGTCATAAGTATCGTATCTGTTCGAGTTGCTGAGGAACCATTCAGAGGTTTCATAGTAATGCTCATCAACCATTTCGATAGGCTCACCTTCAACTGCCGCATTGGCAATGAGATGAATCTCTGGATACTTCTCTTTAATTGCCTTATAAAACAAGCCATAACGCTTAATATATTCACTCATCTGGAAATTGTTTTCGTTACCAATCTCTACATATTTCATATTAAAAGGCTCCGGATGACCATTGGCGGCTCTTTGTGCCCCCCATTTGCTAGTAACCGGTCCGTTTGCATATTCAATGGCGTCCAGTGCATCTTGTATCCATGGCTGAATTTCACTGACTGGAACGGTATTCTGCTTGGCTATAGGATCTCCGTTATGTGAAATTCCGATATAAGCTACATATAATGGTTCCGCTTTCAGATCTTCGGCCCATTGCAGATATTCGTGGAAGCCCAGCCCATCTGAGGAGCGGTAATCCCAATATCCCTTATGACCGGGACGCGTTTCAATCGGACCAATGGTGTTCTTCCATTGATAAGCATCCGTTGGCGTTTTCCCTTCCACAAAACATCCCCCCGGAAAACGAACAAATGCGGGTTTCATCGCAGCTACCTTTTCAGCCAAATCGATGCGAAGCCCATTCTCCCTGTTGTTCCAAGTCTCAGGAAACAAAGACACCATATCGAGATAAACAGTCCCTACATTGGCAGTAGAGATTACAATTCGTGCGTTTGCTACAGTACCTGTAGAAGTCAGTGTGTATGTATATGGATTCCATCCTTCTTTTAACTTATCAACGGTCTGTTCCGCATATAGCTCTTTGCCATCTGGGCTCTCTAACGTTATACGCAGTGGCATATTGTCCCCTGGCTCTGGCCGCGCATAGAAAGACAACTTGTAACTGGCATCCTTCGTCAAAGCAATCCCCCAGTAACCATTATTCACAGCAGATACCGAACCACCCTCGGCAGCTGATGATACTGTTAAAGCCATTGCCTGGGTCTGAGCCTCGTTCAAAAGCTTAGTGCTGGTCAGAGCAAGCTTCCCTTTACTCCCTCCTTTTTCATCAATCCACCAATTGAACAGTGTGACCGAACTATCCTCAAAGGAACGATTGGAAATCAGCTCTGCATATAGCCCTCCATCTCCCGCATGATTAATCTCTTCGAAAAAGGCTCCATACAACATCGGGCTGATCTTAGCTCCCGGATTGGCCGTATCCACAGTCAACGTATATGCGGTTCCACTACTTGTGTTAGCTGCTGTCGCCGTTGGAAGAATTTCCTTTCCCGATTCACCCGTTGCTTCTTTGGCAGACTCCTGAGACAGTGTTGCTGGATTTTCGTCCTTAGAAGCCCAATAATACGTCAGCCCGCCAATCACAATCACGAAAATCAGCACCGTAAGCCATAGCTTCCGTCCATATTTATTCAAAAATAATTACCCCCAACCTTTTATTAGCGTTTTCATTTTTATGAAGTGAATAGTCCCTTCCATTCGCAATAACTTAAAATCATTCCACAAAATCTAAATGAATCCGTTTCCATTGATAAAATACCATACTAAAATCTGGTTGTAAATAAATTAAACTAAACCTTTTTATACTTTTATGAATATAATTTCCAATAGATTTGCAAGAAATTAAGAGATTTATTAGTTTTTTTAAAACAAATTCCCTCTTTTCATCTCACCATCTTTATGTTTCTCTAAAATAAACGGGGGTTTACAGCCCTAAGTATGTTTAATTTTCATTTTTTCCTCCATTTATTTTACTGTTTTATTTTTCCATTCAAATAATAATGAAACTAAAATTAATTTTGTTGCCCCCAAAAAATCATATAAAAAAAGCTCCCCCTTGCCTAAACTCAGACAAAGGAAAGCTATAGTTTAATCTCCAACTAAATTTAGTTCCGCCACTTCATAAACTTGTAATCAAGAAAATCAACAAGCAAGAAGAGAATAAAACCGACCAAGCTGAACAACATAATTCCCGCATACATCTCCGGATAATCTAATCTTAACCACGCATCCATGATGAAAAAGCCCATACCGTGCTCTGTTCCATAAATCTCCGTAAAAAACAGTACGGATATCGCTGTCCCTAGCGAAATACGAATCGTACTCAGAATTACTGACAATGCCCCCGGCAGTGTCACATGCCAGAATTTCTGCACAGCGCTGGCACCTATACTAGTTAAGACATCATAGGTATTGTCCGGAATAGCCTTAACCCCATCCCTTACCGAAATGATGATCTGAAACAATAGAATCAGCATGATCATTAGGATTTTGGACGTTTCCCCCAGCCCGAAGAACAGCATCACTACTGGAAGCAGGGCAATTTTGGGAACCGGATAGGTCAAGTAAACCACAGGGTCCAGCAGTTTGTTCCAGGTCAACGAACGTCCCATTAGAAGACCTATAAGCAGTCCAATAATTAAAGCCAGTACCACACCTGCAAAAATTCTGAACAAGCTATACCCTACATTTATAGCAATATCCTGCGCCCCTAACTGAAACATCGCCTTATATACAGCAAAGGGACTTGGCAAAATCGAATGGTTCATAAGTAAAAATGCGATATACCAGACTACATTCATACAGACAAATACAAATAGAAGCCTTACTAGATGATGAAGTCGACGTTTGTTTACCATATCTCCTGCATTACCTTTCTAATCCGCTTAGTCTGCTCAAAGAAATCCACACTGTCCCGCTTATTCTCATGCTTCATATGAAACACCAAATGATTATCAATAATTCCAGGTGTAGTTTCTTTGTTGGACGGCATGACGATAATCTTTTGCCCCAGCAGAATCGCTTCTTCCACATCATGAGTGACAAATAACGTAGTCGTAGGGTTAGCCAGCCAATTATCTAAAAAGAGAACCTGTAGTGTTTCCCTTGTTATTGCATCGAGTGCAGAGAATGGCTCGTCCAGCAACAGAATAGTAGGCAAAATGGCAAAAGCTCTGGCAATCGCTACTCTTTGCTGCTGGCCTCCACTGAGGGATAAAGGATAACGTTCTGCTAAATCAGAGATCCCCATCGACGAAAGCCACTGCTTAATCTGCGTCTCCCGTTCTTGCTTGGATGCACTTGCCGTATGCGTAATCTTCATCGCTATCTGAATATTATCATGTACAGTCTTCCAAGGAAGAAGCCCGTAGTTCTGCGGCACCAGCCCGATTAACGTTTCTTTCTCATGCACAGATTTCTCATTAAAAAGAATTTGTCCCTGATAGCTAGGCAGCAAGCCCGCAATCGCCCGTAATAAAGTTGATTTCCCGCTGCCGGAGGGTCCGATAATGGTGTAAATCCCGTGCTCCGGCAAAGTTAAATCTACCTGACCCAAGGCCAATTGTCCGCTCTTATATTCTACTTTCAGATCCTTTATAACGAGTCCTTTATTTCTTGAATTGGACATCAGAAATCACATCTTCAGCCGAGATATTTTTGCTGAGCAAACCTTTTTCCCGTGCCCAAGCAAATGCGGCCTCTACTTCCTTCACATCCACTTGATAAGCTGGTACATAATCCGGTACCTTGATCTCATCTTTTAATGTTTCCGGATATCCTACTTCTTTGATTACAAGATCGATATATTCAGATTGTTCATGGGATTTCATATAAGCTACTGCTTCATCATATGCAGCATACATACTGCGGATAGCTTCTGCTTTGGCATCAATTGCAGTTTGCGGGAAAGCTAATACGAACGGATTTACTCCCGCAGTTATCGTTGAGCTCAGTACACGCAGGCCTGAGGTTTTGCCCATCGTTACAAAAGGCTCTGGCAAAATAGCCGCATCCGCCTTATTATTTTTAAGCAATTCTAAACGGGTCGGAATCTGTGGAACCTCTGTCACTGTAATATCATCTTCGGTCAGACCTGCTTGTTTCAGCATCATTGCTACTGTATATTGTGTGGAGGTATTTTTGGACAAAATCACGGTTTTCCCCTTCAAATCCTTCACATCCTGGATCGATTCATTTCCAGTCAGCAAATCAAATTCCCCAAAAGTTGTACTGGTGATCTTCACATCCAGTCCAGCCTCATTGTAAATGGAGATCGCAACCAGGTCAGCACTTAGACCATCCAGCTTGCCTGCTTGAAAAGCTACATCCCGATCTTTGGCGCTTTTAAACGTCTGGATATCCAGATCCACACCGTGGTTTTTATCGAAACCTTGTTCATGTGCGATGATAAAAGGAATAGCATCAATCGAGGGCAATAAACCTAGCGACAAGGAGGTAACTTCTTTTGCAGCCTCTGGAGCAGCTCCCTCTGACGATTCTGTATTTGTATTATTTTTCGAACCACAACCCACTGCAAGTGCAGCGATGACAACAACCATCATAGATAACAACAACATTTTCTTTAGACCTTTATTCTTCATTTAACTCTCCTGCCTCCATTATTCCTTCTATAGTGTAATTCTCTGTAATATTCTTTGCTCACTCATAAATGTGCATGCAAAAAAATCCTTAAGCTCTACAAAAAAAGCTTTAGGCATGTTAAGTTTACCACCAATCTTTATATTTTGTATATTTATAAATTTAGATATAAGTAAATAGAAGCGATGCAAAAAAAGCTGACAGCGGAATGGTTCCGCTACCAGCCTCAATCTCAATGTTATCGAGTTAGTAGATTTGTGTGGATTTTAATGACAGCTTTTTTAATCGGCTGCCCCGGTTGACCCATACCCGGTCTGTGAACATCATGAGGGAAAAAGACCGCGAACATTCCAGGCTTCAAAGATAACAATATTTCATCTGCTGATGGGGGATAAAGCGCATATTCTCCTTCGGCATCGTAAGGCTTAATGGGTTCGATCCCTTCTTGCAGGGGTGCCCAGCCAATCGTTTCTTCACCTTCGATCAGATAATGCACATCAATATAAGTCTCATGCTTCTCTGCGACTTGTTCCTCCAGCGATTTTGCCTCAAGAGCCATAATGGAAGCATACATTTCGTTCCCGCGGATTTCGATTCGCCCAAGATCAGGATCATGTTGTAAGATCACTTTCAATTCCTCAATAGCCTCAACAATGACTGGATTCTCATACTTGATATGCTCTTCCCAAGATGACAAAGAACCTAAGATCATAACTTCCCATTCCCCTCACATCTTAATGTACTAAACCAGTTTCTCACTGACTGCTGAAGCTGTAGTTTCTTTATTGATTATGGATTGCTCACTAGTCTTCTTGAAATATTCTACATATAAAATATCAAGCAGATAGAGCTGCGATATCTTTGCAGATAATGAACCCCCTTGCAACGGTCCTTCATTAGCACCACATAGCAGGGTCAGATCGGAGTACGAGGTTAACGGTGACTTTTCAAACCTAGTAATGGATATTACTTTGGCTCCTCTTTCCTTTGCTTTTCTCGCAACCTCAATGCTATCCTTGGTCGAGCCGGAATAAGAAATCACAACAGCGACATCCCGGTTAGACATCAGCGCTGCCGACATCATCTGCAGATGTGAATCCATTAAACATTCCGTTTTGTTCGTAATGCGCATAAATTTAATCTTGGCTTCCATAGCTGTGACTAGAGAAGAGCCCACACCGAAAAACAATACACGTTCTGCATTAATCAAATACTCAATGGCCTCACTGATCTTCTGTATATCAATTAAATTATAGGTCTCGTTGAGTGCACTTACATTCGTGGTCAGTACTTTAGAAGCAACAGCTTCAATTGTATCATCCATCAGAATTTGATCGGTAAGCTGCGGGATCTCATTCTCCACAGTGATGCTATGTGCTAATGCGATCTTGAACTCTTGATACCCTTTATAACTTAAAGATTTGCAAAATCGAAATATACTTGATTCCCCAACATCACATGCATCTGCAAGATCAGTAATCGACATGTAGACTACGCTTCTCGTATTCTCCAGTACGTAGTCCGCTACCTTCTTCTCCGTATTCGTCAAATTATTGTATTTAGAATGAATTGAAGAAAAAATACTGATTGTCCGCAAAAAAGCCCCTCCTTTTCAATAAGTTAATGTACGAATAAGGAGGAAGCTCCCAGCAGACCTGCCTTATTCCCTAATGAGGCTTTAACAATTCTCACTCCCGCAAAGCTTTCCATAATCAAAGACTTCGTGCGCTCTTCTACCCTTCGAACCAAATCTTCTTGTTCCATTACGCCGCCACCAATAATAATCGCGGATGGATTGAAGATATGTGTGATAGAAGCTAAACCAACAGCCACTTCAGTAATCCATAGATCTAAAATACGTTCAAGCTGCTCATTTCCACTCTGTATTTTATCAAATAAGGCTTTTCCGTCCGTGCATTCGGGATCTGCGAGCTGAGCCATCTTCACTAAAGCTGTAGTTGAAGCGTATTTCTCATAATACGGCAGTCCTTCTACTCCGGATGTGGCCGACAATGGGTGAGTAAAGATATGGCCAAATTCAGCCGCTACCCCATTAGCCCCTTTATAGATTTGGCGATTAATGACGATCGCACCGCCAATGCCTGTGCCAAAGGTTAGACATAAGAAATTGTTAAAGCTCTGAGCAGCCCCAAAATAAGCCTCGCCTAATGCTGCTGAATTCACATCGTTCTCTACCATAACAGGTTTATGAAAATGATGGGTGACAATATCCTTAATTTTCATTCCAGTATATCTAGGTATATTTTCGTTAGCATAGACAATAAATCCTTCTTCTGCATTAACTTGGCCCGCGGTGCTTATGGCAATGGCATCAAAATGCTCATATTCTGCAATTTTTTCCAGCATTCTCGAGATTACATGGGGTCCCCCCAAGTAGCTTTCTGTTGCATACTCCTTGAAGTCATGTACATTCCCCTGTTTATCGCATATACACATCTTGGTATTGGTACCGCCAATATCTACGGCTACAATCCTCATTCCCATCTACCCTCTCTGGCGTTCTACTGAATAGCGTTCACAAACCGTTTCGTAATCTCCATCGGTCTCGTGATCGCAGAGCCAACCACTGCTGAATACACACCTAAATCAAACATGATCTTTAATTCTTCAGGAGTGGAGACCCCACCTTCAGCTATAACGGGAACAGAGAAATTGTTGACGATTTGTTGAACCAATTCAAAATCTGGCAAGTTGCGGCCTTTAGTAGCCTCTGTATAACCGCTTAAGGTAGTTCCTATCAGATCAAATCCCAGCTCAACAGCCTTCGCAGCTTCCGCAAATGTAGAACAATCCGCCATAAACAGTTGATCTTTATAGGTCTCTTTTAAAAGTGGAAAAAGTTCAGAAATAGTAGATCCGTCCGGGCGAATACGGTCTGTAGCATCCATAGCAATGATATCTACCCCTTCGCGGTAAAGCTCATCGACTTCCTTCTGAGTGGGTGTAATAAAGACTTCAGAGCCTTCATACACCTTTTTGATTATCCCAATGATCGGCAGATTCACTTGCTTTTTGATTTCTTGAATATCCGCTACGCTGTTTGCCCGAATTCCAGAAGCCCCGCCTAAGTAAGCAGCATAAGCCATTCTCCCCATAATAAACGGGCTATGCAGCGGTTCTTCTGGTAAGGCTTGACTGGAGACGACTAATTTATGTTTTATTTTTTTAAGTACATTATTTTCAGTATTCATCAGTAACCCACTCCACATTTTTATTTATTCTTTAACTGCTCCTGCTGTAATCCCATTGGTGAAGAACCGTTGGAATAACATGAACACTAGCAACATCGGAATTGCAGCGATGGTAGCTCCGGCCATTTTATAAGCGAAATTAGGATTCAAATCCTGCATTAAGGTCGCAGTACCAACCATTAATGTTTTCATTTTGTTCTCTTGGCCTATAACCAGCTGCCACAAGTAATCATTCCAGACTTGCACGAAATTCAGAATAAATAAGGCTCCAATACCAGGTTTGACAATAGGCAACATGATGCGTGTGAAGATTCTCCATTCATTTGCACCATCTATTCTCCCGGCTTCTCTTAAGGCATTAGGGGTTAAATCGAAGAATCCCTTTAATAGGAACACTCCAAATGCACCCGCCACGTTCGGCCAAATCATACCGTTATAACTATTTACCATTCCAAATTGTTGGGTGATCCGGAATAAGGGTACAATCATAATTTCTTTAGGAATCATCAAGCTTGAAATAAAGATAATGAAGATTATATTTTTACCTTTAAAATTAATCTTTGAGAACGCATAGGCGGCCATAGAGCCTACAACGATAACCAAAATAGTAGAAATACCAGATACATAAATACTATTAAACGTCCATCTTAAAGCTGGCTGGTTCTGAAATACATCCACATAGTTGGAGAATGTAATCGATTTGGGCCACCAGTCTGGAGGCATTTTCACAACATCCGAGCTGTTCTTGAGTGAACTTGTGAATAACCAATATAGTGGAAAAAGATTAAGGAGCGCGAAGAGGATAATGATTACATTCGATATCACATCAAACTTCTCTCTCTTTTTCTTGTTTTTAATCTTCGACATGTTGTATTCCCCCTCACTTCACCTTAATCATGCTTCGTAGCTGTGGCACAGACAATATCAATGTAATCACGAACATGATAACCCCTACCGCAGAAGCTACGCCGAGTTGGTTATATTTAAAGGCATTATTATAAAGGTAGTACATCAGTGTTACGGAGGAATTGTTCGGTCCGCCACCGGTCAGTAACTGAATGACTACAAAGATTTTTAATACGGCAATAATATTGATAATCGTAATATATGTTGTTGTAGGTCCTACCGAAGGAATCAGGATCTTTGATATCACTTGCCATCTGCTAGCACCGTCGATTTCGGCTGCTTCAAAAAGCTCTTTCGAGACACCAATCATCGCAGCTATATACAGAATAATTGCCTGGCCCACGTTAGTTGCGAAGGTTACAAATATCACGACTGGCAGAACCGTCTTTGGATTTCCCAGCAGATTAATCGTCCCTAGTCCCATGTCTTTATATAGATAAGAGATAAGTCCATTAGCCGGATTCAGCAAAAAGCTCCAGACCATACTCATAACCACCATGGACACCATTACCGGGATATAATAACTTCCTCTAATAAAGGAAACGTACTTAGCATTTTTATCAAATACCGCGGAGGCTACGAACAATGCAAACCCCACTGTAAGTAGAACGATAAATATTACGAACACAACGGTGTTGATGGTAGCCTTAAAAAATACCGGATCATTAAACAATGTGGTGTAATTGGCAAAACCCACAAATTTCTCACTGTCATAATTAATCTGGTATAGACTCAGCCGCATCCCTTCTAAGATCGGATAGACAAGAAAGGCTAAGAATACTATCATCTGAGGTAAAATAAACAGATAACCTGTAATATTCTCTTTTAGGTAATTACTACGTAGTTTCATATCGTTTACCTTTCTAATTAACAGCCCCAGAGTCTCTTCAGACCCTAAAGGCTGTCAATCGTGTATTGTTTATCTGGTCTTAGATTATTGGAAAATTACAGAGCCAGCTTTATTGGTCTCAATCACCTTGTTGCCACTTGCCTGATAATCTTGTACAAACTGTTCCGGTGTCTTAGCTCCCATGTAAAGTGCTTGTAGCTCTGGATATAAAACCTCTCTTAATTGGCTGTATCCTGGAACGTTGCCTGTGAAGTTGAACAAATATTTAGAATTGGCATCGTAAGCTGCAAACAGTGGATTCTCCGCTTTAAGTGCTTCGGCTACAGAACTTCTTACAGGAATACCATTCTTAGAGGATTTAACTAACTCAGGATCGCTTGAGAAGAACTTCACGAAATCCTTAGCTACTTCAGTCTTCTTAGCATCTTTGGACTTGAATACACTAGCGCCTACTACATAAGTAAAGGATAGAGGATCGCCGCTTTCCGACGGAATATTAGCAAGTCTCATATCGAATTTCGCTGCCGTACCATCCGCCATATTAGCTTTCGTACCATTAAACAGAATCGGGTTAGTGAAACTGATCGCTAATTGCTGATTTTGGAACATAGCATTGGCATCATTAGAAGAAACGGATTCTGCGCCTGGATTTGTATATCCGCCGTCATATAGGTTTTTCAGCCAAGTTGCAGCTTTAACTCCGTTCTCATCGTTCAGTACAATGTTGCCTTGATCATCAAAGAACTTATTGCCGAACATTCTCATATAGGCAAGGTTCCATGTATCGCCCTGATTATTTACAGCGAATAATGCCATTGGATATGCATTGGAATACTTATCCTTCGGCAGATTGTTTTTCAGACCCTCAAGAATTTGTTGATATTCATCCAAGTTCCAAGTTTTGATTTCGGATTCTTCACCCACAAACTTCTCTAAGCCTGCTGCTTTAAACATGTCCGCGTTGTAAACCAAGGTGCCTGGGTTGTGCTGGAATGGATAGAAGTAAATATCTTCTCCGAACGTAACAGCGTCCCAGTAGTTTTGAGCAATATCGCTTTTCGCGTCTTCATCAATGATGTCGGTCAAAGGAACCAATGCTCCACGGTGAACGTAATCCCCCATCGGGAATACACTCTCAAAGAACACATCTGGTGGTGTTCCCCCGCTTAAGTTAACGTTAAGCAATTGATCGCGCTGATCTCCAGCAATGACCTCTATTTGAATATCCGCATCGTATTTATCATATTGTGCTTTGAATTTCTCAGCGGCGTGCTTTAGGAAGCTATCATAGTCCGCGCCTGCCTCCGTGGCATCCACAACACCCTTCCACTGTGGAGTCAGCCATACTCTGATCGCCACTTTTTCCTTCCCAGATGCAGAAGAATTATCGGATGTATTAGAGCTTGCAGCATTGTTACCTGAGCAACCTGAAATTAAAGAAATAATCACCATTAGCGCAACCATTGTCGAGAGTAAACGTTTTTTCTTCATTTATAAACCTCCCTAAAAGTTTTGTGAGCATTATCTTCTGTGAACCTTTAATTTAAAATCCGTCTGGCATGGTATTGCACTAAATCGGCCATGTTGCGATGTCCTCGCGGATCAAGATGCATATAATCAATTTCATTCATCGATACATGTTCTCTGGAATCTACAAAGTGGATGCCGGTTCCCGTTAGCAAAGCTACAAGATGCTCAGCGAGCTCCGTAGACTTCTCACTACATCCGCTACCCATTGGTTTGCCAATAGGGGTATGAATATACTCTGCTCCAATCGGAGGGGGCGCGATTACTAGAACCTCTGGAGCCTTCCCCTCGGGTCCAGCACCGCTACCTTTAGCTTTAAGAGCCAACCTAACAATACCTTGTGCGATGTTATAAGAAGTTAGTCCAAACCTTTCTTTTGTATCATTGGTCCCAAGCATGATCACAACCAAGTCTAATGGCGAATGTGACATCAGGCAGGGATAAATATAGGAGATTCCAGAAAGTCCTTCAAATAGAGGGTCCTCACTGACACTTGTTCTGCCGGGAAGCCCTTCTTCGATCATTCGGTAGGCGTCACCCAATTCTGTATGAAGAATTCCCGTCCAACGAATATCATCCTTAAATCTGCGGTCTGTCTCTGCGTCGTAGCCCCAAGTATTAGAATCGCCAAAGCATACGATGGATTTCTTCATTATCCTAACCGCAATATCTTTCAATAGCTTGATCAATCAATTTCATAATGTCTGCGATCGGACTAGCATCCTCAGCGGCTACTGCCTCAAGCGGTGCTCTTACGCTGCCAATGTTTACGCCTCTTAATTTTAGAATCTCTTTTATTCCGGCATACATGGCACCTTTGAGTGAACAAAGGGCGATGATAATATCGTTGATATCGCTTTGGATTTGTCCAGCTTCTTCGAACTTACCAGCCTTAACAAATTCATTTGCTTGGAGGAACAGCTCAGGCATAACCGCATAGGTTCCACCGATTCCCGCATCCGCTCCCATGATTCTTCCCGCAACATATTGTTCATCTGGTCCATTAAATACCACTACATCTTTTCCACCCACTCTTTTGAATCTTTCAATATCCATAGTCGGCATGGAGGAGTTCTTCACACCAATCACCTTTTTGTTCGCAAGCAGCTTCTCAAATAGGGAAGGAGTCAGTGTATATCCAGTAGTCTGAGGAATGTTGTAGATAATGAAGCTAAGAGGGGTTGCCTCCATAATCTCGCTCCAATATTTATAGACTGCACTATCAGGTAATTTGAAATATATAGGCGGGATTGCGGATAATGCATCATACCCTAAGGTTGCAGCATGTTTCGCTAACTCAATACTATCTCTAGTGGAAGGGGCACCCACGTGGGCAATCAGTGTCATTTTACCTTTCAGGTTACTAGCTACGTAGCTTAGTACCGCTTTGCGTTCGTCGAGACTCTGGTAAATACATTCTCCTGAGCTGCCTCCCACATATACACCTTGAACTCCTTTTTCAAATAAGTAATCACATAAAGCATGCGTCCGGGATTCCGAAATGTTTCCTTGATCGTCATAGCAGGCATAAAAGGCAGGTATAATTCCGTGGAACTTTGTGAGTGTCATTGTTAATCCCCCTTAAGTTGTGAGCGGTTTCTTTTCTACATAAACAAAATATCATTATATTTTGGTTTTGTAAATTATTTTCTCTATTTTTAGAAAAATAAAATTTATTTCCACCAATCTCATTTATGATTAACAAAATAATGGTTTTCAGTATAACTCGCAGCTAATAATCATTTATTTTTCCATATTCATTAGAAAATAATCCTGCAAATATTCCACCCTAAATTTATTTCTTCCGGGCAGTATTTGTTGGATATACGGATGTAAAATAATATAAAAAAGGGGTACTAATGAGTATCCTTTCAGCTTCACTAAAAATGTCTCCTACAGGGAGACACTTCTCTCCAGATGAAGCACAAAACCTAAATAACACACAATGTTCACTGAATAATCTGTGTTTTTCAGACGGACACACCTTTTAAAAAATGGAGTTTAGGATTATAATGAAAGCGTAAACAAAGAACTACAAAATCTATTTTGTTTCTTCGCCAAAGGAGGCTGGAGGAAATGCTAGCAGGACTTAAGGAACTTAAAAATTGGGTGACAGAAAACTGGAATCCAACATTGAATACAGGTAATGAGGACTACCGGAAAATGGAGTACTCCGTGGAGCGTCATCTGCACACTCCGCAATCTCCGAAACCACTTAGCTATGAAGAAGAGGCTCGCATCAAGACCGTTAAATTTCATTAACTAACCCTTTCAGATAAAGATTGATTCATAACGAAGACATCAGACCGCCAGATCCGGAAGCAATTCCAGTGGATGCGGTCTTTTATTATGCCTTGTAGTTGTATAACGAAAAAACCTCCCCCACCCTAAAGGGTGAAGAAGGCTAATAGGTTACTTTCGAGGACATGGCAGTAGGTTATCAATCCAAACGCCTTGTTTAGTTCATCCTTCGATAAACCTCAGCGCGCGTTCCGATTGATAATCAGCTAGGCCTTGGGCGAATTGTTGGTCAGGAAATCCTCTATGCAGCAGCTTTAATCCACCTGAAGTTAAGGAGACATGATGGTGGAATTGATAAAATAACAGCCTATCATGATCCAGAGCATCGTTCTTTAAGTACCGATAGAAATCCCCAAATCTCATCTGTAAAAAACTATGTTCATGCTCAATGTCATAGTACATTGCCCCTTCAATATCTATCAGAAAGGGCTCCAGTTTATCATTAACCATAACATGGTCAGGTCCCAGTTCCCCGTGAATAAACCCATATTGCTGTCTGGGTTGAATTTTTGATTCAAGCTCGTACAACTTATCGAGCAGTTTGCTTTGATTAGACCTGATCTTCTCAATATGTTGGGAGGCATAGGCTAGCTGCACTTTCGCATTTTCCATTTGTAATAAATGACATTCGCTCATGCTGCTCTCGTTAGCATTTGCTTTCCCAAAAACATGCCTCTCGTTGGTATGCATAGCAGTAAGCATTTCCCCCACACGCTGAAAAACTTTATCTTGAACACGTGAATCGGGATGATGAAAATAGGTTTCTGCCATTCTTCCATCTATATATTCAACCAGAGCATAATCGAAAGAGTAACGATCTTTTGCCTTATTCAGATCATAAAGAGCAGGGGTCTGAATTCCATGTTGTGTTAAGTACCTGTTATTTAATTCGAATAAATGACTTCCATAGGATTGTTCATTTATATCTTCATTTGCTTTTTCTTCTTTAAAATAATTCATCGAAAGATCCCACACATACAAAACGCAGGAAAATCCATTACTGCACTCAATCTTGTAGACCACCTTTTGTGCGCCGCCATGCATGCGCGAAACACGAGCAACGAAATAACTGCTGCCAAAAACCCTACTAATATAATCCTGTAAGTCAGCCTTATCGAGATGACAAGTAACGTCCATTAACAACACTCCATTTATTAGGTTTTGCCGGCTTCACAATAGTAAATAAAATCCAGCCGAAAGTATAGACTTATTCTTTCCGATCAATTATGATGTTGAATAAGGTCTTGAAAAAAACAAGCATACAAAAAGCCGTTGGAATCAATTTCAACGGCTTTTTTTTATGAAATATCTAAACAAATATAGAGGAGTACTTTCACAACATGTTCAAACGACTAGCTGCACTATTTTCGATTCCCTCTTATGGCTTACTCTTTTTATGCATGTTACTGCAGGGGATGGGGATTTCACTCAGCGCACCCTTTTTATCCATTTATTTTACGGAACAGCTTGGAGTATCTGTCGGGCTGTTTGGTGTTTTTCTGGCCACCACGTTAATTGCCGGAATATGGATCAGTACACTAATCGGGAGACGCTCTGACCTTGGCTTAAATCGAAGAAACATTTACCTTGTCTCCACGCTCTGTAATGCCCTTGCTTATAGCGGATACTTGCTCATTGGGGATTTTACGATCTTATTCATTTACATGATTGTGTTCACCGCACTCGGTGCACCAGGGATGCCTCAATTGTTCGCCATAGCTAGAGAAGCAGTGAATAAGAGCGATTTTACGGATACTGCGTTTGCAAATTCTACCTTGCGTTCTGCTTTCTCTCTCGGCTTTATTACAGGTCCTTTAATCGGTACTCTGCTAATCGCTGCTGTTGGATTTAAGGGGATTTTTTCGGGCACCATCGGGGTATTCCTGCTTGTTGCCTTACTTATTTCACTATTCCTGAAATCAAATACAGAAGTGAAAAGCAGTACTGCAGAAGTAAAAGTAAAAAGTTTCCGGTTGGGTCAGAACCGTAATGTCCTGCTTCCTTTTCTGATTATGATACTCATGTATGTAGCCCACTGGACGAGTAGCATCAATACTGCCCTCTTTATTACCAACAATCTAGGGGGAACAACAAGCGATGTCGGTTTAGTCAGCAGTATTTGTGCTGCGCTGGAAATTCCATTTATGATCATGCTGGGACTGCTCAGTGCGAAATACAGTAACAGAATCCTGATGATGTGTGGAGCCATTTTCGGAGGAGCTTATTATCTCGTTGTTATTACTTCAGGCGCGATGTGGCAGATGCTTGCAGCCCAAATTTTGCTTGCCTTTTTTGTTGCTGTTATTTCAGCCATTGGCATTAGCTACATTCAGGATCTGCTTCCAAACATGCCTGGGTATGCATCCACCCTCTACTCTAATTCATCCACGATCGGCAGACTGATTGGCAGTCTTGTTGGCGGGTTATTAGCTAGTGTTGTTGGGTACCGGTATTCATTTGTGCTCTGTTTCATACTCGTCATTATTTCTACAATCATGCTTGCGGTAAGCGGACGTGACCCTGTAGATACACAAAAACTAACGGTTTAATCTGCTTTTTTGGGGCTTCATTCAGCCCTTGTAACTTCTCCATATTTTCTCGCGACTAACTAACATATCCTCAAAAAGGTTGGGTTAGATGTTAAAAACTATTGCAAGAATGCTCATGTTGATGTCTTTAATCTTTCTGGCAGCATGTGCAGGGGACGTTAAACCAAACCAGGAGCCGAGCACAGGAGCAAATACGCCAACCCAAAGTCCAGCGATTAATACGCAGAAGCCGCAAATCACAGAACCCAAGCAGCCAAATGAAACCAGCTTTAAGGCAGAATTGTTGATAAATCTGAAATCATATGCAGATCAATTGACAGAGAATGATCTCCCCGCACTTGAAGTGCTGGAAAAAAACCTAACTGCTTTAGTTGAGCATGACCACACAATTTATCAATCCGGGTTCGTAAACAAAAAACTAGCAGAGGCTATGGAGCCTTATTATGACGAACAATATCAGTACAAATTCACAGACATCGAAAGCATTGATTCCATGTTACCCAACGAACATCAGGTGAATATAACGGTAATCGGACAACGCTTGGATATAGCAGAAGAGACAGTTGAAAATGTAAAAATGCTATACGCGATTCGGCCAAACGATCAAGGGAAATGGGTCATTTATATCATTGATTGATGGATTGATTGATTAATTAGCTTATGAAAATCGCCGTCCGATTCCCGACAGGGAATTCGAACGGCGATTTTTTTGTGAAAAAAACCAATTTCTCACCTTGCTAGCTTTGCGAGATGAGGAGAATAGAATCATGTTTGTGGTAACCTTCTAGCTACCTACCCGATCTAATATTTAAGTAACGTTACGAACATCCTAAGACTTCTAGTCAAGAAAGCAGGTAAATCTTTGCATATAGATCCTATTGTCGTCAAAGCCAAAGCTGGGGACTCTGAAGCATTCGTGCAGTTGATGCAGGAGATAGAGTTACCTTTATACAGAACTGCAAGGTCCATCGTCAACAAAGAAGAAGATTGTGCAGATGCCCTGCAGGAGACGATGCTTAAAGCCTTTAAGAACATCCATACACTCAGAGAGCCCGCTTTTTTCAAAACGTGGATCTTCCGGATTCTGATTAATGAATGCAATAAAATGCTCAAAAACAACGCAAGAGCCCTCCCTTATGGAGAGCTTCCCGAAGTCCCTTCCACTTCCAAGGATTATGAGAAAATCGAATTATGGGATGCCGTTCAACATCTTGAGGAGAACCTTCGGATTGTCATTCACCTTCATTACCTACAGGACATGCCGATCCGTCAAATTTCCGACATTCTCGAAATTTCTACGGTTGCCGTGAAGACCCGGCTGCATCGCGCCCGCAAAAAGCTAAAGCATTCATCTCAATTCAATCAAGAAATGGAGTTGCGACATGGTAAACACTAAGTTAGAAGAACAATTAAAGAACTGCCAAAGCCTACTTCCCGCTCAGTTATCGGATATTGCCCGCTCCAAGCTGAATGAGACTTACCAAATCATCAGGGATACCGATAATTCCATTTCCCCCGTTCAGAGAAAGATAGATGTATCCAAAACTTTTAATAAATGGTGGGTTTCCACTGCAGCCGCTGCAATCCTTGGAGTTACAGTCCTTGCTTCCGGCTTTGTATCGCCCGCAATGGCTGATGCACTCAAGCAAATTCCGGTTTTGGGACAAATCTATTCATTATGGGGCGAAAAAAACTTAGATCCCGGTGTTCAACAAGCCGAGGATTTCATCACAAACGTAAACCAAAGCGTGACCCATGGCGATGTGACTATGAATATTCCAACGTTGTTATTTGACGGAACCCGAATTCTTATGAATATAACCACTCCTGGAAACCGTCTGGCTTCGGAGCCCAATTCGCCGCCTTCAGATGCCAATAAAGGGGCGGTGGATAATTTTGAGGTGCTCTATAAAGGCCAACCTCTGCTCTGGAGTTACGAACACATGGATGGTGAGGCTGCTTCCAGCATAATGGTTCAGGTTTTGAACACTTATTATGAGCCGAGCACAACAACACAGACGGTCCAGTTCCCTGATCAGTTTGACTTGACTGTAAATGTGTCGTTAAAGGGTTACGATGTCCCGTTCGAATTCGTTCTGCCCGTTACAAAATCAACGCCTTTTACAACTCTAACTTCAGAGGAGACCAAGCATCACGATAACATTAACTTGCAGATCAGTAAGGTGGAAATCACCCCAATTACAACCCAGGTCTCCGTTGAGTACAAAACCAAACCTGGCCAGAGCGTAGAAGAAATGCTCGCTTCTATCCCTTCGAAATATAAGGGTGCTAACGGGGGGATCGCTCTTCAGTTTGATATTGTGGATGAACGTGGCGTTCAACTGAAGCCCGTTGGTGCTCACCCCTTAAGCGAATCTTATAATATTCGTTTTGAACCCTTCAAGACTATACCGAGTACCGTAACCATCAAACCGTATTTAGTCGTTTCCGAAGGTCAAGCCCCAGCTGGGACTAGAGGACTGTGGGAAGACAACAATATGGTCAAGGAATATATACCTGAGCTCGAGACTGTACTTTCGGTCCAATAGTTCATTTGTAAAAGGGAATGCAAAACTACAAAAGACGAAGCCATAATAGGCTTCGTCTTTTTATTTAAATGACTTCAGGTAGATTCAATCTAATAAGATTATTTCGATGAAGCCAGCTTCGATAATTTGTCGGCAATATCTTCAGCTTGTAACAAGGAGGAGTATGAATCTGCTGCAAAATATTTTTCCATATCAATCTCAATAATTCGATTGTTTTTGACCGCATCCAGCATCTTCCATGTTGCTGGCAACTTAGGCGGTTCTTTGTCCTTTACGGTAAGGACAATAACGTAGTCACCTACATAATCATTTACCGTTTCCCAAGAAACTTCAACCCGGCTCATTTCCTTATCAATAATTTCACTTTGAACTTTTGGAGCGGGATTCAGACCTAAAATATCGTAAGTAGCTCTGCCGCCTCTCTCACCCTGATTACCAATGACCATTAAAAATTTCTCTACGGTGATATAATCTACGATAGAAATAGTTGCATCTTTTGCAATTACATTATTAATTTTTTCGCGGGCAGCTATTTTACGTTTTTCGAAATCTGCCACAAACTGTTTAGCCTCTTCTTCTCGATCAAGGATTTCTCCCATAGCTGTAATCTCTTCTTGAATCGTTGCGTATTTACTTGTATCAAATAATACGGTCGGTGCGATCTTAGAGTAGTTACTATAAGCATCTTTATTCCAGGTTATGATGACGTCTGGCGCTAGCTCTAATACTTTCTCAAAAGAAATACTTCCTTCTGCCCCTATATCTTGTACCGTCTCATCTAAGAAAGGTTTGAGAAACTGAGAATACTCCAGTTGGGTATTTGATGCTCCAACCGGTACTACCCCAACTGCTAAGACTGGTCCCAAATCCCAGTCAACTACAACACGTTGGGGATTGGCTGGAACATTAACATCCCCCATGACCGTTGTTATTTTCCGTAAACCCGTATTTTCAATGGCCTGATTGGAAGGTTTACTTTGTGTTGGTTCTGCTCCCGCATTGCTATTACGGCTAGTGTTCCCATTTCCGCAAGCTGTAAGTAACAGTGTAAGCACAAGCATTAGCATTAATCCTCTTTTCGTTTCGATCCCCTTTAACATCTGTTTATCCCCTTCAAGTTTATATTGATAATGATTATCATCATCAATATAACAAGCAGAAGAATATTTGCCCATGGAGGATAAGAACTCTTGCCATGGACTATCTGAAACGATCAAACCTGACTTCACCTTATTTTTGTATTGAACTGGCGTCGTCCCAACCTGCTTCTTAAACAGACGGGTAAAATAAAAGACATCACTATAACCTACGTTTACAGCAATCTCCTGTACGGTGGCATCGGTTTGAATCAGTAACTCCTTCGCTTTAGCCATCCTGGTCTGAATTACATATTCAATGGGACTTCTCCCTGTCCGGCGTTTGAACTGCCTCGATAAATATTGAATGCTATAATTCCAAACTTCTGCCATAGATTCAAGTGAGATAGGTTCATAATAATGTTTGTGAATGTATTGAATGATCTGTTCCACTAAATCTATTTCTTTGGGGGCAACGCCTTGAAGCCGTAACTGCTGTACAAGTGTATATACGAACTGATAGAAATGGATTTTCGCTTGGAACCGTTCCATAGCCGGTCTGCGATTCCATTCCTCATACATCGATTCCGCATGACGATATAAAACAACCGGAGAATTTGGTTTACATGCATATTGCAGATGAAAAGGGTTATTTATATGATAGGATTTCAATATTGTTTTACTAGCTTTAGTAGAAATACTACCTCTATATAAAATGTAATAGTATGTAACATCCTCATGTCCAACCTCGAATTTGATGTTACTTCCTTTTCCTGCATGTAAGACAAAGAATCGTTCTAAGGAATGCCGATTACCATCCAACCAGATCGCACCTTGCCCCCGCACGACAAATATAAAACAACTAGCTGGGAGTGTATGTTGCTGTTTACTCTGTCTAGGTATCACATGTTGGCGAATATCCACCGGTTGAATCCATGAAGCATCCCATATCTGGATGTATTCTTCCCAATCCACTGTTAATCCTCCCAAGTCCAAAAGCATGCTAATCCTTTGCAGCTGCAAATCCCTATACAAACCAAAATCGTAAACGATAACCATTATCATTGTCAAATGATAGGTGGCTTGTCGGACACATTTGAATGGATCAAATCTGATGCCCCGGAGAGTCTCCAACAAAGTCGATATAGCCATAGCTACCTCAGCTCTTATCTGCGGGATTTATACCGTACATCTCACCGTCTCAGCTACTTCAGCTCTTATCTGCGGGATTTATACCGTACATTCCACCGTCTCAGCTACTTCAGCTCTTATCTGCGGGATTTATACCGTACATTTCACCGTCTCAGCTACTTCAGCTCTTATCTGCGGGATTTATCCCATACATTTCACCTTCTTAGCTACTCATACAAAAAAATGGTGAAGCGCACGCTACTCCAGTTTTCGTTGCTCTATATAATAAATCGGCCTCTTAAATGGGAGTCCATTCCCATAGATAACCTACGCAAATTATCTATACTGGCAAGGTTTAGGGCCATCCTTTTACAGGATGGCCCTCTCATTGATTATGTTGCAATTTTGCTTACTTTAGTATTCTTTTTTAATTACAAAAAACGAACCCCGAATTGTTCCGGCTAGCTTGGACTTCTGCCTTGCAAACTTAAACTTCTCTTCTAGCTCCTTTGGGATCTCCATCCCCTCAGAAAGCTTAAAACCAACGGCCCGCTTCTTAGGGTCATCCACCGTATACATAACGTTGACCGCAAGGCCATCCTCATAAAAGACATAAGCAAATTTAATATTTTCCACTTGAAAACGCGACGTTTCTAAAGGCTTGGCCGCAAACTCAATATCACGTTCTTCTTTTAAAATTCGGTTCACATAATCAAGGGTCTCCTGACTTTCGCTGGCTTGTACAACCGTAAATTCATGTTTGTATTTGTTCATAAAGTAACGGGCCTCATTAGCACGCAGACCAGCAAGCGCATCTACTACAGGTGAAGATTCTAACCCAACCGTAGACACATTTTTAAAATCAACGATATAGGACATTTTCATCTCTCCTTTTCTCTCATTATTACCAAAAAAACTTATCGTTACTTAGGATACGGTTCGCGTGTTGTCTGTAACGGCAAGTTTCTATGTTAACTGCTGTGCTCTTTTTCTATTAAAGTGACCATCTCACGCTTCCACTTTTCTCGCTCCTCTGGCGGGATCGGCTCCCCTTTGGCATACAGAAATCTAATCATATAGAACCCATCCTTCGTAAGCAGGCTGGTAACAAGTTCATGCTCTAATACATTATTGTTCATCAACTGCGTCTCCACTATAGAGCTATTATCAGTCTGATGCAGTACTTGAGCGGTCAACAAGGTCTCTTGGGAGATATAATCCGCTGTATGCTTCTCTACAGAAGTTGCCTCTATCTTATCAAAATAATTAATCGTGAACGTATGCGAAGGTTCGTACCGATGATATTCTCCCAGCGGATAATATCCGATAAATTGACTGTTACTGTAGACATGGAAGGTTGCAGGTACATAGCTATCAAGCTGAAAATACGGGATGAATCGCGCAATGCCTGAATTGATCTCTTCTCCAGGAGGAATGACCGCATCCACACCACTAAGGAAATCACCCTTCTTATCTACAAAAATCGTGCTATAAGGGCTGTACCTCGTAATCCAAATTGAACCATTCTCCTTCACAGCCTCAACGTAATAACTGATAATTTGATTTCTTTTTTCCTCGCGTTCATCGGCGGGGTTAACACAGGTATGAATGTGCTTCCGAGTGTATGTAAAGACTGCTTTAGTGGCATCCATCGACAGTAATTCAAATTCGAGGATTTCAGATTTTATATTATAGATTTGAAATGTCATCATTAATTGAAAGTGATTTAAAAAGGACATTCCCCTCTTATCTGGATGAAATCTTTTGCTCAAACCTTCTTCATCCTTATCCATATAAGCCTGCTCCAAGCCTTCAACCAGGGCCTGCAGCGCCTCTTCTGTGATGCCTTTATTTTTCTTAAAGAAAAACATGTCTTCTCTCCCCTCATCATCAGTCTACTGCCAGATACTTGCTCCTATTTATTATAAGGGCACACCTGTGTACTTTTCTAGTTATGAAGAAACCATCCCTGACAAAGGAATGGTTTCTTTGAGCAGGTATACCTCTCGGTCATCCCTACATTTTAAAATGTTTACGAACTAACCTAAATTGTTCTTCTACGCTCATGTTTGGTGTTCTTTCTATAGTTTTGATGTCCACCTGTCCACCTTAGTGCAAGCGTTCTTTATTTCATTGGAGAACTTAATCATAGATTTATTACTGTGTTTCTCAATCTCCGTATCGGATGTATAAAAACATATCATTCTCTCTTCCGGGATAAAAGGTAATATAAATTCAGGCATTATTCCCAAATCTATTAGGATTGGTTGGTCATCAGGTAAACTTCAGCAAGTCAATAATAAAGAATTCCATCATCTCTTCGACCACTTGAAATACCCATTGGCAGTGTTCATCTACAGGTTTATTAAATCACTTATTCCAATCTAAACTAGGATTAGGGAATTGAAAGAAAGGATATTCCATAGGACTAGAGAATGGTCTATATTTTAAGAGATCATCCTCTAATGTTTGAAAAACCTAATTCCTCTACAAACTTCTTGGTCATAGTATATAATTATTATTTATCTTCATCCAACACACCCCATTTACATTTCAAAAAGCTTACTCTGACACGTTGGTTGTAAGGGGTTGGCGGATTCTTATCTTTCTAGATAAAAAAAGCCTTCCCCACCCAAAAGGGTGAAAAAAGCTTAAATGTGTATCTCCAAAATACGGGCAGCTATATTAGCTTTTCGTACCCGAGGGTGCCTTAGCCAATTGCTCCTCCAGCCACCTTATCGCCTCAGCCTCTTCGGAGAAGGCGCCTCCGGGGCAGCCATAGGTTCTTTTAGTGGACAACGCTGTAACTGGCTTGTAGACAGCAAGCAACTTTGCATTCTGCATTACGACCGCGATGCCTGAACAATATTGGGCGATTTCCCGCTTGTTCATCTTGCACCAGTTCATATACAGCTGTGTGACCGCACGCTCTGGACGTGTGTTTTTCTCAGCAGAATGCACCATCAGCAGGCCGAAGCCAGATCGGCGCGCGAGCAGTTCTTCCCAATAAGCGATATATTCTTCTACTGTCTCCTGATCAAATGCCTCCCCCAAACTAAGGCTTATGATCGGCCAAGCGGATTCATCCTTTGTTATAGCCATACGTTTTCCTCCTAAAATGTGCTGAGCTTCGCCTAAGATGTGATGCGGAATCCGACGGATTGCTGTTGCAGCTTCCAGAGCCGGTCGTACAGTCCACCTTGCAGAAGTAAGGCATCATGCCGTCCCTGCTCGACCAGCCGACCGTCTTCCAGTACGATAATGTTGTCCGCACCGCGTATGGTTTTCAGCCGGTGAGCGATAACAATGACGGTTCTGCCCGTAATCAACGCATCAATTCCTTTCTGGATTTCGGCCTCATTCTGCGGGTCAAGCGATGCAGTAGCTTCATCCAACAGCACAATTGGAGCATTCTTGAGAATCGCACGGGCAATGGAAATTCGCTGCTTCTCCCCTCCGGAGAGCGTACTGCCGCCTTCGCCTACCGGCGTATCATAACCAAGCGGTAATTTCATGATGAAATCATGGCAGTGAGCCATTTGCGCTGCCTGCTGAATATCCCGCTGCGACGCCCCCGGCCGCCCAAAAGCAATGTTGTTCCCGATGGTGTCTTGGAACAGGTACACATCCTGAAACACCACCGATACGGATCCTAGCAGATGTTCTGGATCAATCTCCTTGATGTTGCGTCCACCTAGCAGAACGCTTCCCTCATCGGGATCATAGAAACGTGAGATCAGGCGCAGCACTGTACTTTTTCCGCTGCCTGACGGGCCCACAATTGCAGTCAGTGAACCTTGCGGCATTTCCAGACTTAAATTTTTGAGTACAGGCTCTCCTCCATAGCTGAAGGTTACATTGTCAAACCGAATGGTGCTGCTCTTAGGAAGAGGACTCGTAGCACCTGTCATTACCGGCTGGCGGAGCAGGTCTACTATACGTTCACCCGCTTGTTCGTTGTAGCGGAATTCGGCATAATTGGCTAGCGCTGTAGTCAATGGATCATAGATACGTGTGCCGACAATAAGGAATACTGCCAACTGCAAAATACCGAGCTCCCCGCCTAATAATAGATGAACACCTACGTATACCATTAAGGTCAGTCCCGCACGAAGAAGAGCCATAGCGGTTAGAATAACCGGACCGAACATCCCCTCCAGCTTCACACTTTCCTTCATCAAAGTTTTAAAAGAGTTATCCAAACGGACAAATCGTTCTCCCGTCAGGTTATAGGCTTTCATCACCCGTATGCCGTTCAAGTATTCTTGCAATCGGTTCGCAGCGTTCAGCTTGGCCTTCATATGATCCGCTCCGAGTCTCCGCCGCAGCTTGCCCGATAGATACATGATCAGAAGAGCAACCGGCAGCGCTACGAACATGGAAATCGCCATCCGCCAGTCCAGAAACAGTAAACCAGCAAGTGCAAATATCGGCAGTACAAAAGCCCCCGCAAGCTGTGGCAGCAGATGTGAAATGCCCGTCTCAACGAGCGTGAAATCGCCCATCATCATATTGGCTAAATCACCTGGGTCCCGGCGAGTCAGGTAACCCAGCGGAAGCTTCCGCAGATGTTCTGCTAATTCCGCACGTCCCTGTGCAGCAACATTGTATGCCCCGCGGTAAGCGGTGCGATAGGCAGGAATCTCACTCAGGAACATCAGCACCATGACGGCGACAAGCCCTGCGCAGATCCACCAAAGGCGTTCTGTCTGAAGTTCTGCCCCTACAGTAATATAAGGAGCAAAAATCAACCGCACCGCCTCAATTACAAGCGCGAATGGAAGCACACTAACTAGATTAGCCAGCAAAGAAAAAAGTACAGGCTTCAGCAACTGCTGCGGTTTACCGGCAGTAATATTATGCAATACCTTCATAGCTGATCCCCTCCTTTTTCCATATGCCAATCTCCGGCGTCACTGTAGGCATGCCACATTTTTGCGTAAAGACCGTCCGCCTCAATCAAACCTGCGTGCTCTCCACGTTCCACGATTTCTCCATCCCGCAGCACCAGAATTTGTGCAGCTTCACGTATAGAGGAGAGTCGGTGAGCAATGACAATAACCGTCTTGCCGCGCATAAGCTCCGTAAGTGCTAACTGCATATGAAACTCATTTTCCGGGTCGGCAAAAGCAGTCGCTTCGTCGAGCACGAGCACTGGTGCATTTTTGAGAATAGCCCGAGCTACCGCAATGCGCTGCTCCTCACCACCCGAGAGATAGACACCGCCTTCACCAATTAACGTATCGTATCCCTGCGGCAGCCGAGTAATGAACTCGTCACATTGTGCCGCTCTGGCTGCAGCCTGGACTTCCTCCAAAGTCGCTCCCGGTTTGCCGACAGCAATATTCTCATACAAAGTGTCATAGAAGAGGAAGGTTTCCTGAAATACAAAAGCAACTGTATTCATTAATTCATGGATCGCCATATGGCGAATATCGACTCCACCGATACGGATCGCACCCACTTGCGGGTCCCAGAACCGCGGCACCAGGCTGGCCACCGTCGATTTCCCCGAACCTGACGGGCCTACCAGTGCTGTAACCTTCCCTTGTTCCGCACGGAATGAGACTTCGCTGAGCGCCGCTGCAGTCTCTGCATCTTCACTGTAGGAGAAGGTTACATCCACAAATTCAACGTCAAAAGTATGCGGCGATAGCGGTTCTGCTATTTCCGGTACAGGCTGCTGTGCCAAGAGACGGTCCATCCGCTCCACGCCTTCGCCAATATCCCGAGTGCTTGAAGCCAGCAGAAGTAGCTTGTAGAGCGGAGATGAAACGCCGGGTGCCATAATCAGAAAGAACAGCAGTACAAGCGCAAAGGACATGGAATCCGGTCGACCGCTTAGCATAAATACGCCCACCGGCAAAATAAAGGTAAACGGTGACGCCAGCAATGTTTTGAATAAGACATAACCTGTTTGATAACGGTCCGTATACTCCAGACAATAATCGCGGTAGCTGGTCATATCACTGTAGAACTTTCTGAAAGAATGCACCGTCTGCCCGAACACCTTAACCGCGGGCATCCCTCGTACATACTGCACCGCCGAAGTATTGATCTGCTCCAACGAATCATGATACTGCTTCACACTGGCCTTGCCTCTGCTGCTCATCATAAGCGCTGACTGCACGCCTAATCCTATAATTATCGGCAGCAGGCAAGCTACCGCCAACGGCGGACTAAGCCAAAACATCGCTACGATCATCAGCACTGTAGAAGCCAGCACGCTGACTAAATCGGGAAGCTGATGTGCTACGAAATTTTCCACCTTGTCGACATTCTGCTCTAGCGTCTTCTTGACCACGCCAGTTGATGTCCCATTCAGGAAACCGAGCGGCAATCTGCCCAAATGCTCGGTCATTCGCACACGCAAATTATATTGAATTCGAAAAGCCGCAATATGCGAGCACATAATACCACAATACGAAGTCACCAGCCCTCCGATTAACCCTCCAAGTGCAATCCACCCCCAGCGGATCATATACGCACCGTCGACCTGTCCAGGCGATGAAGCATGGCGCAGCAGCTCTGCCAAAATGAAATAAACAGACAAAAACGGAATCAGCATTAATACGGCGCTGACAGATGACAATATTCCGGACAAGAGCAGCAAACCTCGCTTCTCTCCGGCGATCTCCAGCAGCCTTGGCATGCCGGTTTTGGTTTTACTCACAGCTGTTCCCCCACTCTTGGTAATTACACGCAAAAAAAGTGCACTGAGAATGATTCTCTGTGCACTAGTGTATAGGAACGTTGTTCACAATTGCTACCGTTTAAGGGATTATAATTAACCAAATCAGGAGCATCTGTGCAGGATACGGACTTACATCTTAATACCGAAGAGACGCTGCCTGCCGCTGATCAGATATTCTCCTGGACGCACACCGAACTTTTTGCGGAAGGCTGCCGAGAAATGACTCACATTACCGTATCCAACCCTGGAAGCTGCTTCACTTACAGTCATACTCCCTTGTTCCAGCAGCTGCTGCGCTCTCTGCATCCGTTGTTCGATAACGTAAGCATGTACGGTATAACCAAACATTTCCTTGAAGCCCTTTTTCAGCTTAAACTCATTGAGGCATATAATGCGAGAAAGGCCTGCAAGCGTTGGCGGGTGCAAATAATCACGCTGCAAAATCTCCTTAGCGAGCCGCAAGCTCTCCATATCCTCTCTGGACAGCTTGACCGAGCGTGGAATCCGATCTGCTTCATATAAAGATTCATTGAGATAGACCGCCATAAGCTCCAGCATTTTGCCCTCCAGATAAAGTTCACGCATGCCATGGCTATAGGAACAATCCGCAATTTGCGACAGAATGAAGCGGATGGATGGTGTGATGTTATTTTTTCCAAAAAACAAACCCGCACCAGCTCCGATGCGAAGCCGTGTATCTTCGGTCAGACCACTGGTCATCCGCTCAAATTGTGCCGGACTCATATCTATGCTGATAAATCGGTACCCCGCTCCACTCAGGTATGTGCAGTTTTCACTTCTTACTCCGCCATGAAACAGCGCAATTTCTCCTGTATCTATAACAAAATAGTCCGATTTCAGTGAGGTCCCCCACTCAATGCCATGCCCCATGCAGAAAGCCAGCTCCGTACGCGGAGTGCTAAAATTTCCCTTCGCTTCGATATCCCGATTAAAACGGAGATTAAAATCTGTCATCTGGATATATCCATGGCTAAGCAGGCTGCGGCAACTGCCCTCCCCTATTTCGACTGGAGGTTTAATCTCAAAGTGAGCCCCATCAAAACGGTAATTATAATCTACCCCTTCACATGTAAGCGTCTTATGGGCATCAATCGTTTCTGCTTCTTTCAGTCCATTGCTTCGCTCCATGCTCATCCCTGCTTCCTCTTACTTTGGGTTAATTATATATGCGATGAGAATGATTATCAATTAAACATTACGATTTCCTCTTCATTCAAACTGAGCAGCTGGGCAAATACACTGGATTATAATCAAAAAACCTCCCCCACCCCGAAGGGTGAAGAAGGCTTATATGCCTCACTTCCGAAGCCATATCTAGTATTCACAGCTACTCTCGTTTCTTCCCAACTGCCCCAAGATAGATAACAAACTCTTCATCGCCGTCTAATTCTAAAATCTCATCAACCAACTTTTGATCATAGATTCCAATTGCGCAAGCACCTGCACCGATGGATTCGCTGGCTAAATAAAGGTTCTGGCAGACATGTCCAACATCAATGAGGATTTTTTTGTGAGCAGAAATATCATACTTCCATTCAGAGCGGTAGGGTGTGGTACTCCAGGCAAACAATACAGAAGCTTTTTTGGCAAAGTTAGGGACAAAGGGCTGATCCAAAGTAATAGCATCAATCTTTTGTTCAAGTTGATCTAATTCAAACATAAATAAGAGCTTATGTTCCACAGGCAGGTATCTGTAGATCCCTTGTCCAATGCCCTCTACACGCATAATCATTAAATAGGTTTCAAAGGTGTGTGTCGCCCCACTGCAGGGTACAGTCCGCAGCGTAAGCCCGTTCTTATTCATACCGCTAATCCCTTGGGTAGCCCATAATAAATAGGATAACTCCTCCAGACTAACAGTATCCTCAGAATAGAACCGTGTACTTCTTCTTTGATCTATACAATCAAAAATATTTTCTTTACTTACAACGTCTTTGCTGACCTTGGGCAAATCAATAATTAGTGAATCTGAATCAAATGGCGTAACAATTGGCGGTTGTGCAATTCCCTTGATCTTATCTGTTTTGATATGTTTGAATTCATGAAAATTGGATTTCAGAAAATTTCTTTGTTGTTCATATCTGGTCATAGCAGATCCTCCTGAACTACCTTAATAGCTCTAATTTATCATGTCTTAAAAATCATACGGTGATCTAACTCACTCTTCAGTTGTTTTGGTGAGTAAACAAAAAACCTCCCTTTGCCCCGAAGGGCAAAAGAAGGCTTAAACGCGTCACTTCCGAAGACATGGCCAGCTATATTTTCAGCTCCCCAAGCTTGATCAGCTCGACAACCGCTTGTGAACGGCCTTTAACGTTTAGTTTTTGCATTACATTGGAAATGTGGTTTCGAACTGTTTTTTCGCTGATAAATAATAAGCCAGCGATATCACGAGTCGTTTTGTCCTGCACGAGAAGCTCAAAAACTTCGCGCTCACGATGAGTCAACAGAAATTTGCTGTGGTGTTCGTTCCCCTTCAATGGTGTCACCCCTCCTTGCCCTGGGTTTGTTTGGTATAACAAGGTAAAGGGATACAGTCAAAACATATTATGTATTGTTGATGTTAATGGTGCTGTAACAATTATAAAATGGGCTTAGTTCATTCAAATGCAAAAGCCTGAAATTTTCATGAATAAGAACATCTTTTTTCAGGGCAAACTACGGTTTGTTGTTCCTTATTAAAGGAGGTGTATGTATGAGCCATTCAAAAAACAATCAACCTACCAAAGCAGAAGTACAAACTACGAAATTAAACAAATTACCACTCGTAGGTAAATTCGAACCTGAATTTTCTGCAGAGGAAGCTGCAGAAGTGTTCGAAAACCAACCCTCTGCCGATCATGAATCCCATAATGAACGATAAAAAGCAGATGACCTTTGATCTTATTCTTAAGCAGATCAAACCTTCAAAGAATGGGACTGTCGCATTAACAGCTTAATTAACTATAAATGAGACGGTTCGCTTCATTTAAACATCGTAAACAATATAGAGCAGCGATTCGCCATTAATGGGAATCGCTACTTTATGTTGTGGACCGTCGGCTGCCCGCTTCTATACTGTATTCATCAGCCCCAACTGAGGCCTTCGGACCCAGATGGCGTTATTTGCAAATTTATCGCCTTTTGAGCGAAGTTTCGGACTCCAGTGACACTATTCCTTAGAAACAGGCTCATATAGGGTACTTTTCAAGCCAATAGCGACTATGCGGTCCGATAGCGACTCAAATATCGAATAATGCTGCAATTAGTGTCATCTGGGTCCTTTAGTTACTGCTTATGCGCAAAAGTTTGCTGGGGCGGTTATTGCTGCGTTCACGCAAAGGTTCGCCGGGGCGGTTACTGCTGTGTGCGCACAATGGTTCGCTGGGGCTTTACTGTGCATACACACACTGGTTCGTTAGGTCGGTTACTGCTGCGTGCGCGCAATGGTTCGCTGGGGCGGCTACCCGATCCAATTGTGTATTCACCGCCCCTACTGAGGCTTTCGGACCCAGATGGCGTTATTTGCAAATTTATCGCCTTTTGAGCGAAGTTTCGGACTCCATGAAGCTAGAATAAAAAGTGGACAGTAGTTAACAGACTGGCGATAATGAGTCCACGGAGGTGTGTTCACATGGGAGAACATCGACAACA